>DAHUXR010000024.1 GCA_027307045.1 Acidobacteriaceae bacterium
ACCGCCCATCTGCTCCTGGCCGGCAACTTCATCGGGATAAACGTCAATCAGCTTCACTACCCAGTCAGAATCCGTGCCGCTGGTTGAAGCCACAAGATTCGCCACCGGCTGACCGCTGATTTTGATCGGCGCGGTGAGAACGTCTGACGTGAACGCCAATACATCCGTCCGGCCAGAAGCTTCACGCTGATCGTCGACCAGCCACAGCGGCCACGTCAAACCTTTTTCAATGTCATAGCCCACGGGCCGAGTGGGACGCGCGCGGAATGGCACGGGCTTCGCCGGATCAGAAACATATTCTTCATAAGCGGCTTCACCGGCCTTGGGAGCGGAGAAGCCAGCTTTCATCCCCGCATTTAAATAGAGAGGCGTGGGTTTAGGCGCGCATCCGCTTGCGCAGCCAGAAGGCCACGCATTGAGCTTGCGCCATGTGTTGGTTCCGGTTTCAAACGCCGAAACCGGCGGTACGTCAGCTTTCGGCATGTCGTCTTTCAGGTAATGGTCCAGGAACGGCCGCAAGATCTGCTGGCGAAAATACAGCCCCGTATCGCTGCTAAACTTCAACGCGCCCAGCGTGCTTCCGTCGCCGATTTCCTGTGCGTGGTGCCACGGGCCGATTACCAAAAAAACTTTGTCATTGTTTGTGTCTTTCGGCTTGATGGCCTTGTACACCGCCATGGCGCCGTAAATATCTTCCTGGTCCCAGAGGCTGTCCACCAGCATCACTGGAACTTTCAGCGGCTGCGCGGCCAGAATTTTGTCCATGGCCTGGTCGCGCCAGAACGCGTCATAGCTGGGATGCTCCAGCACCTTACGCCAGAATCCGATCTGCTCCAGCCCATGCAGCTTGCCCAACTCTCCGGCCGATCCGGACTGCATATATAAGTCGTAATCGTCAAAATGGTCGATCCACCACTTGGCATCGTTCTTGCGCGTGGCTACCTGTTCGTAAATGTAAGGCATGTTCTGCTGGCGAAAAGCGCCGTTGTGGAACCAGTCGTCTCCGCGCCATCCGTCCACCATGGGGTTCATTGGGACCGAGACTTTCAGCGCCGGATGCGGATTCACCAGCGCCATCAGCGGCAGAAATCCGTCATAGGAAATGCCCAGGATTCCCACTTTGCCATTGCTCTCCGGTACGTTCTTTACCAGCCAGTCAATGGTGTCGTACGTGTCGGTTGAGTGGTCCACCGGAGTGGGGTTCAGCGGCCCATGCAGCGGACGGTTCATCACGTAGTCGCCCTCGGAACCGTATTTGCCGCGCACATCCTGCACCACGCGAATGTAGCCGCCTTCCACAATCACTTCCGTGGCATTGTCATAGCCCCAGAGCGTGGGCCCCAGGTGTGAACTGTGAGCGAGAGTCGTAAGTTCGTCCGCGCTGTAAGGCGTGCGCGTCAGCAGGATTGGCGCAGGCTTGGCCTTGGTGGCGCTGCGCGGCACCAGGACGACCGTGTACAACTTCACGCCGTCGCGCATAGGGACCATCACCTCGCGGCGCTCGTAATCGAAGGTGGGACCGCCCGGCGGTTTCAGATTGTCAGGCGTTTCACTGGGATAGTTGGGATACTTTGGCGCGCTCTGCGGCTTCTCATTTGTCTGGGCTTGCGATGGAGAGATGCAGATTAGGACAAACAGCGCGACAGCAGGCAGGGACAAAGTGAAAAAACGTTTCAGAATCATGGCGCTCGCGATTATAGACGTTTCCGGTTTGAAGTCGCGATTCCGCGCTTGCACGAGAGGACCAATGAAAGTTTTGACGTTCATCATTACTCGTCGATGGACGACGAAATATCTTTGCTGGGGGGCGATCTGATTACGACTTCAATCTATTTGTAGCGATTGGTGGCGAAGGCCGCGGAAAATGCCGGTTTCCAGAGCTTCGTGTCGGCTGTCATTGAGGCAGGCGTTCCCTGCGGCGGGACTGGATCATCCGGAGGAATCTCGCAAGGTTGCGGGTATATGTCTGGAAGCGGCCTTCCCGGTATGTAGTCGAGATGGCCATAGTCGATCGGCTTCGGTATCTCCCAGCCAGAACGCAGGAGTGGAGCAAGCTGCGCTGGATTCGCGGGCCCCTCACGGCCCAGAGCCGCGTGGTAATAAGGATGGCCGCGATCAATAATTCCCTGTAGGGGATTGCCCAACGGATATGCGGCGGCCAATACGGCGTCACGTTTTGAAGTGAGCAAGGAGATTTGATCGACCTTTTTGGCTGCATCCGCGTATTCATTTGTCAGGCAATTGTCTTCGATAGCGCCAGCCATCAGCAAAAGGCGACGAACGTGCAAATTCAAGCGTCTGATCGTCTGCAAGACTACGCGCGCTCCCAGCGAGTGGGAGGCAAAACTCAAATTCACAGCTCCAGTGAAGTTGGCGTTCAGGAGAGCCGAGAGCAGGTCGCCCGACTTGATGGCTTCATGTCCTTCCACAACATAATCGACAAAAATGGGAACGAAGCAGTCGCCGGGCCAGAGGACACCGATCTTCACCGCGTTTCCAACGTCCACATTATCCAGCCAATAGCCCAGGTGAGCGAGCCCGTCCTTCTGGTTGACATTGAAGCCATGCACGGCAAAAAAAACATCTTGGCCCTGAATTGCCTGCTGCAACTGCGGCAGCAGATTGCCGGTCAAACCTGAATTGATAATCTTGACCTCTGCGGCGACAGGCCCGCCGTGAGACTGGGCGCGCGTGCTTAGAAACCAGTTTGCCATGGTCTATTTCTTTCCGACTTGAATTGCCTGAGCTGCGGTTGTTATCGCCGAAGAGATGTCTTTAGCGATAGGCGCAATGGGCGTGGAAACCAAACCGATCAGCACGGCCGGCTCCCAATACTTAGTCCAATTAATGAAGGCGGCAGCCACCAAGGCCAACCCAAGTGCGACTGGAATCGCAGCGACTTTTGCTACATTCCTGTAACGCTGGTCCGCACGTTGGTAGGCCTGGTCTAGAAGCGTATTGAGGAGCAGATCGAAGCGTCCATAAATGTCAGACTCCTGGGTCGTGAGGCCATTGGGATCCGGTGGGTTGGAAGCGGCTGCGCTACCCTTTTGAATCTTCGTTGCTACGCCCTTGAGGATCTCAGCATCCACTCCTGTTGCGGCAGCAAGCGCCGGTGCGGTATCCGGGGTCAAGCGCAGTTTGATGAGTGACTTTGCGATGCTGATCTGATTGCCTTTGTCTACACCGTTGATCCACTGCGATAAAAGAGTATAGAGAATGGAGTCGCGGCCCAGCTCGGTTTTCTCCAACAATGGTACTGGAGGAGTAAGCGTAACGATGGCCGCGCGTATGTACTTGAACCCGAACCGGGAAATCCCGCCTCCGGGTAAGACCTTGAAACTATCTACAAGGCCGAAAGCGGCGGTGCCAAGCGCACCCACTGCGACTATGTCGGTACTAAGACTAGTTATATCCACGATGTATCTCCCTCGAACACGCCAATTCAGCGCTCCTTGAATAGGAACGCACCCGGACAAAGCCATGACCTTTTACAATAGAGAGTTTCTAGCGCACTTTGGCGGTTTCAACAACTAAAAACGGAAACAACAGATATTTCCCTTTCGACCCGGATGGCCGCAAGGGCTGCGTCTTCAGAAAACTTTCCGCGTATCCGTGCCTTCATGGTGAAATAATAGCTGTCCTATGTTCTACCTCCTCAAAACCGAACCTACCGTTTACGGCTTTGCCGACCTGCAAAAAGAGCAGTCCACCATCTGGGACGGGGTAACCAATCCTGTTGCGGTGAAGAACCTGCGTGGCATGAGCAAAGGCGACAAGCTGGTGATCTATCACACCGGCGACCAGAAAAGCGCAGTCGGCACCGCTACCGTTGAGTCGGTGGATGCCGCTGATCCCAAGGTCCCCAAGGTCAGGATCAAAGCCGGCAAGCTCATCTCCCATCCTGTCACGCTGGCTGAGATAAAAACCAGTGAGCTGTTTGAAGGCTCGGCTCTGGTCCGCCAAGGACGCCTTTCCGTGGTTCCCCTGAGCAAAGAGCAATATGAGTGGCTCACTGGGCGGTAGCGCCCGCACGCCATCGCCGCGCTGATTTATAATCAAGGGTTGATCTAACCAGCGTGAACACACCTGTGGAAGGAACTCATGGCAACTGATGTTGTAATGCCCCAGATGGGGGAATCGATTTTTGAAGGCACGATTACCAAGTGGCTGAAGAAACCGGGCGACAAAGTCCAGCGCGATGAGCCGCTGTTTGAAATTTCCACCGATAAAGTTGACGCGGAGATTCCCGCGCCCGCGGCCGGCGTGTTGAAAGAGATCAAGGTCAAGGAAGGGGCCACGGTGCAGGTAAATACCGTGGTGGGCGTGATTGATGCTGAAGGCAGCGCCGCAGCGGCAGCTCCGCCACAGGCCGCCCAGCCCTCTCAAACAAAATCTGCTCCGGCCCAGTCTTCTTCGGCCAAAGCTGCTCCTCAGGCCGATGGCGCGCCTGCGGCCCAGCAGCCTCCAGCTACAGAAAAATCAGCCCCGGTACAGGAAGAAAAGAGCTCTGCTCCGGCTGGCGCCAACGGCGGCGCAGGCATTGACGTTGTGATGCCGCAAATGGGCGAATCGATTTTTGAAGGCACCATTACCAAGTGGCTGAAGAAAGTTGGCGACAAAGTCCAGCGTGACGAGCCGCTGTTTGAAATCTCCACGGACAAAGTGGACGCGGAAATTCCCGCGCCTGCCGCCGGGGTGCTGCGCGAAATCAAAGTCAAGGAAGGCACGACCGTACAAGTGAACAGCGTGGTGGCCGTGATCGGCGGAGCAGGCGGCTCGGCACAAGCTGCTCCGGCAAAGCCGCAGGCAGTCCAGGCCCAGCCCCAGACTTCTCAACCCCAGACAGCGCAACCGCAGGCTTCGCAGTCGCAACCAACGCCGCAGGCCCAGCAGCCGCAGCCGGTCGTCAGCTTCCCGTCGGGCGATCGTGGGCAGGATGGCGAGCGTTTGCGCTCATCACCGTTGGTGCGCCGCATGGCGCGTGAAAACAACGTTGATCTCAGCCAGGTTCCCGGCACTGGTCTGGGCGGACGGATCAGCAAGAACGATATTCAAAACTTTATCCAGCAGCATGCGTCAGGCGGAGGCAGACCGCAGATGGTAAGCGCGCCGCCACCATCGCGCCCCGCGCAGCAGCCCCAGGCTCAGCAACAGCAAGCGCAGCAGCCGCAGGTTCAGCAAACTCAGACGCAGCCTGTTCCTGTACCACAAATTCAGACTGTGCCAGGCGAAGTTGTCCCCATGACGCCGATGCGCAAGAAGATTGCCGAGCGCATGGTGGAATCCAAGCGCACCAGCGCGCACGTTCATTCGGTTTTCAAAGTAGACATGACGCGCATTGCCAGGTTCCGTGAGAAGAACCGCAAGTCCTGGGAAGCGCGCAATGGCGTGAAGCTCACGTATCTGCCGTTCATCGCCAAGGCGCTGCTGCACGGCATCCGCGTCAAGCCGATCATGAACTCGTCGGTTGTAGGCGATGGAATCCAGTATCACAAGAACGTGAATATCGGCATTGCCGTGGCTCTTGAGTGGGGGCTGATTGTGCCGGTGGTCAAGGGCGCGGAAAACCTCAGCTTTGTGGGATTACAACGCGCTATCGTTGATCTGGGCGAGCGCGCGCGCACCAAAAAACTAAAGCCGGACGACGTGCAGAGCGGCACCATCACCATTACCAATCCGGGAATTTACGGCCCGCAGTTCGGATTGCCCATCATCCTGCAGCCGCAGGTTGCGATTCTGGGCATGGGCGGCATCGTTAAGGAGCCGGTGGGTGTGACCGATGAAGATGGCAACGACTCAATTGCCGTGCGCCACATCATACGTCTCTCCGTGGGCTATGACCATCGCATTATCGATGGCGCGGACGCTGACCAGTTCATGGTGGCGGTGCGCGAGTACCTGGAGAATTTCAACGAGGATATTGGGTAAAACGGAGCGCGAGAGAATTTCGCAGACATGCCTCCATTCTAGTGCTGGAAAAGCGCAGCTTATCAGGCGGGGAGAGTATCCAAGCTACAGTTTTCGGATATACAAAATGAGGAAACTGGGCGAACTGGCGCAAAGTGTTGCCCTTGATGTTGTGAGATGGAGGACAGAGCAAGGGGCAACGGTCAGCTTTACTTAGGGTTACGTAGGATCGTACCGATCAAAAACAATACAAGCATGGAAGCGCCGATCAACCGTGGCACCCAAGGCCCGCCCCTGGTGAGCCAAAAAGAAATTAACAACATGAGAAGCAATAGAGCCACTTGAACATGTTTATTTTTGTTCCTGCTCTTAACAGTCGCACCGCTTGTTGTACTCAGAGCGTCGGGGTCTCCGCTTGTACGCCTTAGCAAGAATATCCAAGTGAAAGTGGATATGATCATCACAACCGTACAGCCCATTGCAAAGCTTCGCGGGGCCAGAGAGTCTGTGAGGACAAAAAGGGTGAGCACTGCAAGCGCGATCATGGTAACAACGGCGATTACGATTAATCCGGTTTCCTCTTTAGCGACATATTAACTACCGGTTCCCCAAGCATTACCCTTTGTGGAGAAGTATTAAAGAAGGCGTTTCGCTGATCGGAAGCCACCGCAAGTCCAAGACCCCGGCGGCAAACAGGACCGCATCTTCGATTAGCAGGCATGCGGCAATCACGCCGAAGGGTCCCCAATCCACGTTCGCTTCACCGATCCGATATTAAGATCGATAATAACAAGCCAAACAAAGAGCAAACCCCGGCTCACTAACCCAAATTTCGCCTATGAAGTCCGCGTTCCCGATGGCGTGGGCGTGGCCCCTTTGCGCTAGGCAAGTTCAAATTGTCTATTCTTCATGTAAATAACTTATGGCAGTTTATAAAACATTAAAACTCGTTAGAATGTCTTAATTTAATATCGCTACATCCTTGCACTATGTTTTTTTGTAGGCTTGAAACCGTATTTTCTTGATTTTCATATTTTCGCCACGTCAATACCCGCCATCCATCTGATTTTGCTGGTTTTCCAGAATGGAAATGCAAATGCAAGTGAGATATGGCATGAAAACTTTTCTACTTAAATTCGTAACCGTGCTGGTCGTAATGACCGTTATGGGCCTTCCGATATTTCTAAAGGCTCAAGCAGTCAGCGGTGATCTCCTCGGCGTTGTAACCGACTCGAGTGGTGCAGTTGTCTCCAATGCCCAGGTGGTTGCAACCAACCTTGGTACTGGTGCTAAGGCCACCACCAAGAGCAACGCGACCGGCGAGTATCGCTTCATTAATCTTCCCGTCGGTCATTATTCACTTGAAGCCACAACAAATGGCATGGCCGGCGGCTTTAAAGATGTCCAAGTCCAGCTGAACAAGCAGGCTACCGCCAACATTACAGCTCAAGTCACCTCCAACACGCAGGTAATTGAAGTGAACGCGGAGTCGTTGACGATTGACACTACTACCCCGAACATCCAGAACACATTTGATACCAGGCAGCTGCAGGACTTGCCGACCGCCACAGTTGGATTGGGCGTCCTTAACCTGTCATTGCTTGATGCGGGCGTAGCCACCAGCGGCGGAATCGGAGCCGGAACAGGGCCTTCGGTTTCAGGCCAGCGTCCACGGAATAACAACTTCACCGTTGAAGGCGTGGACAACAACAGTAAGTCAGTGACCGGCCCCGTTATCACCATTCCGAACGATGCGGTGCAGAATTTCACGGTTTTGCAGAACCAGTTCTCTCCTGAGTTTGGGCACTCTTCAGGCGGGCAGTTCAACCAGACCATCATCAGCGGCACCAACCAGTGGCATGGCCGTCTTTATGAGTACTTCCAGAACCGCAATCTGAACGCCATTGACGCATCGAATGCGCGCACACAGACTGGACCGAATTTCATCAATCCCGGTTTTGACAATAACCGTTTCGGTGGCCAAGTCGGCGGGCCCATCTGGAAAGACAAGGTTTTCTTTTTCACCAACCAGGAATACAATCCTGTCCACCAGACGTTGGGCAACAGCTTCATCTGCGCGCCCACGGCGCTCGGCTATACGCAACTGGCGGCGCTTCCCGGAGTCAGCTCGGCCAACCTGAGCGCATTGAAGGCGGCTGAGGGAACTGCCGCAGCTCCGGCCAGCGCGACCAGCAACTGTGCAGCACTTAACGCAACCATCACCGGTGGCGCGGCTGCGGCTCAATTAGGCGAAATTGACTTTACTCCAAGTATTTTCAATAACACCTACACCACGGCCAACAGTCTTGACTTCAATCTATCGCAGAATGACCAGTTGCGTCTTCGCTACATTTATCAGAAGAACGATTCCACCGATGCTGCCAGCAACATTCCTTCGTTTTTCACCACGGTTCCTGTCCGGAACCATGTAATCACCTTCAGCGAGTTCCACACCTTTACGCCAACACTCACCAACGAATTCCGTCTTGGCTTTAACCGCAATACCCAGACTTTTACGGCGGGAAATTTCTCCTTCCCCGGACTGGCTTCGTATCCCAACCTCACTTTTGACGACACGGGCAACCAGATTGGCCCTGATCCCAACGCTCCACAGTTTGGTATCCAGAACGTTTACCAGGCCACTGACAATATTTCGTGGGTCAAGGGCAAGCACACGCTCAAGTTCGGCATTGAAGGTAGAAAGTATATTTCCCCGCAGGGCTTTACCCAGCGCTCCCGCGGAGATTACGAGTACGGGTCTACGGAAGAGTTCCTGCTTGACCAGTCGCCAACTTCCTTTGGACAGCGCTCAACCGGCAACAACACGTACTATGGTGATCAATCGGCGATCTATGTGTACGGCAATGACGATTTCCGCATTACCAAGAACCTCACCCTCAACCTGGGTCTCCGTTATGAGTTCACCTCGGTGCCGTTTAGCGAGCGTCTGCAGAGTCTGAATTCAGCAGCCAGCGTGCCCGGCCTGATGGACTTCGTGGCGCCGCAGCCCCAGTACAAGAACTTTGCTCCTCGTCTTGGCTTTGCTTATTCGCCCGGTACGTCCGGCAACACTACCATTCGCGGCGGCTTCAGCATGGCTTACGATGTTTTGTATGACAATCTTGGCCTTCTGGCAGTCCCACCACAATTCGGCGGCACTTGCGACGTTCTCCAGAGCGTCAATGGCTCCGGCGGCTGCAACTGGTCTGACACGGCGTTCCTGGCCAACGGAGGCCTTCCGGCCGGATCAGGTTCCGGCTTGAAGACGTTCGCATCCATTGCTGATCAGCGCTCCCACACGGCCAACTTCCTTCCCCCGGTGCAGAAGCTTCCTTACTCTGAGACTTGGACACTGGGAGTGGAGCACGTATTCAACAAGAAATACACCGCGGAAGTCCGCTATGTCGGCACTAAGGGGATCCATTTGCCGGTGCAGCAGCAGCTGAACGTTCAGCCCAAAGTGACGTCATCGCTGTTCCTTCCCACGTTCCTCACAAGGCCGGACGCGGCAACAATCGCCGGCTTGACCACGAACCTGGCTCAGATCAATGCACAGCCAAGGATTATCCCTGCGTTCACGGCAGCGGGATTCCCCAACGGCATTACCTCTTTCCAGCCCCTCGGACAGTCCATCTACCACGGATTGCAAACCCAGCTGACGCGCAGTTACAGCAATGGTCTGCAATTGCTGGGGGCTTATACCTGGAGCCATCTGATCGACAACTCCACGGCTGACGTGTTCTCGACAGTGCTTACGCCACGGCGTCCGCAGAACTCGCAGAACTTCGCGGCTGATATGTCCACCTCCGCTCTTGATCGCCGTCAGAGATTGAGCCTGGAAGCCATTTACGATGTGCCTTTCTTCAAGGGCTCGTCGAATTGGATGGCCAAGAACCTGCTCGGCAACTGGAAGCTTGTGCCATCGTGGCAGCTCCAATCACCGGAGTTCTTCACTCCGCAAAGCAGCGGCCCGACTGGCGATCCCAATTGCGCAACCGTTACTACTCCCGTACCGTGCAGTATCGGCTCCGGACAGGATGCAAACCTGAATGGCGATAGCGCCCCTGACCGCACGGTCTTTAACCCGGCTGGCGTCCCCGGAACGGGAAGCCCCGTTACCACACTTTGCAACATCACCGTGGCTATCGGATCACGTTGCCCTTCGGCAAACATCGTTGGTTACGTTGCGGTTAACCCCAATGCGCAGTACATTCAGGCTGCAAACGGGGCTCTGGCGACCGCTGGCCGTAACACGGCGTCGACCCCGCGTACGAACAACTGGGACATGGCGGTGGTAAAACGCTTTAACACCAGTGAAAGAACCAACGTTGAATTCACCGCTCAGGCCTTCAACATATTCAACCACTCCCAGTTCATTCCGGGCAGTGTTAATACCGTTAACTCGATTGGGTATACCGGTATCACTCCATTCGTTCGCGCCGGGAACAGTGCCTTCGATGATCCGACACAAACCTTCGCCAACAATGCGCGCGTAATGCAGTTGGTTGCGAAATTTAACTTCTAAACCACAATCCTTTAAACCAGGGAGCCGAGCTATTCGGCTCCCTTTTTTATTGGCGTGGTGCTCCATC
The DNA here is from genome assembly GCA_027307045.1 of Acidobacteriaceae bacterium. Classification (GTDB taxonomy): domain Bacteria; phylum Acidobacteriota; class Terriglobia; order Terriglobales; family Acidobacteriaceae; genus Angelobacter. The sequence goes on from DAHUXR010000024.1 coordinate 10,503, forward strand.
CAGCACTGCTGGGGCAAACTGCAGCTCGCATTCAAATACAAAAACAAACGTGCTCTGCATTTGCTACAACGTTGTTCCCGCTGGCGCATCTTATCTCTCACTTAAGTTGTTAATGGGGGAAAGACCTATGCGCCATCGCACCATCGCTTTGTTTCTACTCTTCAGCTTTTTGCTTGCCACCGCCGCCTGGGGCAGGGAAGACCGCCTCACCAACACCGGAGCTGCTCCCGCCGCTGAGGGCAAAATCATTACGGACAATGATCGCAACGGCAACACCGGCGTTGATATCCAGGTAAAACATATGGCCACGCCGCAGTCGCTCACGCCGCCCAAGCAGACGTATCTGGTCTGGGTGCAGCCGCGCGGCAAGGATCCTGAGTTACTGGGGGCGTTGCGGGTGAATGAAAACCTGGAAGGCAGCCTGAAGGCAGCCACCACGTACAAGGACTTTGACGTACTCATCACTGCCGAAGACAACATGAAGCCCGACGCGCCCTCGAGCATGGTGATATTGAAAGGCAGCGTAGCAAGGAAGTAAGCGCGGCTCGGCTGAATCCTTCAGCCACCGATGGTCGATGCTGCTCTTTGTGACTGACCTCGCACGCGGCAATCTGATACCATTGCCGCGCATGAGCGCTCAAGAGCAGGCAGCTATTTCGGCCGGACAAGCAAGTGAGTCAAAGAGGTCGACTACTTGGTGGCCGCTGGCCGTGCTGGTGGCCATCAACGTATTGAATTTTTACGACCGCCAGGTTGCCGGCGCGGTAGTGGAGCCGGTGCGCAAGGAATTCCATCTTTCCGATACCGAGATTGGTTTACTCAATACCTTATCTCTGATTTTGTACGGCCTGGTGGGATTGCCTCTGGGACTTTTGGCCGACCGAGTCAGCCGCAAAAAACTTCTTGCCGCGGGCATTGTCGTTTGGACGCTATTCACTGCTTGTGCGCGATGGGTGAATAGCTATTCCTTCCTGATGATTACTCGATTGGGCGTTGGTGTGGGTGAAGCAACTGCGGCTCCCACAGCTACCAGCTGGATTGGCGATCTTTTTCCGGCAGAGCGCCGGGCAAAACCTTTGGCCCTTTTTATGCTCGGGGTGCCCGTTGGCGGAGCGCTCAGTTTCTTTTTTACCGGGCCTATCGCGTTAAAATTTGGATGGCGTGCAGCTATGGTGGTGGCTGCAGCTCCGGTGCTCCTTCTGGTCCCACTGCTGCTCATGTTGCATGAGCCCGCGCGTGGCGCCGCTGAAAAGCACGCTCCGCCGGTGGATGCCGGTTCTATCTGGGCCGTGCTTCGAGTTCCAACGTTCTGGTGGATTACGCTTTCCGGAGCGTTAGTAAACTTCATTCTGTATTCAATAGGAGTGTTTTTCCCGGCATTCTTTGCCCGCATTCACCACATGAATGTGGCGCGCGCCGGAGTGATGACGGGAATTGTCTATGCGATCGGCGGCATTCTGGGCGGATCGTGCGCCGGCATCTGGGGTGACCGCATTGTAAAACGCAACCGCAGCGGACGCATGAAGATCGCGGCCATCGCGGCGCTGCTGGCTGTTCCGCTCTCTTACTTTGGGATTCGTCAGGGCATTGGATCGATAGCCCTGGCGCTTCCGCTGCTCACCATTGCCTACGGCTTGCTGAATATGTATTACGGCCTGGTGTATGCCTCGATTCAGGATATCGTTGCGCCGGCGCTGCGCGGCACCAGCATGGCGATTTATTTTCTGGTGATGTATGTGATCGGCGCATCGTGGGGGACGTTGATCATCGGCAAGATGAGCGACGTTTTTGCGCTGCGCGCGGCGCATCTGGCCGGTCTGGATAAAATCACTGAACAGTTCAAGGCCATTGGCCTGCAACAGGCGTTGTTGTTGATTCCGGTGCTGTCCCTGCTGCTGGCGGGCGTGTTGTGGGCGGGATCAAGGACGATTAGAAGGGACCTGCAACGGCGAGAGGAAGCGTAGTCTCAATTCACTCAGGCCTTCTGGGCGCCAGATCGTTTTGTGAAGTTTCTTTTTCTTTCCATACGAGTTTGTGGAACATCAAGGCTGATGCCGGAATGCTTCGGTCAGGATTGTTTTCGTCGTAAAAGATAATTGTCATATCATCGCTCTCGTCACAAAACACTGAGTCCAAACAGCCGCCTCTGTAGTGGCCTTCCGGATCGACAAAGTGATAAAGAATCTGGCGATATGCCGGCTTTGTATATGTCTTTGCAGAAAAACTACCCATGCTTACGCCTTCAAGGCGCAACATGCGACGCTCAAAGATCCATCTCATTGCGAGCGAAATGACAAACGTCCACGTAAAACAAGATACGTAGTAGTAGCCGAATCCAAGGGACAAACTTTCTTTGATTAAGCTAATGAGCCATACCGCGGCGAGTGAGCTCAAACCTATGCCAGCCAGGAGCCAAAAGCGATGCGTAACGATTTCAAATTCGTGCCACTGCTTGAAGAGGCTGTATGTCAGATTCTTGCCGTTCAGCCGCCCAAACGGCGTTCCTGGTTCAGGGGATATTAATTCTGCATCCAGTTCCAGAACGATTGGATTGAACCAAACCTGGATGATTCTTTTTGAATACGGAAGCCAAAATTGGCCTACAACAAGCAGGACCAACGGACTGATAGCCATTGCGGACAAGAGATAGCCCTGGACTGCAGGAATCAGAAAAGCTGCGACGAGTCCCACGACGCCCAGAACGAAAACCCTGACAGACCGCATTTCCACGGCGAATCATCCCCTGATCTTGATTCCCAAATCCTTTAGCTGCGTCTCATTGACCGGGGTCGGTGCATCCACCATCATGTCAATCGCCTTGGCGGTCTTGGGGAAGGGAATCACTTCACGCAGGCTGTCTTCACCGGCCAGGATCATCACAATGCGATCGAGCCCCAGCGCAATTCCGCCGTGCGGAGGCGTGCCGTATTCGAGCGCGTCCAGGAAGAAGCCAAAGCGCGAGCGGGCTTCATCGTCGGTCATTCCCAGCGCGGTAAAGATTTGCCGCTGGATGTCCTGGCGATGGATACGGATTGAGCCGGAGCCCAGCTCAGTGCCGTTCAACACCACGTCATAGGCCAGCGCGCGGACTGAGCCGGGATCGGATTGCAGCTTGTCCATGTCCTGCTCATGCGGCGACGTAAAGGGATGGTGCGCCGCGTTCCAGCGGTTCTCCTTATCGTCATACTCGAACATGGGAAAGTCGGTGACCCATAGGAACTTGAAATCGCGCGCCACGTCGCCCGTGCGCTCGAAGGCTTTATGTTTGTCGGCATACTTGCGCGCGAGTTCCAGCCGGGCCTCGCCGCCGGAAGTGTATTGCGCTTTCTGGCTGGCCGCCGAGCGCGTCTTGCCGTCAGCGGCAATGCCGACGATCGGGACGACCAGATCGTCCGTGCCGGCTTTGCAGAGCACGCGAATCTTTGCCGCTACCTGTGGCCGCTTCTTTTCCATCTGCGCAAAGTCATACAGCACGCCGGCAAAATCTTTGTTCCGCTTGGCCAGCTCTTCAGAGAGTGCGCGCAGCTCTTTCTTCTCGCGATCAGAAATCTTGCCTACATTTGGAATCCGGATCGCCACCATGTTCATTGTGCCGTCAATGCGCAGGTCGGCAAGGTCTTCGTCGGTAAAGGCCGGACGGATATTGGTCATCGCGGGCAGGCGCATGTCCGGTTTGTCAATCCCGTATTCGCGGATGGCCTGGTCGTAGCTCATGCGCACGAAGGGCGTGGGCAAATCGATTCCCGCAGCCTTGAAGGCGGCCTTGAGAAAACTCTCCACTACTTCATACACGCGGTCAGGCTGCGGAAAGCTCATTTCAAGGTCGATCTGCGTGAACTCCGGCTGGCGGTCGGCGCGCAGGTCTTCATCGCGGAAGCAGCGCACGATCTGGAAATATTTGTCGAACCCGGAGATCATCAGGATCTGCTTGAAGAGCTGCGGCGACTGCGGCAGCGCATAAAACTCGCCGGGATGCACGCGGCTCGGGACCAGGTAATCGCGCGCGCCTTCCGGCGTGCTGCGCGTCATGAACGGCGTTTCTATTTCCAGGAATCCGCGCCCGGCCAGGTCCTGGCGGATGGCCAGCGCCACATTGTGGCGCAACTGAATATTCGCCTGCATGTTCTCGCGCCGCAGGTCGATATAGCGGTACTTGAGCCGCACCTCTTCATTGATCGGGCCGGCCTCACTTGGCAGGAACGGCGGCAGCTTGGATTCATTGAGCAGCTTTAGCTCGTCGACGGTGACTTCCACTTCGCCGGTCGCGATGTTCTTGTTCACGGTGTCAGCATCGCGACGGCGAACTTTTCCAATCGCCGCGATCACATACTCTGAGCGCAGCGCGCTGGCTTTCTCATGCACGGCGGGATTCACGCCTTTATCGAAGACAAGCTGCGTCATTCCACTGCGGTCGCGGATGTCGATAAAAATCACGTTGCCCAGATCGCGACGGCGGTTCACCCAGCCAAGTAAAACAACCTGCGATCCTGTGTGCTCGGGACGCAGTTCTCCGCACATGTGCGTGCGACGAAGATCACCTAAAAAATCAAGCGGCAAAGAAGTACCTTTCCTGTACGGCAAAAATCAAACTTTGGCTAAGACTTTGATTATAAAGGGTGAATGGCTTTACCGGGAGATCGACTACGGCAAAGCGCGAGCGGGAATGCTTACCGCCCGGGGTAGCGCGAGTCTAACGTCCTGGGAGCCAAACGCGAAAATGAAAAGTCCTATGGCAATATTGTGTGCGCTGCTGGTGTGTGCCGCCGTGGCCGTGGCGCAGGCGCACGACGATCACTCTTCCGCGCAGCCCGACCACTCGAAGCATGAGGAAATGAACAAACGCGGCGACCAGGGAATGGGTTTTGCCCAGGACAAAATCACGCACCATTTCCTTTTGCGCAAAGACGGCGGCGCAATCCAGGTGATCGCCAACTCAGCAGACGACAAGACGAGCAAAGAAGAAATCCAGATGCACCTGCACCACATTACGCAGGCTTTCAAGTCGGGCGACTTCAATATTCCGATGTTCGTGCACGATCAGACGCCGCCGGGCGTGGATGTGATGACGAAGTTGAAGGACCAGATCCATTACAAATATGAGGCGGCGACGAATGGAGGCCGCGTGGTAATTTCATCGGCGAACGTAGAAGCGGTTGCGGCGATCCATGAGTTTCTGAAATTTCAGATTACGGAGCACAAGACGGGAGACGATCTGGAAGTGAAGTAGGCTCTTTTCTGAAATCTCGACCCTGAGCGAAGCGAACGGGGAGAGATCGCTCCCCCATCGAAAGCAAATTGATTTTCTCCGCGAGCGGACTTGTGGCTATAGCGATCCCTCGCTACGCTTCGGGATTGCAGAAAGAGGTTTCACGATACCGGCAATCTCTGCCTTGCCCACCCCCGCCTGCTCGCCGGTGCTCAGGTTTTTGAGGGCGTATTGCCCGGAATTGACCTCATTTTCACCCAGAATCAGCGCGAAGCTGACACCTAGCTTGCTGGCGGTCTCCAGCGATTTCTTGAGTTTGAAAGATTCATCGCCCGCTATTACGACCACGCCCTGTTTACGAAGTTCACGCGCGAGCTTTGCGGCGTGCAGGTTCATGCCGGCGCCGAGCGGCGCAATGTAAACGTCGGCAGGACGATCGGCAACGCCGGCAGATTCCTGCAAGGTCATTACAAGCCGGTCTTCACCAATGGCAAAGCCGATGCCCGGCGCGGGCGGGCCGCCGAGCGATTCTGAAAGTCCGTCATAGCGTCCGCCGCCGAGGATGGCGTTCTGCGCTCCGAGCGCGCCGTGGGTAAATTCAAAGGCCGTGCGCGTGTAGTAGTCGAGACCGCGCACCAAGCGGTGGTCGATGGTGAACGGAACGTCCATTGCCGTGAGAATCTTCCGCACCTCGGCAAAGTGTGTGCGGCAGCTTTCGTCCAGATAGTCCGCCATGCGCGGAAGTTTTTCGATGATCGGTTGGTCCTCAGGCACTTTGCAGTCCAGCACGCGCAGCGGATTTGTCACCGCGCGGCGCTGGCAGTCTGAGCACATGGTGTGGACCACGTCTTTGAGCGCATCGCGCAAAGCCTGCAAATAGATCGGTCGGTCATTGGCGCATCCTACGGAGTTGAGTTTTAAACTCCAGCCCTGAATGCCCAGACGGTCAAGCAGCGTTGCCAGCATTTCAAGCAGTTCAGCATCCACGGCGGGTGATTCGCTGCCTGCTGCACTCGGTCCAACTACTTCTGCGCCTATCTGGTAAAACTGGCGGTAACGCCCTTTCTGCGGACGCTCACGGCGGAATTGCGGGCCAATGTAATAGAAGCGCTGCAAGCCGGGGCGCTCCCAGAGCTTGTGCTCGATGTAGGCGCGGACCACACCGGCGGTATTTTCCGGACGAAGGGCAAGCCACTGGCCTTTTTCACTCTGAGCACGGGCGCGGTCTTCCCAGGCAAACATTTCTTTGGAAACAATGTCAGTCTCTTCACCCACGGAGCGCTGGAAGAGTTGCAGGTCTTCAAGAATGGGCGTGCGGATTTCCTGAAAGTGGTAGACGCGGAAGACGTCGCGCACCGTTGCCTCGACGAAGTTCCACGTCTCGGTCTCGGGAGGTAGAAGGTCGCGGGTGCCGCGTACGGATTTGATAGAACCAGCCATTAGCAATTAGCCATTAGCATTTAGCCAGATATATTTGTTACGGACATCGGTACGAGCCGCGCACGTCAGCTTTGTTTGGGGCCAAATTCCTTTCGGTAAATCTGCGTGGAATCGAAATAATTCTTTCCGTACATCAGAATCGTCTTCTGGGTTTCTTCATCGTCAATCTTCTTCTTGAATTTGCCGGGAACGCCCATCCAGAGCGAGTACGGCTCAATCACGGTGCCTTCCGGAATAACTGTTCCGGCGGCGATGATGCAGCCTTCGCCGATTTTGGCGTTGTTCAGGATGACGCAGCCCATGCCAATCAGGCATCGATCGGCGATGGCGCAGCCGTGCAGCGTGACCGAATGCCCCACGGTGACCCAATCACCCATGGTGACGCCGTATTTGTGGCGCATGCCGTGCAGCACGCTGCAATCCTGGATGTTGCTATGCGCGCCGATGCGAATCTTGTGCACGTCACCGCGCAGCACGGCGTTCATCCAGACGCTGGAGTTTTCGCCGATCTCCACGTCACCGATGATCTGGGCGGATTCGTCGATATAGCACGAGTCGTGAATGCGCGGCGCGATACCCTGATATGAGCGAAGCATAAGGGTTGAATCTTTAAAAGTAACACGATCCTATCAATTCTGTCGCTCCGCTCCAACCCGCTCGAGATCCTTGATCAACGCAGCAAAAGTTCTGGGCTTAAAGCAGCGCAGCCCAGCGCACAAGTTGGCTGGGCCGCTTGTTGGGTGTCGTGTCTTGCCTAACTACGGAATGAGGGCGGTTGAAATGGTTGGGATGCGTGACAGGCGCCGGGACGTCGACTTAATCGGTGTTCGAAGAACGTAGGGATCTCTCGCTTTGCTCGAGATATAGAAATGCTGTGCTCAAGATATAGAAAACGCTTCGCTCGAGAAAAAGTCAATGAAGCTCAACGCCCATCAATTCCGTGACCATCGTCCACTGCTCCCACGCGTAACGCCAGATTGAAACGGAGTGCAGGTTTTCAAACGAATGGAAGTCGCGCTCATTCATTGCCTGTTGTTCTTCCAGATAGACCTGGCTAACGAAATCACAGTCATTGCAGCGGACAATATAAGGATAGTTTTCGGCCATTCTGTCACCGCGGGGATGGCCCATTGTTGAGCTTTTCTTAATCCTATGCACTAAGGCGCTTCACTTAGGCTGAATGAGATATTTGGCTGATGCGTGACAAACATTGCACAAGGGCGAGGGAATTGCCGAAGGGCCGATGGAAAAAGGCAACGGGCCGGAAAAGCGACGGAAAAAGTAGCGATCGAAAAAAGGATGAAGTCGAAGGTTAAAGCGAACTTAAGACCGCATGATGCGGGCTTTGATTTCCGGCTCCCAGATCACATTGGCGGGTTCCAGGGTCTCAACGCCGACCTGGCCTTGCTGTGAAGTGCCTTCCTTGCCGATCCATGCAACTTTGTAGCGGGCGCGGCGGTTCTGCCGCTGCAACCAAATGGTTTGTCCTACGCTCTTGATTCCCGGCGGAGCCACAAGGCGGGCGCCGGTGGTGGATATTTCATAAGTGCAGCAATTCTGCGATTCAATACTGGCAACATCCGGGAAGACTTTTACGGGCACGGCAAGATGCAGCCGCTTTTCATGGCGTTTATCGGGGGCGGTGGCAACGGAAGCTGCGCCGGCGGGCGCGGATGAGGCAACTTGCTTTGGTTCCATGACCTTTCGAGTATCGCGGCTGGTCTCTTTTTGGTCAATATTACTTTCGTTTCTTTAGTTTGAAACGGATTCCAATCCGGCAGCGGGCCCTGCGGGATGTGGCAAAACCAGTTACAATAGTTTCTTAGTCCCTCCCAGACGAGACAAAAACATGATTCATTTTCCTGTGCCTGAGGCCCTGACCTTTGATGACGTGTTGCTTTTACCCGCGCATTCTGACGTTGTGCCCGCTGAGGTAAACACGCAGACGCAACTTTCGCGGAACATTCGTCTTAACATCCCGATAATCAGCGCCGCCATGGATACGGTGACAGAATCTCGCCTGGCCATTGCCATTGCGCAGGCGGGCGGGCTGGGCATTGTGCATCGGAACCTCTCAATTGAAGAACAGGCTGACGAGGTGGACAAGGTAAAACGGTCCGAGAGCGGCATGATCATGGACCCGATCACGCTTTCTCCGGACCACAAAATTGCCGACGCGCTGGAGCTAATGCGCCGCTACAAGATTTCCGGCGTGCCCGTGACCAAGAACAAGAAACTGGTCGGGATTCTTACCAATCGCGATCTGCGGTTTGAAACGCGTACGGACATTCTGATCAGCAAAATCATGACCAAGGACAATTTGATCACCGTCCCGGTAGGCACGACGCTGGAAGACGCGGAAAAGATCTTGCATGAGCATCGCGTGGAAAAGCTGCTGGTGGTTGACGACAAGTACAACCTGAAGGGCCTGATCACGGTCAAGGACATCCAGAAGAAATTGAAATATCCGGGCGCGGCCAAAGACCAACATGGAAGGTTGCGTGTAGGCGCGGCGATTGGCGCTACGGGCGATTATCTGGAACGCGCACAGGAAATGGTCAAAGCCAAAGTGGATGTGCTGGCGATTGACGCCGCTCATGGCCACACCAGCCGCGTGATTGACGCCGTGAAAACGATCAAGGCGAAATTGCCGGAAGTCGATTTGCTGGCCGGCAACGTGGGCACGCATGAAGGCGCATGTGCGCTGGTAAAGGCTGGCGCAGACGCCATTAAAGTTGGGATCGGGCCGGGATCAATCTGCACCACGCGCATTGTTACCGGAGCAGGCGTGCCGCAGATCACGGCGATTGCTGAAGCGGCGCGCGCGTGCCGTGACGCGCAGATTCCCGTGATTGCAGATGGCGGCATCAAATTCTCCGGCGACATCAGCAAAGCCATTGCCGCGGGCGCAAGCGTGGTGATGATCGGCTCACTGTTTGCCGGAACGGAAGAGAGTCCGGGCGAAACGATTCTTTATCAGGGACGTTCGTTCAAATCCTACCGAGGCATGGGATCGCTCTCAGCCATGGCTGCTGGTTCAAGCGAACGCTACGCGCAGAGCGCGGAAGACGCCTCCACGGAAAACATGGGCATACGCGATGAAAATCGCGGCAGCAATCGCGTGGACAAACTGGTGCCGGAGGGAATTGAAGGCCGCGTGCCTTATCGCGGCACGCTGGCGGAGATGGTCTATCAACTGGTGGGCGGCGTGCGTTCCGGCATGGGCTATTGCGGTACCAAGACTATTGCTGAGTTGCAGCAGAAGGCGCGGTTCATCCGCATCAGTGGCGCGGGGCTGCGTGAAAGCCACGTGCATGACGTGATCATTACGCGTGAAGCGCCGAATTACAGGCTGGAATAGGCGGAAGAAAAATTGTCATTGCCAGCCGTTCAAGAGCCTGTAAGCACCGCATCTCCTCGCAAACTGCGCGCGTGGATCCCCACGCTGATCTGGCTTTGCGTGCTGGCGCTTTTTTCCACCGACACGTTCTCCGCCGAGCACACAGGCAGCGTGCTGTTGAAAATTTTGCACGCGCTGTTCGGCACGCGCTTTGACGAACAGTTTGAGCAAATTCATTTTCTTGTCCGCAAATCGGCCCATTTTTGCAGCTATGGCTTCCTGGGGGCGCTGGCATTTTTTTCCTGGCGCGCAACGTTCCCGGCGCGTCCGCGATGGACACTCCGCTGGAGCCTGCTGGCGGTGCTGGTTGCCGCTGCCGCCGGCAGCATGGACGAATTCCACCAGATCTTTGTTCCTTCTCGCGGGCCAAGCCTGCGGGACGTCTTTATCGATACGATGGGCGGCATCTTTTTCCAACTGGCAATAGCCCTCTGGATAGGCTGGCGCGACAAGCGAACTGCACAATAACCCAGTCTTGTACGATCTTTATTCGCCAAAATCTCTCTATTTTTTGCAACTTTCCCGCAAAGCCAGCAACTCTGGGTGAAAACTTCTGCATCTGACCATTTCTCTGGCCGCTCCTGGAGGCAGGAATGAGAATCTGGCGTGCGATGAAGGTCGTCTACGAGATCGTTACCGATCGTGAGGTTTATTTCCTGCTTGGCCTGGCCATCCGGGACTTATTCCGCAAAACCAAGTCAGATCCCAAGCCGGCTGTGGTGGTGAAAAAGCGCGCCAAAGCCATGTCTGCCGGGCGGTCCTAAAAAAGATTGCAGCAAAAAAGGTGTCCCTCCCCCCTTTCCCCCGCAAAAGCAAATAACCCCGCACGTTGGTGCGGGGTTATTCGGTAAGCTGTTGGGATTGGCTGAAGGCGCGGAGGCCTTATACGAATCACAACTTCGCTCAGGACTTAAAGACTCACGCCTTAAGCCTCAGCCACCTCACGTAAACCACTACAATCAGAATTCTTCATATATTTGGATCGCCCTCCTTTCCCGTGTAACCGCAGAATATCGCCACATAACTAAAAAGTCAACAGCGCGATTTCCGCTTTTCTGGGGCTGCGCGCGCGGGCTATTTGCTCCAGAATTCGCGCCGCCAGAAGGGAAATAAATCTTCCAGTTCCAGGTCCTCCCGCCACGTGCCCCGTGTTCCGTAGCCGACATAGACAGCCGACGATTCGACGGAAATCTTTGAGGCGGACGGAGTCCTGGAATCCGCTGCGCCCAAGCCAGCTTCTTGCAAAGAAAGTCGCGCCCAAGATTCCAGAACAATTCCTTTATCCAGCACGCGGTCAAGAACGCTGATAAGGTCATCCGTATTGGCAACAAGTGAATGCATTTCAGCCTCAATAATAGGATGCGTTATTCGCATTCCGTGCTTACTTTTTCTTAGCCGTTTTGGCCGAAGGCGCTTTTGCACCGGCCAGCTTGTCGGCCGTCACAAATACCGGCTCAATGTCGGTGGGCACGCCTTTCAGCCGTTCCAGCGCTTTCTGCACTTCAGGACGCAGCACCATCATCTCGCTCATCAGCTTTTTTGTGCCGGCATAATCTCCGGTGGCTTCCAGCGTGAGCAGATCGTGATCAAGACCCGCGACGGCGTCTTTGATCTTGCCCAGGTCCACGCTGAACGTGCCGTCAGAGTTCGCCACGAACGCGCCTTTATCCAGGAAATAATTGAACTGCACGGCCATGCCCTTGGCGTGCGAATCCTGCAGGCCAAAGCGCAGCGTGCGGAATGAAGACGCCAGATACGTGGTGTAAAGCTGGCGCTCGGCGTCGGGACCGTGAGGAAGCGGCGCTTGTATCGCGCCTTTATCGGCCTGCGTCATCAGGTATTGCAGCGCAAAGAGGCCGGTCACGTCGGCCTTGGCTTCTTCAATGGCGCTGTAAAGTTCTTTCAGCTCCAGGCGCGGGTTGGTGTCGCGACCGTTCACCTTAATCTGGTGCGGACCCAGGCCGTGCGTGAGTTCGTGCGCGACGATATGAGTGAAGAACAATTCAAAGCTCAGGTCTTGTTGCGCCGCCGGTTGCAGCACCACTTTCGATATCGGCTCCAGCGTGGACTTGAATTTTGCCTCCTGAATGTTCTTGAGCATCACGCGCTTGGCGCCTTTCTGCTGGACGACTTTATCGTCATTGGGCAGGTTGTAAGCCGCGGTCTGGACGCCGTGGCCGCCGTCGCCCGCGGCAAAAACTTCATTCACCACGCGGATGGGCGCCGCCGCTCCCAGTTTGGGCACGCGATACTTCGGGTCTTCCGGCAGATTGTTTTCAATCTCCTGCAGGTGCTCGCCCAGGAACGCCAGCCGCGCGGACTCCTTCTCGTCGCGGACATTGATATAGGCCTCAAACGCGGCTTTGTAGCCAAACAGCTCGTCATTGTACGTTTCATACGGGCCAATCGTCACGTCCACGGGCGCGTCCAGGTCCATCCACGCCATGTCGCTTTCAAAATAGTTGTTGGTGCTGAACGCGGCGGCGCGCGTAGTAAGAAACTTCTTGAGCGATGCGTTGTCCGTGAGCGCGGCGGCCTGTTTCAGCAGCGCGGCCGCTTTGGCCAGATCGGTTTTGTATTCCTCGCTGTAGGGAACCATTTTTAGATTATTGGCCCCCAACTTCTTGCCGGCCCCGCGACGAATCACCGTGAAGAAGCCCTCAGCCTGCTCTTTCGATTCCGGATAAAGCGTCTTGGCCCAGGCCTCAAATTCCTCCTTGGTCATGTCTTCCGGATAGAAATTCGCGCCCGCAGGCTTTTTCGCCGGCACTCCGGGCAGGAACGCTTTGTGCTCGTCAATCTCCGACCATGGGCCTTTATTGATCCAGAAATAATGCAGCCGCGCCTTGCCCAGCGCGGACTTATCCAGTTGCAGCTTCCGGTAAAGCGCCAGGTCGCCGCTCCAGAATTGCCGCATAAAGATGTGGTTCACGATATGCCCGGCTTCAATCAGCTTGGCCAGCGATTTCTTGTCGCCCGCGGAAAGGCCGGAGAGATCGACTTCCAGATTTACCGGGGCAAACCGCGCCGCCATCTGGTTGAGTTCATCGGCGTTGGGAAATGAAGTGTCAGGGGAAGCGGGAGCATGAGTTTTCTGGGCAGTAGCCATGAGAGTTGATACCAGGAGAAATGTCAGGAGTCGGCGCATGGGCGTTGAAGTCCTCGGGGAAAGGATAACAGTTTCCAATATGAAGAGGGCGGCGGCCCTCCGCCTAGCACAACGGAAGGCCGCGCCTTAGGGAAATCGAGATTCTCGCCTGAAGTATCCGAATGTAAGGCGAAATAATTCTCTATGATCTCTTCCTATCTTCAATTATTCTAAGCGTCATGTTGGAAACAACAGCTTCGGTGGGGCAGCTGGGCAACATTGGTGCAATCGCTGCTCGGCGTTTTGCAGAATCTTTAAGCGATCAGGCACGTACTGGGTTCGCCAGGGCTTTTACAGCGGGAGTGATTCAGGCTTACTGGAATTTCTTTCAAGAGCGCCTCAGATGTTCTCTTTCCCTTATCAGCCGAGTCCCAGCCCTATTCGGAACGCGGCTTTCGTTGGCCGCAGAAAAAGAAGCTGAACAGCTAGGTGCACGCTTTGCCGGCCTGGATCCTATTGATGCGGGCTACTCAATTGGGTGTGTCTATACTGCAGCCCTGCCACCGAAGTTTAGATCTGAATACGGCGCCTACTACACCCCTCCTGCGCTATCAAGCCGGCTGATACAAATGTCAACTGAAGCCTCAGTGGATTGGAAAAAATGCCGTGTTCTTGACGCTTCTTGCGGCGGTGCAGCATTCTTGGCCCCGGTTGCATTGAAAATGATCGAGGAAACCGGGACCTATGGCCCCAAGGCTGTTGCGGCCGTTGCAGGGCGACTGAAAGGTTTTGAGATTGACCCATTTGCGGCTTGGATGTCTCAAGTGCTTGTCGAGGCTGCTGTTCTTCCGCACTGCGCGTCGGGTTCATACCGGCTGCCAGCCCTAGTTGAAGTTTGTAATAGCCTTGATCGAGTTTTGGATGAAGAGGAAAAGTTTGACCTCGTCATTGGAAATCCTCCGTATGGTCGAGTAAGACTCGATCCACATCAGCGAACTCGTTTTGCCCGCAGTCTCTATGGTCACGCCAATCTTTATGGAGTTTTTACTCATGCGGCACTGGGTTGGGTAAAGAAAAATGGAGTGATTGGGTATGTCACGCCCACCAGCATGCTTGGGGGCCAATACTATAAAGGATTGCGTGCATTGCTCGGCGAAGAGGCTCCGCCGCGAGCTATAGAATTCATATCCGACCGCGAGGGTGTTTTTGAGGACGTTTTGCAAGAAACTATGCTGGCAGTTTACAAAAGAGGCAGTCTGCGGCAGCTCGCCAACGTACGCTTCATCAAATTGAACGGAAGCGGTAATGCGAAATCCCTGGAAGCGGGAACATTCAGGTTACCGGACGTGAGAAGCCGCGCGTGGATCATGCCGCGAACGCCAGATCATGCAGCTCTCGTCCACAGAATGCATGAAATGCCCACGAGGCTAGCAGATTACGGGTATGGAGTTTCAACCGGCCCGCTAGTCTGGAATCGCCACAAAGGACAGTTTTACAGCTCGAAAAAAGAAGGGATGTTCCCTGTCATATGGGCCGAGGCGGTAACCTCTTCGGGGCGGTTCGAATGGCGGTCAGAGAAGCGTGGCCATCTGCCATGGTTCAAGCCGCGGGAGAAAGATTTTTGGGTAATTACAAGACACCCCTGCGTTCTTGTTCAGCGCACAACTGCCAAGGAGCAAGTGCGGCGGCTTATTGCTGCCGAATTGCCTGCATCGTTTATACGTCACCACAAAGGTGTAATTGTAGAAAACCATCTAAACATGGTCCGTCCAATCGTTCGAGATCCCGCTGTAGCAACAGCAGTTGTAACGGCCCTGCTAAAAAGTGCGCTTATGGATTCGGTGTTCCGATGCATAAACGGCAGTGTGGCCGTCTCTGCGTACGAGTTAGAGTCGCTTCCATTGCCATCTATTCCCGACGCCAAGCGCCTGGAGCAGAAAATCGCACAGGGCTTAAGTGCCGCAGATTTGGAGTGCGAAATAGAAAAAATCTACTTAGGATCAGCCCATGCCGCTACTTCCATTGCCTGACGTTAAGGAGGTCCAGAGGCGGCTAAAGTTGGTTTTCCCGGAAGGAACCCCGCACCGTACTTACGTGGTGCGTGAGATGGCGGCAAAAACGATCTTTGCGATGCTTTATGTGGGGGCCATTGAAGGAAGTAACGGCTGGCTTGCCCCAAAGCACGTTTACCGTCTGAGCGACACACAAGCCCGCATGCAGACGGAAGATGCCCGACGAGGCTTTGGGCAGGCCGCGATGCGACCTGGATTCGTACCGAAGAGAGGCCGGTGGTATGCCGATAATTCACGCGAGTCCATCAGGGACGAAACTTTAAAGGAAGGGCTTGTCGCTCTTGGGGCTGTCGTCGTCAGACCTGGGATCGCCACTACTTCCGGTCAGCCCCGGTATGCAATGAAGGCCGATTTTACAGAACTCTTTAGCCCCAGGATCGAAGGCGCAATCCTCACCCAACGAATTACAGCCTGGCATGAACAGCATCTCTCCGCAGAAGCGCAAGCTAGATTGAGTATCGTAAGGCATGGCAGGACCGCGACGAAGGGCGCGGTGACCGTCACGCTTCCCAGCGGGGAAAGTCGTAATATGCAGCCAGGACTGAGTTCTGAGATCACTAAGCAAGTTATTGAAGTGTTTGCAACCAGGTTTCTGGTAAACCCAGCCGTGATCTGGGTTAGTGAAAGCGGTAACAAAGTTATTGCTCGGGATGATGTTCTTGCGCGAGAGATTGGAATTGACATACGTCCGCAGAAGGCTTTGCCCGATATTATCCTGGCTGATGTCGGGGACCCGCTTCTTCTCGTCTTTGTGGAAGTTGTTGCGACCGATGGAGCAATCAATAATTCTCGTCGGCGAGCGCTCATGGAACTTGCGCGTGAAAGTAAGATTGCTGAGCGATATCTTCTCTTTGTGACTGCTTTTCTTGATAGGGCCGAGAGTGCGTTTCGCAAGGCGATCTCCAATCTTGCCTGGGGTTCATTTGCTTGGTTTGCGTCGGAGCCGCAGAATGTTATTGCCTTGGATGGAACCCGGCCTCAAGCAATCTCGAAATTGAGAGATCTAGTACGCTAACAAACCGAGCAGGTTTTGCTGCTCCAGCTTCTGACGATGCTTATTCGCTGCGCTTGCCCTGGCTTGAGAGCCTGGGCTTAGTGGCCGCTTTTTCGGAAGAGCAATCAAACCTTTCTACTCGAACTGAAGACAAATCTCCCACGCCACAATTCTATTGACAGCAAATATAAAGTGAAGTAACATAGATCAATTTTACTAGCTTCAGCACGGTCATAGGGTTCCGTTGCCGCGAATTCGTCGTCGGAGGCCCGGTGGGATGAATCTGGGATGAGTGTGGGATGAATGAAGTAAGACCTTTAGAATCCTAGTGGATGCCACCCCCGGGGGGTGGGGTATGGGAGGGTCTGGGATGGCTACGGTAAGTCCTTTGGAATCCTAGTCGACGATTGTGGGGAGGTGTGGGATGTCAAGATTAAAGCTGGAAGAGCGGTACGGGTACTACCGGCGCTGCCAGCGCTTCCGCAAGAACGGCGAGCAGTGCAAGGCGCCGGCGATGAAGGGAGAGCCGCTGTGCCACCAGCACGCGCAAGAGGCGGAGATGGAGTTGAGACGGCAAACCATGCGGCAGAGTTTTGTGCTGCCGCCGCTCAGGGACATGAAGACGATACAGTCGCAGCTGGGCGAGGTGACGAAGGCAATTATTGAAGACCGGATTGACGAGGACTATGCAGTGGAGCTGCTGGCGCGGTTGGAAAGGGCGTCGGCGGTGTTGCGGGGAGTTGGGAGATGAGGGAGAACTTGTGGCGGGTTTCGCGTGCTGCCCTCTTTATTGCCGTGCGTCTTACGCCGAGCGAGGAAAAACAAACCTACCACGGAGACACGGAGAACAGCCCAGGATCGGAACCAAGTCCAGCGCGGATGTACGAAGGCCCTTGTGCTACCTTCTTTTTTCGCCATCCGTCATACTATTAAGAGATACTTCGGAGTTTTACTTATCCCATGAGATCAACAAATAAAAGCTTTTCCGTTGCACGCGCCACACTATGCGCCGTTATCGTTCTCTCACTCAGCGTTCTCTTTGCGCGGGCTTATGCTCCTGCAAGCGCCGATGTTCCGGCAAAGCCAGTCCACGGCATCGCCGTCGCGAATATCGACCGTTCAGTCCAGCCGGGCGATGATTTTTACGATTACGCCAATGGCGCATGGATCAAGAAGACGGTAATACCACCGGACCGGGCCGGCGTGGGCGTGTTTTCCGCACTCTCTGACCTGACGAACAAGCGCACGGCCGCGATCATTGAAGAGGCCGCCAAGCAAAAAGCGCCGGCAGGCTCGGGCGCGCGGCAGATTGCCGACCTCTACAACGCCTACATGGATGAAGCGGGCATTGAAGCCAAAGGGCTGACGCCGCTGAAGCCGCACCTGGACGCGATTGCGGCCATTAAAGACAAGCACGAACTGGCGCACGCGCTGGGAGAAACCCTGCGCGCCGATGTGGACGCGCTGAACAACACCAATTTTCATACGCAAAACCTGTTCGGGTTGTGGGTTGCGCCGGGATTCAATGACTCAGAGCACTATGCCGCTTATCTGCTGCAGGGCGGCATCGAACTGCCGGACCGCGAATATTATCTTTCTGACGCGGCGAGCATGCGCGATGCCCGCACAAAATATATGGCCCACGTCGCGGCCATGCTGAAGCTCACTGGCTTTACCGACACGGGCGCGCGCGCCAAGCGCATCTTGGACCTGGAACATGCGATTGCGGAAAAGCACATCACGCTGGCGGAAAACGATGACATCCACAAAGCGAACAACACATGGAAGCAGGCGGACTTTGCCGCCAAAGCGCCGGGACTGGAGTGGGAAGAGTATTTCCGCGGAGCAGGGCTGAGCAAGCAAGCCGAATTCACGGTGTGGCAGCCCACGGCGTTTACGGGAGAAGCGGCGCTGGTGGCTTCCATCCCGCTGGAAACATGGAAGGACTGGCTGGCCTATCACCTGATAGAAGATTATGCGGGCGTGTTGCCCAAAGCGCTGGCCGAGGAAGACTTCGCGTTTTTTGGCAAGACCCTGTTCGGGACGCCGCAGCAGAGGCCGCGCTGGCAACGCGGCGTGTTCATGGTGGACCGCTGGCTGGGCGATGCCGTGGGAAAAATTTATGCGGAGCGCTACTTCCCGCCGGAAGCCAAAGCCAAGGCGCAAGAGATGGTCGCCAATATTACGGCGGCTTTCCGCAAGCGGGTTGAAGCGCTGCCGTGGATGGCCGCGGCCACCAAAGCCGAAGCCCTGGAAAAGCTCAACGCGCTGTATGTGGGCATTGGATATCCGGAACACTGGCATGAGTACTCCGGCTATGAAGTAAAGTCCGATGACATGTTTGGCAATCTCTGGCGCGGCGGCTTGTTTGAATATCACCGTGAAGTTGGGCGGCTGGGGAAGGAAGTGGACCGCAAAGAGTGGTGCATGTCACCGCAGACGGTGAATGCCGTGAATCTGCCGCTGCAAAATGCGCTGAACTTTCCGGCGGCCATTCTGCAGCCGCCATTCTTTGATCCCAAGGCCCCCGCCGCGGTGAACTATGGCGCCATTGGCACGGTAATTGGGCACGAAATCAGCCATACGTTTGATAGTGAAGGCTCCGCGTTTGATTCAAAAGGCCGCGTGCGCAACTGGTGGACCGATGCCGATCTCGAACATTTCAACGCGGCTACGGCGAAATTGGCCGCGCAGTACGACACGTACAAGCCGTTTCCCGACCTTTCCATCAACGGCAAGCAGACGCTGGCGGAAAATATTGCCGACGTTGCCGGCATTGCGGCTTCTTATGACGGCTATCGCGCAGCGAACGGCGGCAAGCAAGGACCAGAGCAGCAGGGGTTCACCGGCGACCAGCAATTCTTTATCGCCTTTGCGCAGGATTACGGCTCCAAGGTGCGCGATGCCGCGCTGCGCGCGCAAGTGATGGGCGACAGCCATTCTCCTGGCCAATATCGCGCCGCCACGGTGCGCAACATTGACGCATGGTATGACGCTTTCAAGGTAAAGCCCGGAGAGAAACTTTATCTGACGCCGCAGGATCGCGTGCGGATATGGTGAGTGGCTGATCGGGAGATTGGGAAGAGCAACAACTTACCACGGAACAACACGGATTGGGAGATTGCCAAAATCGCGAGCATTGCGAAAATTGCAGCTCGAGATTCAGCAGAAGAAGCGGCTTTTGATCCGCGTTAATCCGCGTTCATCTGCGGTAGGAAGTTTATCCTCCTACGGCTTCCAGTTCTCGCTCTTGTACGCGCTCGGCTTTCTTCTTGCCGCCAAAGAGTTTTTTCAGGCCCGGGCCCAGCTTGTCGAGATAGACGTAGTAGATGGGCGTGATGTAGAGCGTAAGAGTCTGCGAGAAGATCAGTCCGCCGACAACGGCCAGGCCGAGCGGTTGGCGAGATTCGGCGCCGGCGCCAATGCCCATTGCGATTGGCAAAGTGCCCATCAGCGCCGCCATGGTGGTCATCATAATGGGGCGGAAACGTACGATCGCGCCCTGGTAGATCGCTTCAGATGCGCTCTTGCCTTCTTCACGCTGCGCGTCGAGCGCGAAGTCGATCATCATGATGGCGTTTTTCTTTACCAGGCCCACCAGCATGATGACGCCGACAAACGCGTATAGGCTCAGGTCAGCCCGGAAGAACAATAGCGTTGCCAGTGCTCCGACGCCGGCGGAAGGCAAGCCGGAAAGAATGGTGATGGGATGAATAAAGCTTTCGTACAAAATTCCCAGCACGATATAGATGACCAGAATGGCCATCAACAGCAGCAGGCCCAGCCCGGCAAAGGACGATTGAAATGCCTGCGCCGTTCCCTGCAGCGTGGGCGTAATTGTGGCCGGCAGAATCTGCCTGGCTTCGCGATCGACCGCGGAGATGGCGTCGCCCAGGGACACGCCCGGCTTAAGGTTGAAGCTGATGGTGACCGCTGGCGACTGGCCCAGATGGTTCACCGTGAGCGGCCCAACTTCTTTCTTGAAGCTGGCCAGCGCGCTCATGGGCACAAGCTGCCCGCTCTTGGAATGGATGTACAGCATGCCAAGCGCGGAAGGATCGAGCTGGTACTGCGGCTCCAGCTCCATGATCACTTTGTATTGGTTGTTTGGCGCGTAGATGGTGGAGATCTGGCGCGATCCGTAAGCGCTGTACAGCGCATCTTCCAGAGTGCGTGGATCAACGTTGAGCGCGGCCGCTTTATCGCGATCAATGTTCACGGTTACTTCAGGATTTTTGATCTGCAAGTCGCTGGTTACGTCCTGCAGTTGCGGCAGACCGCGCAGGTGCTGCTCCAGCTGCGGCGCGTATTGATACAGCTCATTGGTATTGGGGCTTTGCAGCGTGAACTGATATTGGCTCTTGGTGAGCTGTCCGCCAATGCGTATGGGCGGCAGGTTTTGCAGAAAGACATTGATGCCGGGAATCTGCGCCAGCTTGGGCCGCAGCTCCTGGATAATCTGGTCCACGTGCGGACGGCCCTTGCGGTCGGTAAGGCGGGCGAAGATTCTGCCGGAGTTCAGCGCGGCATTTACGCCGCCGCCGCCGACGGTCGACATGTAATTTGCGACATAAGGGCTCGCGCCGATCACCGCGGCCGCTTCTTTCTGGTGCCGCACCATGTCTTCAAACGAAATTCCCTGGATGCCTTCAGTAAACGCAAACAGATTGCCCTGGTCTTCGCTGGGCAGGAAGCCTTTGGGAATCGCCATAAAGAGCCATGCCGTGAGCCCAACCACCACGAACGAGAGCATCAGCACGGCAAATGGATGCGCCATTACTTTTTTCAGGCTCCATTGATAGCCGCGCAGCATGCCGTCAAAAACCGCTTCACTCTTTTTGTAGAAATAGCCGTGCTGTGAGTGCGAGCTTACTTTGAGGAAACGGCTGCACAACATGGGAGTGAGCGTAAGCGAGACAAAGCCGGAAACAAGAATCGAAACGCCGATGGTGACGGCAAATTCATGCAGCAGCCGTCCTACGATTCCGCCCATGAACAGCACAGGAATGAACACGGCGGCGAGGGAGATCGTCATGGAAATAATGGTGAAGCCGATTTCCTTCGCGCCTTCCACCGCGGCCTGATACGGTGGCTTGCCCATTTCCATGTGGCGGACGATGTTTTCCAGCATCACGATCGCGTCATCCACGACAAAGCCAACGGTCAGCGTGAGCGCCATCAATGAGAGATTGTCCAGGCTATAGCCCAGCAGGTACATCACGGAGAACGTGCCCACAATCGACATGGGCAGAGCGAGGCTGGGAATGATGGTGGCGGAAATATTGCGCAGGAAAAGGAAAATTACCATCACCACCAGCGCGATGGTCAGCAGCAGCGTGAACTTTACGTCGTTCACGGAATCGCGGATGGAGATAGATCTGTCATACAGCGTGCCCAGCTTAATCCCGGCGGGCATCTGTTGCTGCATCTGCGGCAGAAGCTTCTTGATGGCGTCCACCACTTCCACGGTGTTGGTGCCTGGCTGGCGTTGGATGGCCAGCACAATGGCCCGATCACCGTTGAACCAGCTCGCCGTCTTGTCGTTTTCCACGCTGTCAAATACATGGCCCACTTCGTCCAGCCGCACCGGCGATCCGTTCCGATACGCGACGATCAGGGGTTTGTAAGCATTGGCTTCCAGCAGTTGTCCGGTGGCCTGCACGGTGTAAGCGGTGGAATGGCCAAAGAGCGTGCCTGTGGGAAGGTTTACGTTAGCGTTATTGATTGCATTGTAAACGTCGTCGATGCCGATCTGGTGGACCGCCAGCTTTCGCGGATCAAGCTGCGCGCGGACCGAATACTTTTGCGTGCCGAACACCTGCACCTGCGCCACGCCGCTGATCATTGAGAGGCGCTGCGCCACGGTGGTCTGCGCGGCTTCATCCACGTCGGAAAGGCGCATGGTGGCCGAGCTGAGCGCCAGGTAGAGCACTGGCTGGTCCGCGGGATTTACTTTCTGGTATGAAGGTGGAGACGGCAGCTCCGGCGGCAGCTGTGAAAGCGTTTTTGCGATCATTGACTGCACGTCCTGCGCCGCTGCGTCAATGTTGCGCTCCAGCGTGAACTGCAGCGTGATGCTGGTAGAGCCCAGCGCGCTCGATGACGTCATGGAATCCACGCCGGCAATCGTGGAGAACTGTTTTTCCAGCGGCAGGGCCACGGCGGAAGCCATGGTGTCCGGGCTCGCTCCGGGCAGAGTCGCGCTTACCTGGATGGTGGGAAAGTCAACGTTGGGCAGATCGCTGACCGGCAACAAGCGATACGCGAAAACGCCAAAGATCAGGATCGCCGCCATGATCAGAGTGGTGGTAATGGGCCGCCGGATAAATAGCTGTGTATTCATTATTTATGACCTGCTCATTATGACCCGCTCTTGATCTCGACTTTGGCGCCCGGCGTCAGGCGCAACTGGCCGTCTGTAACAACGCGCTGTCCCGGCTGCAGGCCTGAAGCAATCACCGTCTCCTCGCCTACGTTCCAGCCAACTTTCACCGGCTGCGGTTGCGCGGTCAGATCCTGGTTGATCACGTAAACAAACGTGCCGTTCTGGCTGGTTTGCAGCGCTGCCGTCGGGACCACAATGGCATTCGGTTGCGACTTCAGCATAAGGGTTACGTCGGCGAATTGCCCCGGCCAGAGCGCATGTGCTGCGTTATCAAACGTTGCTTTCAGTTTGATGGTGCCGGTGGTGAGGTCCACTGAGTTGTCGATAAACGTAAGCTTGCCCTGGAAGTGCTGCGTGCTGCCTTGCGGTGCCGCGTCCACTTTCAGGCTCTTGGCGTTGGAATACTGTTTCAGCTCGGCCAGCTGCTGTTCCGGAATGGAGAAGCTCACGTAAATCGGCTCAATCTGGTTGATCGTTACCAGGATCGGCACATCATTGGCCTTCACCAGATTGCCTTCCTTCACGCCAACGCTTCCCGTGCGTCCGTTGATGGGCGAATAGATCGACGTGTATTCCAGATTGATCTTTGCTGTTTCCACTGCGGCTTTATCGGCGGCGACCGTGGCGGCCATGGCGTTTGCGGCGGCGCCGGCGGCATCCACTTGTTGCCTGGAAACAACCCCTTGTTTGCCCAGCCCCTGGTAGCGTTCCGCATCAAGCTTGGAGTTGAGCGATTGCGCTTCGTCCTTGGCCAGCGTTCCTTCAGCCTGCCGCAACGCCGCTTCAAACGGCGCGCGATCAATGGTGAAAAGCAGCTGCCCCTTTTTTACGAAGTCGCCTTCCTTGAAGTGCACACGCATCAGCTGCCCGGAAATCTGCGCCTTGATGGAGACAGTGGAAATGGCTTCAACGTTGCCGATGGCCTGCAACTCAACCGGCATGGTGCGCGATGCAACGGTGGCAATACGCACGGGCGCAGCGGCAATCGGCTTGGCTGCCTGAACGGCTTCTTTGTTGGCGCACCCTGCGGTCAAGAGCAGAAGCGCGGCCAGTGATGCGTGAAAAACGTAGGTTCTAATTTTCATTGTTGGATCTTTTTTCCTGCACGGGCATGATTTCCATTGTGGCCGTTGCGTCCGTTTGAGTTCGCATGCCCCGCGCCATTTGCGGCCACCTGAGGAACCCCGCTTCGCATTCCGTTCAGCCAGATTCCCGCCAGAGTGGCCGCCACCCTCTCCGGATCGAACTTCTGGAACTTTCTGGCCCCAAAAAGTTCCTGCACCAGAAAGTGATAGACCACCATGCCCAGGAACCCGCGGGCGGAGAGCAAGGGATCGACGTTGCGAAACGCGCCGTCGCGCACGCGCCGCCGGATATAAGCCGCCAGCTCTTCGTAATACACAGCGATAAAGGTGCGGAAGAACCGTTGCGAAAGCGTATGGCTTTCCAGGGCGGTGAACCAGAGCAAGCGGGTCAATTCCGTGTCGCGGGCATTGCGCACCAGCATTTCGCGCGCGATGGCGGTAAAAATCTCCAGGTCGGTGCCGCCGGCTTCAATAATCTTTGTGATGTTCTGGCGGCGTCCGCGGGCGCTGCACAGCTCTTCAATCAGCGTCCAGTAAAGTTTTGCCTTGCTGGGGAAGTGGCGAAACAGCAGCGCTTCATTAATGCCGGCGCGCTCGGCAATCTCCCGCGTCGTGGTACCGCGATAACCCCTGCGCGCAAAAATGCCGGAGGCAGTGCGCAGGATTTGGCGCCGGCGGTCGATAGATGAAAGACGTACAGGCATGAGGGAGAGTTATAAAGTAAGTGAACACTTACTTTATCAGTTAGACGAGCAGCGCTCAAGATGGTCTGAGTGCAGGGCGGTAAAGAAGTGTTAAGGCGACTTCTGCCGGTTCATCGCGAAGGCGACTAACGTACTCATATGCATGCTCACCGGCCCCGACATGCTTGCCGGAGCCCTTCCAAGGAAAGCAGCGGATCCAGATTCAGCGTCGTGTCTGCCATTAGTGTGTACCAAAAACGAACTATTGGAGATCGTGCTAAACCCTCGCCAACGCCTCGCAGAACCAGCCTTGCGCGTCAATCCAGCGGGTTTCCAGTTTGAATCCGCTGCGCCGCAGCAGGCGCGCGATAGAGACTGTGTTGAACTTGTAGCTGTTTTCCGTATGGATGCGCTCTCCTTTTTCAAAGTGGAAGCCGCGGCCCAGGTCCTGCACCCAGACGGTTTGTTGATAAAGGCTTTCCAGATGCATCTCAATGCGCGACTTGCGCCGGTTCCACAGGGCCACATGTTCGAAAGAGTCAACGTCAAAGCTGCCGCCCAGTTCGCGATTAATCCGCACCAGCATGTTCTTGTTAAAGGCGGCTGTGACTCCCTGTGCATCGTTATAAGCAGCGTGGAGAACGCCGGCGTCTTTGATCAGATCAAAGCCAATCAGCAGCGCGTCGCCCGATTGCAGCGAGCGATGCACGCTCTTCAAGAACGCCATGGCTTCCTCGGGCTCAAAGTTGCCGATGGTCGAACCAATGAAGAGCACCAGCTTGCGTCCGGGCAGGGAATTAAGATCAGGGATGCGATGCGTGTAGTCGGCGACAATGGGGCTCACGCGCAGTCGTGGGAAATGTCCATTCAAGGTCTTTAGAGCACCTTGCAGGGCCGAAGAGGAAACATCCACGGGATAAAAATCTGCCCGCAGTTGCCGCCGCAGCAAGGCTTCAATCAGGACTTGAGTTTTGCTGGCGCTGCCTGCTCCCAGTTCCACCAAAGTGATATTGGGCCCAGCCTGGCGAACGATCTCGCCCGCATATTTCTTCAGGATGGCGCGCTCCGTGCGCGTGGGGTAGTACTCCGGCGTCTCAGTGATTTGATCGAACAGGTGCGACCCGGCAGCGTCATAAAACAGCTTGGGTGGCAGCGTACGAGGGCGCGCGCTCAGCCCGCGCAACACCTCTTCCTCAATTGGACTTACCAGGAGCGCAGGGCTTTTAACCGCCATCGTCAGCCAGCCTTATCCCGGAAAATTGCCAGCGCGTTTCCGGAGGAAAAAAATTGCGGTAGCTGGCGCGAATGTGCGAGCGCGGCGTGGCGCACGATCCGCCACGCAGGACCATCTGTCCGCTCATGAATTTGCCGTTGTATTCACCCAGCGCGCCGGCAGCGGGCTTGTAGCCGGGATATGCGAGGTAGGCGCTTGCCGTCCACTCCCATACGTCGCCGAAAAGCTGCAACGGAACGCCACTTTGCAAACCGCTTTCCAGCGCAGCCGGAGCGGCCGCGGGATGGAATCTGCCGTTCTCCAAAAGATTGCCCTCAATCGCGGGAACGCGGCTTGCGGCCACCTCCCACTCAAATTCGGTTGGCAGGCGGGCTCCAGCCCAGCGGGCAAATGCGTCCGCTTCGTAATAACTCACATGGCAGACTGGCTCGGCTTCTTCTACGTTGCGCATGCCGGAACAGGTGAACTGGATCCATTGGCCACCAGTTTTTTCCCAGTAGAGCGGCGCTTTCCAGCGGTATGTCTGCACGGCCTTCCAGCCGTCAGAGAGCCAGAGTTCGGGACGCGAATAGCCGGCGTCTTCCATGAATGATAGATATTCGCCGCACGTTGCCAGTCGCATGGCAAAGCGGAACGGACGCAGAAAAACTTTGTGCCGCGAGCCTTCATTGTCAAAGTAGAATTGCTCGCCTTCCGCGCCGATCTCATACAGCCCTTCAGGATAAAGCTGCGGCTTCTGTTGCGGCGCGCCATCAGTGGCCGGCGTTGCGACTGCCGCCTGATAAGCCGGATGCAGAGGGTTACTCCAGAAGCCATGCTTGATATCCGTAACGATCAGTTCCTGGTGCTGTTGCTCATGGTTGAGTCCCAGCGTTACCAGTTTCTGCGCTTCCGTCGCGACTGATCCTGATTGCAGCAGCTTGAGCATGTGTTCATCCACATGCGCGCGATACTTGCGGATGTCTTCCAGCGGCGGACGCGAGAATGTATTGCGGAGCGCTTTTTCCGGCTGCTGGCCAACCGCGTTGTAATAGGAATTAAAGAGATCGCGAAACTGAGGATGGAAAGGCCGATATCCCGGCAGATGACTGGAGAGAATAAACGTCTCAAAAAACCAACTGGTATGCGCCATGTGCCACTTGCCCGGGCTTGCCTCCGGACAGGATTGCACCATTAAATCTTCCGGAGTCAGTGGAGCGGTGAGCGCGTCAGTCTGCTGGCGTACGGAAACATACTGGCTGGCGAGTGAGGCCAGCGCTCGCTCTTCCGCCGACGCGGGCGGAAATGTCAAAACCGATTTCAGGTGAGCCATAGGGGGAATCCTGTCACTCAAACCAGCAGGGCAGACATAGTAAATCTTTGGCCCACGAAATGCACCCTTCCGTACAGCAAAAGGCCGTCAACATATGATGCGCGTGACTGACTCGAAGTTTCGATTTTGTCGCGGTGATTGACCTGAAGTTAATGGCCAGGCGCACCGAGTGGCCGAAATTCGCCCATTCCGCCCGGTGAGTGAAAATTTAACGAAACTCACGGCAGTCTGGTGTATCTTCAGAATGTGACACCAAGCGGCCGAATTATCTTTCACGTGGATATGGACGCATTCTTTGTCTCCGTGGAAGAGCTGTTCAATCCCGCGCTGAAAGGCAAGGCCGTGGTGGTTGGCGGGCAGCGCGACGAGCGGGGCGTGGTGTCGGCTGCGTCGTATGAAGCTCGCAAGTTTGGCGTGCATTCGGCCATGCCATTGCGGACGGCGGCCAAGCAATGTCCGCATGCGATCTTTGTTGATGGCCACATGGAGCTTTATCAGGAATATTCACAAAAGGCCCGCGAGGTTCTGCATGACTTTTCTCCCGCGATAGAAATGGCATCCATTGATGAGGCCTATCTGGACATGACGGGCACGGAGCGCCTGCATGGGCCGCCGTTGCTCTCTGCGCACAAACTGCATCGGCAGATGAAAGAGCGTACTGGACTGAACTGCTCCATCGGCATCGGCAGTTCAAGGCTGATGGCCAAGATCAGTTCAGATAAAGCCAAGCCCAATGGCGTCCTGTACGTACTGGCCGGGCAGGAGCGGAGTTTCCTGGCGCCGCTGGACGTTGGCAAAATTCCCGGCGTGGGCAAGGTTACGAAGGCGCGGCTGAACGATATAGGCATTGTTTACATTGGCGATCTGCTCAAGGTGGAAGAGCGGGTGCTGGAAGAAAACTTCGGCAAGTGGGGCCCGACGCTGGCCGGCAAAGCGCGGGGAGAAGATGCTGGCGCATGGTTTGAAGGTGAAGTAGGCGAAGAGGGGCAGGCAAAATCCATCAGCCATGAACACACCTTTGACCGCGATACTGCGGATCTCGGAAAGATTGAGCCCACGCTGGCGCACTTGTCGGAAAAAGTAGGCCGCCGGTTGCGTGAGCAGAACTTCATCGCCCGCACGCTGCAACTCAAGCTGCGCTATTCGGATTTCACCACCATCACGCGCGCGCATTCGCTCAACAGCCCGACGCAGATGGATACGGAAATTTTTTCCGCCATCACAAAACTGTTCCATGACAACTGGGAGCGTGGACGCGCGGTGCGCCTGCTGGGCGTACAAGCCTCAAACTTTGAAGACCTGCCGGAGCAGATGGACCTGCTGGAAGGCGACAAAAAACAAAAATGGGCGCGCGCTCTTTCCGCCTCTGACCGGCTGCGCGATAAATACGGCGACTCCGCAATCTTTCTGGCCAAGACGATGGGCGGCAGCTTTCGCGAACGGGTCCATGAGAATCCCGCGGAAAAGCCCGACAAAAAGCGGTAATTCTTGCAGGCTTGCGAAGATCAAATCGCCTTCACTAGCTCCCGGGCTTCCGCCGCCTCTTAGAGAAATATATATCCACGGACAACCCATAATGGTGGTATTTTGTCTCTCAACAATGGCGTCTTCAGCAGCGGCCTTTATTAGATAATTCTTATCATCCTGGCATCTTTAAGCGTTTTTTTAAGGATCTTCAGGTTTTTTGCTCTGACCTGGGATAGAAGTTGCAGGCTGCTTTATGTCTTCGCGGTTTGAAGCAATCGTTATTTTTGGCGTTATCGGCGTCCTGGTATCGCTGTTTGCCTGGATCTACTTACGGGACCGTCAAAAAAGGACCCGCTTATGGGTGCTGGGTTGGATCGCGATCCTGGTCCATTTTGCCGCTCCCGCTTTCAGCGCCGACTTTCCCCGACTCGCGCCTTTCACGCTGTGGATCAAGGTTTGCACGCTGATCGTTGCCGGGACATTCTTTCTGCTTTCCGTGTCCGAAGTTTTCATCTGGCAGCGCAGACGGATTGCATTTCTTTTGTTCGTGAGCGCGGCGGCCGTGCTCTATCTCACCATCTTGCTGCTTCATGTTCGCACTCCATGGATTTACGTTGGCATGCTCTGCATCAGCATTGGTTATGGCTGGGGCCAGGCGATACGCTTTTACGGCTGGCGGAGCCCGTACCTGTATTCATTGCTTCTTCTGGTCCCTTACGGGGGATGGGCCGCTCAACAGGCCATGCATGCAACATTCCGCCATGGACTTAATTTTTACCTCTTTGGGTTCTTTTACGTGACTGGGTTGACCTACTTCCGCCATTTT
Organism: Acidobacteriaceae bacterium; assembly: GCA_027307045.1. GTDB lineage: Bacteria > Acidobacteriota > Terriglobia > Terriglobales > Acidobacteriaceae > Angelobacter. Next base: position 39,695 of record DAHUXR010000024.1, read on the forward strand.
CGCAGGTTCACGCCGGGAGTGATCCTGACCTCCGCCGCGTTCATGGCCTGGGGCTGCGTTTTTCCCCTGTCGACCATTCTCTCCGCGCTTGGTACAGGGCCGGGTCCGGGAAGCTTTTTCTGGGACTTGCCAAAATTCTTTGTGGCTTTTGGAATGATTCTGACGCTGTTTGAGAACCAGACTGACGTGGCTTCTACCGTGGCGCTGCAATATCAGGTCCTTTTTGAAAACAACCTTGCCGCGGTCTACGTTTCCAGTCCGGAAGGCAGGCTGATGAATTGCAACAGCGCCTTTCTTAGGATGTATGGATTCCAGTCCAAGGAACAGGCGCTTGAGTGTTCCGCGGTGTTTCTTTATTCCGACCCACAAGAGCGCGAGCAATTCCTGATTGACCTGGGCCGCCAGGGGCAGGTGCTGAACTACGAATGCAAGCAACGACGGCAGGATGGCACCGTGTTCTGGATCCTGGAGCGCGCCACCATCGTCAGGGGCCCGGACGGCAACAGCTTCATTGAAGGCACGGCCATCGATATAACCGAAAGGAAGCAGAGCGAGATTGCGCTGAAGCAGTCCGAGGAGAGGTTTGCCACCGTTTTCCGCCAGAGCCCGGTGGGGTGCGGCATTGTGACCCTGCACGGCGTCTTCCTCAATGTGAATGAAAGTTTGCTGCGCATGCTGGCCCTGCCGGCGGAAAAGGTCATAGGAAAATCAGGAGTTGAATTGGGCCTCTGGAACTCGCAAAGCCATCGCGACGAGTTCTACCGGAGACTCCGGGCAGAAGGTGCGATACAAAACCTGGAAATCAGGTTTAAGGATGCAAACGGAGTTGAGCACATTGCCCTGTACTTCGCCACGCTGGTGCGCATCGGCGATAAGGAATGCATCTTTGGCATGCAGCTCGACCAGACGGAGCAGCGCGCACTGGAAGCAAAATTTCTCCGGGCGCAAAAAATGGAAGCCCTGGGCCGGTTGGCTGGAGGCGTTGCGCATGACTTCAACAACCTGCTGGGCGTGATTGGCGGCTATGCGGAACTGCTGGAAGCCAAGCTGGAAAGCGCGGAGGGCCTGCGCCGCTATTGCAGCAAGATTATTGATACCACGCAGCGCGCCAGCGGCCTTACCCGGCAACTGCTCACCTTCAGCCGCAAGGAAATTGTGCGGCCCGTACCGCTGCAAACTGGAGAAGCGCTTCAGGAACTTACCGCCATTCTTCCCCGGCTGATTGGCGAGGACATTGAACTCTGCGTGGACCTGCGCGCCACCGGGACCGTGGTGATTGACAAGACGCACTTCGAACAGGTCATCTTCAACATCATCATCAATTCGCGCGACGCAATGCCCGCCGGTGGCCAGATATTTGTGGCCACGGAAGACGTGCTGCGTCCGGCGCTCACTTCCTCAGGCAATGTCGCCATCAGCCAGTACGTGGCCATACGCATTCGCGATACCGGCATTGGCATGGATGAAGAGACGCGCCTGCATGCCTTCGAGCCTTTCTACACGACGAAAGAGGTCGGGCGCGGCACCGGGCTCGGACTTGCCACCGTGTATGGCATCGTCCAGCAATGCCACGGTGAGATTGCCATTGAGTCCAGTCCCCGAAAAGGGACACAGGTCAATATTCTGCTGCCCGTCGCAGTCTCTGAGGCTCCCGGCGCCAGCGAAGCCACTCAGCAGGAAATGAAAAGAGGCAATGGCGGTATCCTGCTGGTGGAAGACGAGATGGATTTACGCAACGTTAACGCCGAATTCCTGACTGCGCTGGGCTATTCCGTTACGTGCGCCGGCAGCGGTCCTGAAGCGCTGGATCTTTTGACCTCTGCTGGCCAGATCGACCTCGTCATTACAGACGTGGTGATGCCAAAAATGAGCGGCCGCGAATTTGCCGACCGGTTGCTGCAACTCAGGCCCAACACGCGGCTTCTTTACGTTTCCGGCTATACCGACGACATTGTGCTGCAAAACGGCATTTCCAAACAAGGCATGTTTTTTCTTCAGAAGCCGTATTCCCTGAAGGACCTGGCAGGCAAGGTCCAAACCCTGATGGCCACCCCATTGCGTACCTGATTACGCGCTCTTCTCCACCAGTTCTGGCGTTTCCACCAGCTCAGGTTTCATCTTCATGGGCAGCCATCCGCGTACCAGGATATAAAGCACTGGAATGATAAACAGGTTCAGGAAGGTTGAGATGATCATTCCTCCGAATACCGTGGTTCCGACGGAGTGCCGCCCTGCTGCGCCCGCGCCGCTGGCAAAGACCAGTGGCAGCACGCCCAGGATAAATGCGATGGAAGTCATCAGGATGGGCCGCAAGCGCAAACGCGCGGCTTCAATGGCTGAATCTACGAGGCTCAACCCGCGATGCTGCAACTGTTCCGCAAATTCCACGATCAGGATGGCGTTTTTGCTGGCCAGCCCGATCAGCATCACCAGCCCGATCTGGCAGTAAACGTCATTTTGCAGTCCGCGCATTGACTGCGCCAGCAGCGCGCCCAGCACCGCCATGGGAACGGCCAGCAGAATAATGAACGGCAGGACAAAGCTCTCATACTGCGCGGAGAGCGTCAGGTACACCACCAGCAGGCCCAGGCCGAAGAGCATTACGGTCTGCGCGCCGGACTGGATTTCTTCCAGTGAAATTCCCGTCCACTCAAACGAATAGCCTTGATGCAAAACTTCCTTGGAGATATCTTCCATGGCCTGAATGGCCTGGCCGGAACTATAGCCGGGAGCGGCGTTGCCATCGATTTCAACGCTGCGGAACAGGTTGTAATGGTTGATCACGCTGGCGTTGGTGCCTTCTTTCACCGTGACCAGGTTGTCCAGTGAGATCATGCGGTTATCGTCTGACCGCACATAGAACTGCCGCAGATCGCGCGGCTGCGAGCGGTACTGCTGGTCAGCCTGCACCATCACGCGGTAAGACCGATTATTGAAATCGAAGTCGTTCACGTACTGCGATCCCATGTAGATCTGCAGCGCTGATGTGATCTGTGAAAACGGAACGTTCAGGCTCTTGGCTTTTTCGCGGTCAATCTGTACCACGAACTGCGGATCGCGCGCGGTGAAGGTGGTAAATAAAGGATGCGCCAGCTCTGGCCGCGTGTTCGCCTTGGCGATGATCTGGTGCACCACGTCTTCCAGATCGTCCAGGCTTCCGCCGCTGGTCTGCTGCAGTTCATAAGCAAAGCCGCCAAATTGGCCCAGGCCCTGAATGGCCGGCGGATCAAAGGCGATCACGATTGCGTCATTAATGCTCATCAGCTGGCCGCGAAGCGTATTCAACACGGCAAAAGCGCTGTGGTCTTTTCCTCCGCGTTGGCTAATATCTTTCAGGCTGGCAAAAATAATTCCCTGATTGGCGGCGCTGCCGGTAAAGCTGAACCCCGGAACGGAAAACACGCCTTCAACGTCAGGGTTCGCGCTTACCATGGCCGCCGCGCGGTCCATGACTTTGGTGGTGTACTGCAATGACGCTCCGGGCGGCGCCTGCACAATCACAAAAAAGTATCCCTGATCTTCCTGCGGCACAAAACTTGTGGGGACCTTCTGGTACACAAAGAATGTGGCCGCCAGCCCCAGAATAATAACAACCACAACGGCAGCGCGCCAGTTGGTGAGGCGGTGCAGGATCGATTGATATCCGGAAGTCCCGCTGCGGATGGCCGAGTTAATGCCAGAGAAAAATCGGTTTTGCCGGCCTTCGCGAGGGCGCAGCAGCAACCCCGCCAGCGCCGGTGACAGCGTAAGCGCGTTGAACGCTGAGATCGCAATGGAAAACGCGATAGTCAGCGCAAACTGCTGGTAGAGCCTGCCGGTGCTGCCGGGGAACAATGACACGGGCACAAACACGGCGATCAACACCAGTGAAGTCGCCACCACGGCGCCCGTAACTTCGCGCATGCCGATCCGTGTGGCTTCTCGCGGATCGCGCACTCCTTCTTCTATATGGCGCTCCACGTTTTCAATCACAACAATGGCATCGTCCACCACCAATCCAGTGGCCAGAGTAATGCCAAACAACGTAAGCGTGTTAATGGAGAAGCCAAAAAACTTGGCGAAGATAAACGTTCCGACCAGTGAAACGGGAATGGTGACGGCCGGAATCACGGTGCTGCGCCAGCCTTGCAGGAAAAGAAAAATGACGATGATGACGATCAGGATGGCTTCCGCCAGCGTCTTCAGCACTTCACGGATGGATTCGCCCACGGCGCGCGTGGTGTCAAACGCCACCTGATATTTCAGTCCCTTGGGAAAGCGCTTGGCCAGTTGCTCGATCTCGGTTTGCACGTCGCGGCGCACCTGCAACGCGTTGGCGTTGGAAAGCTGCATCACGCCCAGGCCCATCGCGTCCTGCCCGTTGTAACGCAGCTGCCCGCCATAACTTTCCGCGCCGAGTTCGGCGCGGCCCACGTCGCGCAGTTCAATCAGTGAGCCATTGGTGGTGCGCTTGATCACAATGTGCTCAAACTCTTTAGGATCGCTCAACCGTCCAACGGCGCGCACGCTGATCTGGTAGTCCTGGTTTGCCGGCGCAGGCGGCTGTCCCACTTGTCCCGCCGCCACCTGGACGTTTTGCTCACGCAATGCCGCCGTCACGTCTGCGGCAGTCAGTCCGCGCGCGGCCAGCCGCACCGGATCAAGCCACAAGCGCATGGAATATTTGCGCTCGCCAAAGATAATTACGTTGCCCACGCCTTTTACGCGCTTGATGGCGTCGCGCACGTAAAGGTCAAGGTAATTGCTGATAAAAAGGTTGTCGTATTCCTTGTTGTCGGCGTAGAAGCCGTAAGCCACCACAAATGAGCCGGTATTTTTTGTGATGCTGACGCCGGTGGTCTGCACTTCAATCGGCAGGCGGCCCAGCGCGCTTGAGGCGCGGTTCTGTACGTCGACTGCCGCCACGTCAAGGTTGCGGTCAAGGTCAAAAGTTGCGCTGATGGAAGCTGAGCCGTCATTGCCGCTGGTGGAGCTCATATAGCGCATGCCTTCCGCGCCGTTGATGGCCTGCTCCAGCAGCGTGGTCACGCTGGTTTCCACGGCCTGCGAGTTCGCGCCGGTATAGAAAGCGCTCACGCTCACGGCCGGCGGCGTCAGGTTGGGATATTGCGCGATCGGCAGCGTGGGAATGCATACGGCCCCGCCCAGCACAATCAGCAGCGAGCATACCGTGGCGAATACCGGCCTTCGAATGAAAAAGTTGACCATTAAGTCCTGTCGCTTTGCTCCAAAACCGCCGGAGCATCTTCAGCAAAAGAATTTGTCCTGCGCCTGATGCAGGCGGCCCGGCATGTACGGGCCTCGCCGCTTTAGTTCAACACGAAAATAATTCCTGATCAGCGTTGATCTGCGCCCATCTGCGGCGAAGGGCTTTTACGACTGGGGCACCACCGGCATGCCGTCTGCCAGCATTTGCACGCTGGTGATAATGATTTTGTCGCCGGCGTTGATGCCGTCGAGCACCACGTAATCGTTCCCGACCAGATCGCCCACCTGAATTACGCGCTGCCGCGCCACGGCTTGTTGCCCGTTGCCCTCTGCCACAAAGGCAAAGAGCTTTCCGCTCAGGCGCGTCACGGCCGTAATGGGGATGACAGTGGCTTTGCGTTCAGACCACACCACGCGCGCGTGCACCTGCTGCGCGTTGCGGAACTTCATGTCCGCATTGGGCACCTGGGTTTTCACCAGCAGCGTTTGTGAGTCGGTATCCACGTGCGGTGAGATAAAGGTAATCTTGGTGCGCGTAAGCGGTTTGCCCTGATCGTCAACCAGGTCCACCGGCATTCCCATTTTTAGCGCCGCGGATTTTTCCGCCGGAACGTTCAGGTAAGCTTCCAGCGCGCCACCCTTGTCCACGGTGGTAAGCATGGTCTGGTTGGTCACGTGGTCGCCCACATGGACAGGGATATCGCCGATTACGCCTGCGGCCGGGGCGCGCACCGTGTAGTAATGCAACTGCACCTGCTGCTCGCGGATTCCCGCCGACAAGGCTTCCGCATCGGCTTTGGCGGCGTCATAGGTGTTCTGCGCCGCATCCAGATCGGCTTTGGCCAGCACTCCGGCGGCGTAAAGCTTTTTCTTGCGGTCAAGATCAATCGCCGCCTGCTGCATTACCGCCTGCTTGGATTTCAGCCCCGCTTCCTGGTTATTGACCGTCGCCTGCTGCTTGCGCGGGTCGATTTCCAGAATGGGCGCGCCTGCGGCAACCCGGTCGCCGGAATTGACAAAGATCTTGGTGATATCGCCTTCCACCAGCGGCTGGAGCGTGGAGGCATTGCGCGAACGCAGCGTGGCCAGGTAGTCGGTTGAGATCGGCACCGTTTCAGCCTGCGCCGTCATTGTTTTAACCGGAAAAGCCTGTGGTCCGGACGGAGTTCCGGCCTTAGCGCCGCTGCCGCAGCCCGCAACCAGCAATGCCAATGCGAGTAAAGCGGTCGTTTGTATAGTTAACTTCTTTGTCATCATCAATTTTTTAATGTTACCTGACTCCTGAGCACCCAATACTTGGATTAAAGCCGAGCCATTGCCGATTCAATTTAGACGGACGACCACTGGTAATGTCGTGGAAGCACCGCTTGGTTCTCTGTCTCCGTGGTGGGTCTTTGGTTTCCCGATCACGCACGATGTCGGCGATTACGCGCGATCACGGCGATTTTTGCAGCCTTCTGCATGATCCTTCAGCCGACTACCCTGCCCCCTCCCCCTATGTCGACCCAATTTCACCCAAGACGACCCAAGGTCACCCAAGGCTGAAGGAACCGGCAGAGGGTCGTTGGCCAACGCTGGCCTAGCTTGCACAGGAGCTTCCGTGATCAGGTCAGAACAATTGACTTTACCATTTATTCGCCTTATCGACAAGCCAGAGGGATGCCGAAGCATTCGCCTACCTATAACTCGGTAATGTCAGTGTTAACTGTCTCAATATTTACAGCCGTGACTGCTGGTCAGAATTGGGGGAATTTAGAAATCAGGTAAATGGCAGCGAAATATCAGGGAAACTGCGTCACATTAAAGAACTTTACGAAAAAGTGCATCCCGCATTTATGCCCCGGGTCATTCTTCGTAAATTTTATCTGGCTCTTTGTATCTGAACACGCGACGTGCAGAAGGTTGTCGCCACATTGTCGTGCTAGTTGGGCCGACCTCGTAGTCCGTATTCAGTTCAATGCCTCGCTCCTCTGCCCTTAGCCGGACATACCCGCGCATCATTCCTTCTCTGTATCGATAGAAGCCGCGCCTCTCGCTTTCTAAAATCTGTCCGCATGAGTCGCTCTTTAACGTGCTCAATCGAGCCACAAATGCCTCTCTGTCAATCGGTTCATTTCCCATACTCGCGGCTACTCGCAAATATGACTGAAGCATGCTGTCTATATTTCGGTTTAGATCGCCGTGATCTGCGACGGCCCATAACACCTGCTCATATTCTCCTGAACCTCGCAGTGTTGCCTTGTCGTAAGTCTTCTTCAGGTGTTGCTCAATTCCCTGAACGGCGGCGCTGACCGCTGCGAGAGTGGACGTTCCAGCCGGTTCGGCATAGTTGCACGCCACTGACTATTTTTGACTCGGCGCAGCAGGCAAATCCGAATTGAATGTGTCGACTATCATCTTCCAACTGCCATCGCTCTGCTTCTTCCAGACCGCCAGATCTTTGCCGTGGTCGGCAATCGCCTTGCCGCCTGGGCCTTGCATCGTCATCTGGTATTTGTAAAACGTGTAGGCAAGGTCTCCTGAATGGGCAATGTCGAGTTTTTCAATGTGCCAGTCAATATTGAGGCCTGGAGTGGCAAGAAACTGTGACCAGCCCGCGCGTATGGACGCCTTGCCCTGGACAGTCGGCGCATTGGGTGGAAGCCAGACCGCGTCTTCGGCATAGTTGGAAATCACACGGTCAACATTCTTTACCTGTGCCGCTTTCAGAGTCGCCGCGTCGGCGGCGCGAATAGCAGCCTCATCCGCCGCATGCGTGTCAGAGGTAGCCTGCTGACAGCCGGCAACGCAAACAACAGCCAGAATTACGACCGATATGAGTCGAAGCCTATGCATCTGATTCTCCCGCGCACTTTATGCAGTTGGCTACGATAGCACAATGGCGACTCAGCTCCGGCATGGTGAAATTGTCTTTTAGATATCTTCCGGCGTGCTGGTTCTACTGCGGCTTCGGCCGCGGAATAAAATCCAATGACCGTGGCTGGACAAATGACTCGTAACAGCGGCAGCAAATCCAGCTTGCGTCTTCGCTGACATAGCCATCGGGTTGACCGCCTTGTCCTACCATCTCGCAGCAGATGGCGCAGTGGTCGTGGTCGGAATCGTCATGAAGCGATTTTTGCCACTTCCGCGTTGTATCGAGTACCAGTTCAGCGCGCTCACCCCAATAGCCATCCAGGATAGTCCACTCCGTACTAGGCAATAGCCTTTCAATAACGGCAGGATCGTCAGGCACGAAGGCCCAGAAATCCCTGCGCACGTACCCTCTCTTATGCCAGCGACCAAAAATAAACCTCCCTTCGGTCATCAGGCAACCGAGGCATTCGTCTCCGACCCACGTTTCAGCGCCGAAAGTGGTGGATGTGACCGAACCGAGGATTTCGCCAGCATCACGACGAATTGTGTGAAAGCGAGGAAACATCAGACTCGAAGACTACGCCTAAGATTTTTGAACGCTGGTAGAACCGACTAAAAAAGAGGCAAATCTGAGAAGACTTCTTGCCTTACCTGTCATGGGCCATGTTGCGCTTCGGTGACATTTGAAGTCTGCATCCATTGTGTTTGCGTAGGATAAAGAATGGTCGGGACGGGCAGATTTGAACTGCCGAC
>DAHUXR010000250.1 GCA_027307045.1 Acidobacteriaceae bacterium
GCACCGAAAACAAAGGCCGTCTGGGTGCGAACGCGATCCTGGCCGTCTCGATGGCGGCGGCGCGCGCTTCGGCATTCAGCATCGACATTCCGCTCTATCGCTATCTTGGCGGGGCGGGCGCGAACACCTTGCCGACTCCGATGATGAACATTCTCAATGGCGGAGCGCACGCGGATCACAACGTCGACTTCCAGGAGTTCATGGTGATGCCGGTGGGCGCGCCCTCGTTTTCCGAAGCGCTGCGCTGGGGCGTCGAGGTTTTCCATACCCTGAAAGGCGTGCTGAAAAAGCGCGGCTACAACACCGCCGTCGGCGATGAAGGCGGGTTTGCGCCCTCGGTGAAATCCAACGTCGAGGCGATCGAAGTTGTGCTCGAGGCGATTTCGAAAGATGGATACAAGCCCGGGGAAGAGATCGCGATTGCGCTCGATCCGGCGGCCAGCGAGTTCTATCAAGACGGAAAGTACGTATTCAAAAAATCCGACAAGTCGGCCAAGGGTTCCGACGAGATGGTGAAATACTGGGCCAAGTGGGTGAACGATTATCCCATCGTTTCGCTGGAAGATGGATTGGCTGAGAACGACTGGGAGGGCTGGCAGAACCTGACCAAAGAGTTGGGCGGAAAGATTCAGTTGGTGGGTGACGACCTGTTCGTGACCAATGTGCAGTTTTTGCAGCAAGG
>DAHUXR010000251.1 GCA_027307045.1 Acidobacteriaceae bacterium
CGCCCGGCCGTTCTGCCAAGCCGCCACCGAGCGCGGCCTGTTGTTCGCACCGGGAGATTGTTTTGACGCCCCAGAGCACGTCCGCGTGGGCTTCGCCGCAGCCGCCGAAGATTTTCCTGGAGGGCTCGAACGCCTGGGAGAATTTATAGAAAGCTGGGCCCCCAAGTCAGCCGCCGCCGATTAAGCGATGGGAACAGGAACCTGCAGATACAGAGAACAATGCCGTTCGCAACATAATCTGGAGGACGCACTTGTTGGTGGGCCCACCAGGATTTGAACCTGGAACCAACAGATTATGAGTCTGCTGCTCTAACCGTTGAGCTATGGGCCCGTTGGGTGCTCTCGCCTGTCTTTCGATCAGTGAGGGCTTGGGCCTCTATTGTAGCGGGTTTGGTGGGGTCGGCGGTGTCCACTTCGGGGGTACGTTATCAGTTGGACACGGCTGGTGTGCAGTGGTTTTGGACACCGGGCAGCGGAATATCTTGTCAAGCTTCCCACAGTGGGACGGGCGAGGTGGGGTGGGGTGTGACGGAATGTCGACAGGTGTGCCGAACAATTCCGGCAGGTGAGGGCTGTTACGAGGGTTGGCTTCGGGAGCGCTCTCCTTTCGGGATCGCTGGACGGCTGATGGCGGCCGTCCCCACATGCCTCTTCTGCGCGTGCCGCTACTCCCCATGATT
>DAHUXR010000252.1 GCA_027307045.1 Acidobacteriaceae bacterium
CCCATCAGACCCAGCTGCGCCAAGGGAGCAGTTCGCCGCGCTGACGCAAAGCGTCAATAGGCTTTTACATCAACTGCGGAACGCCGCGCACCCCTATCCGGGGACGAGCAACGAACCATCGTATCCCCGAGAGGACGGAACGGCCCCTCCCTCAATTTCGCTCCGCCAGCAGCACAAGATACCCTTCAACCACGACGGAGAACGGGACTGACGGCCCGCTGAGACGGTCCTCAAGTTGACGCTTGGGTCCTCCGGCAATTAAAGTAGAAGGAGTTCACCTGCACCCGGCCAAGCAAGTCCCCATCGTCTAGCCCGGCCTAGGACATCGCCCTTTCACGGCGGTAACGGGGGTTCGAATCCCCCTGGGGACGCCAAACTTGGGCTCAGGCTCAACGGCAAAAAGATCGCTGAATTGACGCCACATCTCGGGCGCGTGTTGGGTGGGCAAGCGACCGGGTTCAGTGAAAGAACACCTGGCGACCCGAGAGGGGGACTTACCATGAGGCAGCGGTTCCTGCATCTGATCTGGAGAATCGCCGATTCTCCTTAGCACAGGCCGGGGGAGGTCCGCTTCGCTGGGTAGTTTCCGGTATCGCCATATATCGTCCAGTGATCGGGTGAATGTGGTGACAGCGACCGCAAATCGTGCCTGCAATGAGCTGGCCGAA
>DAHUXR010000253.1 GCA_027307045.1 Acidobacteriaceae bacterium
TTCATGATGCTCAAGCCTCTGGAACAGCGCGGTCCCTGCAACAAAAAGCACGTCTGGGACGAGTGCAGATACGTTACCGCTGACGATGTCATCAACCGCTTGCGCGGCAAACTGTCCGTTGTCCCCGGCGCCACCCTAATCTTGCAGTCGGCGCAAGATCTCACCATCGGCGGTCGCTTCGGCAATGCTCAGTACCAGTACACCCTGCAGAGCGCGAATCTCGAAGACTTGAACAAATGGTCCCCCCAGCTGCTGAAAAAAATGAGGAGCCTGCGTGAGTTGACCGACACCAACTCTGACCAGCAGGATCAAGGCTTGCAGGCCAAGCTGGTGATCGATCGCGATACCGCCAGCCGCATGGGAATCACCCCCCAGACTCTCGACAACGCGCTCTACGACGCGTTCGGGCAGCGCCAGGTCTCCACCATGTATCGCCCGCTTAATCAGTATCACGTGGTGATGGAGGTGGCTCCCCAGTTTCAGCAGACTCCTGAAGCTCTGCAGAATATTTATCTGCGCTCGACCGCCGGCACTCCCGTGCCCTTGGCCGCTTTCACGCACTATGAGCCCTCAAACACCCCGCTCGCGGTAAATCACCAGGGGCAGGTGCCCTCGGTCACCATCTCGTTCAATCTGGCCCCGGGCGTTTCCTTGGGACAGGCCACTC
>DAHUXR010000254.1 GCA_027307045.1 Acidobacteriaceae bacterium
AGGCCCCAGCGGGTCACCATCATGCGCGCAAGCCGCGTCGCCTGTTCGATGTCCGACGCCGCACCTGATGTCACCTTCTCGCGGCCGAACACCAGTTCTTCGGCGACGCGGCCGCCCATCATGATGGCAAGACGCGACGTCATCTGCTCGAGCGACATCGACAGCTTGTCGCGTTCCGGCAGCTGCATCACCATGCCGAGCGCACGGCCGCGCGGAATGATGGTCGCCTTGTGGATCGGATCGGTGGCGATGACGTTGAGGCCGACGATTGCGTGGCCACCCTCGTGATAGGCCGTCAACAGCTTCTCTTCCTCGGTCATGACCAGCGACTTGCGCTCGGCGCCCATCATGACCTTGTCCTTGGCCTCCTCGAACTCGGCCTGCGTCACCATGCGCTTGTTGCGCCGTGCAGCGGTCAGCGCCGCCTCGTTGACGAGGTTCATCAGGTCGGCGCCGGAGAAGCCGGGCGTGCCGCGTGCGATGGTCTTGAGGTTGATATCGGGCGCGAGCGGCACCTTGCGGACGTGAACCTTGAGAATCTGCTCGCGGCCGACGACGTCCGGATTGGGCACCACGACCTGGCGGTCGAAACGGCCGGGCCGCAACAGCGCCGGATCGAGCACGTCGGGCCGGTTCGTCGCGGCGATGAGGATGACACCCTCATTGG
>DAHUXR010000255.1 GCA_027307045.1 Acidobacteriaceae bacterium
ACGCCTGCAGGATCCCTTCCAGCGCGTTGCTCAGGTCGTGCGCAAGCGCGCGCAGGTGGATGATGTTCTCATGTTCTTGTGCGGCTTTGGCACGTTCTGCTGGTCTCTTGGACATGACGTACTATTCGATCTCGATTTCGTGCGCTGGGCGGTGCGTGATTCTTAGATGCTAACCGTGGAAGTTTGACACGCACTGCCTGCCTTGTAGAATAGATGGCGTAGTCTCTTCCATCAAGGCGGCCCCGGCCGCCACGCTACGTTGTCACTAGCCGAAGTGGCGGAATTGGCAGACGCGCATGGTTCAGGTCCATGTACCCGCAAGGGTGTGGGGGTTCGAGTCCCTTCTTCGGCACCAAACTGGAACTCTGCAAGGCACTCCTGGCTAAACGTCCCTCTCGAAGGGGCTAGGGTTGAATAAAACTAACGCCAGAGCGCCAGACCTAACGCCTTGAACATCGCGACCGTTTGAATGAAAGGCACGTCAAACTTTTTGCCATGTCGTCCACTCGGGGGCCGCGACACGACGGCATAGTTTCGGGATAGACTAGGGCAGGATTTCTGCGCTGGAGTAGTGCGCATTCTCGGGTGCGCATCGAGTGTCTATTGAGTTGGAATCGCGCGGACCGGGCCGAGACCGGGGCTGAGTCGGAATCAGAGTCTGGATC
>DAHUXR010000256.1 GCA_027307045.1 Acidobacteriaceae bacterium
TCCCGATCTCGCCAAGTCTAAATTCCATTTGTGGATCACCAAGTACCATTACGCCTCTGTAGTCGTAGTTGGCATTGCATTGTTCCTGATCGGCGGACTTCCCTTCCTCACCTGGGGCCTATTCTTCCGCACAGTTTTCGGCTTGCACTGCACCTGGCTGGTGAATTCGGCAACCCATAGCTGGGGATCGCGGCGGTTTGCTACGCGCGACCTTTCCACCAACAGCTGGTGGGTTGCGCTCATGACCTTCGGCGAAGGCTGGCACAACAATCACCACGCGCACCCGGTTTCTGCCCGTCACGGCCTCAAGTGGTATGAAATCGACCTGAACTGGTACGGCATCTGGCTGCTCAAGAAAGTTGGACTCGCGCGCCACGTCTATCGTGTGAAGCTCGACGAATTGAACGAACACGACCGTGAGAAGCTGGTTGCGCCTGAACCAGAGCCGGTTTCGGTTTAGAAACCACCAGCTGACCCAGACGACCACAAGCGCGCACTTCCCTGTTGCGGAGCTTGCCCACTTCTCTCTCTAGTAGCCTCTCCGCGCTACAATTTCTAAATGCGGATTTCACGCCGTGCGAAAATGGCGTTTTTCCTGTCGCTGGGCGTGGCCCTTGCTGCCATCTCGCTCGCGGTCGGTTTCCGCTGGATCATCCTCAATTGG
>DAHUXR010000257.1 GCA_027307045.1 Acidobacteriaceae bacterium
ACCAATCACCACATCCTGCTGCCCGCTCAACCGCGCCAGCAAAATGGCCCAGCCGGTCAGTAGCGTCATGTACAGGGTTGTGCCGTGACGCCGGCTCAGATCCTTCAGCCCCGCCGTTAGTTGTTCGTCCAGCACCAGTTCCACAAAGCCGCCAGCAAAATCCTGCTGGATCGGGCGGGTATGATCCATCGGCAACTCGAGCAGCGCCGGCGCACCCGCCAGCGTGGTTTTCCAATAGGCGGCCTGCTGGTGCAGAATCTCGCCCTCGATCCACTGCCGTTGCCATACCGCATAATCGGCGTACTGTATCTCCAACTCCGGCAAGGGATCGGCTTCCCCGCGTCCGTACGCTCCGTAGAGGGCGTTCAGTTCGCGGACCAGCACGCCCATCGACCAGCCATCGGAGACGATATGGTGCATGGTGACCAGCAACACATGCTCGTCTTCGGCCAAACGAATCAGCCGCCCGCGAATCAGCGGACCTGCCTCCAAGTCAAACGACGCTCTGGCTTCCAGTTCGCTGAGAGTGGCCAGTTCCGCTTCCACATCGTTGTGGCCGCGCAGGTCGTGTTCGAGAAGACGGAAGCTGCTCGCTGCGACAGCGCCTATCTCCTGCACCGGTTCTCCGTCGAGCAAGGCGAAAGTGGTGCGCAGCACTTCATGC
>DAHUXR010000258.1 GCA_027307045.1 Acidobacteriaceae bacterium
AGTCGTCGTGAAGCCGATCAGATTGTTAACGATCACGTGCAGCGTTCCGCCCACGCTGTAGGCAGGAATGTCGGCGAGGGTCAGCGTTTCCGCGAAGACGCCTTGGCCGGCAAACGCACCGTCGCCATGAACCAGCAGCGGGAGGAATTTTGCTGTGCCGCCTTCACCGGCGCGGTCCTGCTTGGCGCGGGTGCGGCCGACGGTGACGGGATCCACGGCCTCAAGGTGGCTGGGATTCGAAACAAGGTGGATGTGGATCTTCGCGCCGTCGCGCGTGACGTATTCACCGGTGGCGCCCATGTGGTACTTGACGTCGCCGCCGCCGAGAACGCTGCGCGGGTCGACATCTTCGAATCCGGCGAAGACTTCTTCCGGGGAACGCTTCGCGATGTGGGCGATCGCATTGAGGCGGCCGCGGTGGCTCATGCCCATGACCAGTTCGACGGCGCCACGCTGGCCGGCACCGTTCAAGATTTCGTCGACGAGCGGGAGAAACGCGGTCACGCCTTCGAGCGAGAACCGTTTTGTGCCGAGATAGCGCTGCTGCAGAACGAGCTCAAACACTTCGCCTCGGGTCAGGAGGTCCAACGCGCGCGGCTGGTCGACTGGCGCGGGAGTGCCTTCGAGTTTTTCCTGAATCCAGCGGCGGCAGCCGGG
>DAHUXR010000259.1 GCA_027307045.1 Acidobacteriaceae bacterium
TGTCGATTGGCTCATCCATCGCAGGCAAAAAACTAAAGCCCGCTGCTGTCGTGTAAGCGGGCTCTAGCCGTTCATCATTGGCGCTCGGCCCACCGGTGGCAAATCCATCTGAGACTTGAATTCCCGTTTCGCCTGATTCAAGACGACAGCCCCTTAGCGAATCAGTGTCGGCACCCTTTACTCTCAGCCGCCTCGGGTGCGAAATATCCGGTGATAATTTGCCGCGGTACAACGGGCCTTGCTTTAGTGGAATGTCTCGCGACGTTCGCTGCTGATGCTTATACGTGCCCGGCCGCGTGAATTGCAAGCAAAAAACAATGGCGGGCAGCTTCTGCCCAGAAGGAATGCCCGCCCTGGCGCTCTGGCGATTCTCCGCGACCTCCTTTCCTCACGTTTTCGTCCAAGCTTCGAAAAGTTGCTGCTTGCCGGCGAGTTCGCCGATTTCCATCTCGAGCTCGCCCAGGCGAATGGTAACAGCTTCCAGTATGAGCGGATCGTCACGCAGATCTTCGGCTAACAGCACAGTGCGCAGGATGGTTTGTGCCTGGCGAATCTCTTCGCTAGGTCGCAGGGCGACGTCAGTGCGGGTGGCAGTGGCCACGGGTTACACCTGCAATTTTTCGTGTTCAATGTCGGTAACGAGCTCATCGAATCGT
>DAHUXR010000025.1 GCA_027307045.1 Acidobacteriaceae bacterium
GGAAGAAAGTCATGGTCCCGGCGAACCGCGTTGAGCCCTACGGAAACCATGACGACAAGTTTTATGCTGAGCTGGACAAAGAACGCCTGGAGATGTTGCCGGAATTTAACGACGAAACAATGAAGGCGCAGGGCGATTGGTCCACGTATGAAAAGGATTATGAGAAGCGCTGGAACGATGGCGCCGTGATGTACAACAAAGATTCCGGCAGGATCATCACGCCGGCACATATTGAAGGTGAAGGCTTGAACCCGGTAATGGGCGGCGCCAGCGCGTCGGCTTCCGGCAGAAGGCTGGACCTGAAACCGGAGAAAGTAGGCAAAGAAGATGACCTGCTTGGCGTGGCGTCTGGCGTCAGCAAGACGACGCTAAGGCCCAAGAAGCCCTCCATCGGCGGGAGAGAAGACGTGGAGATGATGCGGCGTGAGCGCGAGCCGCGTGAAGTGATGAATCCGATTGGCGAGGAATTGGAAATTCCGCGGGAAGAGCCTGGTGTCCGTTCAGAAGCCATGCGCTCGGACGCTGTTCGCTCGGAAGTTATCGGCGAGCCCGGCGTTTACAAACTCGACCCGATTGTGGAAACCGAACAGGGCGCCGGCCCAGCGGAACGGCTGGCTGATCTTGATCGTGGACGACGATGGAATGAGTTCCAGCAGAATCTTCGCAACCGTCGTAACAAGATCATAGTGGATTGCCCTGATTGCGCGTCACAGGATAAGGCAGCGTAGTTTCACATCCCGAGCAAAGCGAAGGATCCCTATCGCTACCCATCCCTAGCGAAACGAGGGAGCCACGTGTTGCTTTTTGGATGCAACAAAAGGCTCCCTCATCTCTTTCAGGCGCTCGGTTCGTCCATGCACGATGATCTGATACCAGGCTTGGGCTCCCACTCAGGTCACTCCGCCCGGCGTCAGGATCGAAGGCACATCATGCTCGGGATGCGCCCGCAGTAATTGGTAAGCAACCCCTCCTACTCCAGGCAGCAAGCCGGGCGTGAAGGCATCTCGGCCCACGCCGCAGGATAGTCCATCTTGCTCCAAACTGGTCAATATTACGTCGAGCAGGTTCAAGCCGTTTAGCTCTTTTGGGGCCTTTCCGGTGCCGATCGCATGGTTCAGCAATTCCCAGGCGCCAAGATCGCCATGGCATGCGCAATGGTTCCAACCCATCCCCAGCCGCCAGGTTGCTGCCGCGGCCCGATGCAGCAATTTCCGTGTCGCTGCCTGACTCAGTGTTGGATCCAGATTCAGGTGGGCCAGGCCAATTCCCACCGCGCCGTGGCACCACGCTGCTTTGGTCCTGGAGCCTTCTAGCATGCGCAGATCACGCCAGTTCTGCTCCTGCTCGTCAAAGAGAGCATCTTCAAAGGCAAACGCCTCTTCTGCCAGTTGCTGGTGCCTCGCGCTACCAGTTGCGCGTGCGAGATGGCTCAAGGACCAGCCGATGCCGGTTACGCCATGTGCAAAGCCGCCCATTCCTTGCTGCGAATTGCTACTGGGCCAGCAAGCCTGCCCGTTCCGATGTTCAGCGCGCTCGTGCAACAGATCTCCAATTTGCGAAGCCATGCGGACGTAACCCTTATCTCCTGTCTTGCTGGCGAGTGCCAACAACACAACAATTGCGCCCGCGCTGCCAGAAAGCAGGTCATGGATCTCGTCCGCCGCAGATGCTGCGGGAATCTGGGACACCAGTTTCTTGGCGCGCTCCAAACCATCACCGCCATCCAACCCCCAACGCGCCAGCAGAAGATAAGTCCAGATCTGCGAGCCAATTCCAAGATATGCGCCAGGGGGATCGGGCCTGAGCTTTAACCCTTCATTGCTCAACTGCTCCCGTTTGGCCTCCCTTAAGTGCAACGTATGCAACGTCGCCGGAAATAACTCATCAAGTTCATTGACGGGATCGGCGCGCCCGGCGGCTGTCTCGTTTAGATAAGCGCCAAACAACAATGCGAGCCCTGAGAGCCCGTTGTAGATGTCTTGCTCCAAGGGCTGCATTGACCAGCCCGCTGGAGTAAGCACCGGTGCAACCCAGGCCACACTGCCGTCGTCGGCATGAATTGCATTTGTCATTATGGATCGGATGATTTGGGCGGCTTGCCGGCGGCGACGCGCGTCCAGATTGCCCCCGCGCCCATGCGTCCGCATTGTTGATGTTCCATAAGATGTCGATCCGTCATTGCTGTAAGCGCTCACCAGCGACGCCT
The DNA here is from genome assembly GCA_027307045.1 of Acidobacteriaceae bacterium. Lineage (GTDB taxonomy): Bacteria > Acidobacteriota > Terriglobia > Terriglobales > Acidobacteriaceae > Angelobacter. The sequence goes on from DAHUXR010000025.1 coordinate 2,207, forward strand.
GGATGACTCTCCGTTCCAGAGGGAAATCCGCACTGCGCCAGTCCGCGAGGGCAGCTTCAACCAGATGACAGGGCGTAAGCCACGTTGTACCACTCGGTCCGTGCAACCGGCCTTGGCGCGCCAGGCAGAAAAAGTATGGAATATCTCCCTCCAGCAATTCATCGACCTCGGCACGTATGACTGCCGGATCGCTCGGCGCCATGGAGACATTCGTGGCCATTTTTTCCAACAATTCGAAGGCATGCTGCTGCGCCGGTTCAGGATGATGCAGTGATACCGGATGCCATAGCATACGACCGATCTCGGCGTAAGCCTCCGTTGCACGCAGCACCACGCGGACACGGCAATCCTCGAACGCCTGCATCCGCGGCCACAGCCTGCCGTCGGCATCCAGACGCTGCAGCGTGGCCGTTAATTCATCAAACCCGCGCAAAACTTCCGGCCAGTATTCCGCTAGCGCTGGCCGCGGGCTGGGATGATTCTGTGACACTCGCGTTTCCACAAGAATGGAACCGACATATGCTTTGTCCGTACCCGCGCCAAGAATTGACTGCTGCCGCTGCCTTGGCTGCTGCCCAGGGAGCATGCCCACAGCGGAATGATCAACACCGCGAAACCCAAGACTTACTCCGCGACCTGGCAGCAAGCCTATACTAAGCACCGTGCGCGTTATCAGTCCTATGGCACGATCAAGCGCGTCCCCATAGCCAGATGGCGAGGGGGGAATTTTGGGCGTGAACAGGGTTTCACAGTCAACCACCACGGGATTGCCGCCGTGAGCGATCACATTTTCAGCATGCAGATCGGTGCCGCTGAGCAACCGCATTAATGCCAGCAAGTGGCCAATCCCGCGATAAAAGCTAAGCAGGTCCTCGTCTCCTGCTGCGAAGCGGTGGGCCACAAATTCTGCCCATCCGTAATCGCCATGGTCCACGATCTCGGGAATGCGGACACTCAGCGCGCTACCATGATCCTCGGCAAGCCCAGCGACGAAGCCGCGCAACGCCTCGTCAATCGCCAAAGAACGCGGCTTGTAAACAACACGCCAGCCCTCACCGCGCGCAATTGCTACAGTTGCCCCCCCACGATGGCTGTCACCGGCCCCAAAGCTGAGCTCGTTCAACTCGTCCAACCCGCCTGTGTATGGACCGCCGGCACACAGACCTCCCAGCCGGCGCCGATCTGCGGCCCAACGCTGCGCGAAGCGTAACGTCGCCAGGCATCGGTTCCGCACAATCGCGCCTATTCTTTGTAATAACGAAGGATAATGAATAGCTAAATCGTCCCAGAACGATCGCTGAGACGAGAGCTCAAGGAATTCCTGCCAACGCTGCTCCGAATCCTCCGCGCTTAGCCGGCCGGTTTCCCGCGCGCTGTTGAGCTCAAGAACAAGCAACCGGCTGAGCTTATTGTGCAGAACTGCGTAAAGAGACTCCCGGCTTGCCTTAGTAATAACGTCGCGTTCTCTCGCGCTCAATCCCTTGATGGAAGAAAGCTGGGCTGTCAGTTCGTCCACAGCGGTCCGAACCAGGCAACCCAGAGACGCATCGAAATGGCGCGCTGCCATGGTCAATTTAGCAGCACGATATTGTGTCTGAGCCGGTGCAAATTGAGTAGCTTGTGGTGGGGCCGAAGCCTGAGTTAATGATATCCGCTTGTGCGAACTCCCCAGCCGCAAAGAGCGGACCGGCAGGATTATTCTGTCCTCCGCCATTGCGCCAATGCTCAACTAATGCCGCACCATTTAATGTGTTATTCATGCTATTTTTCTCCTTTCGTTAAGTCCCATCTCCGCTTTCAATTGGGGACGGTTCCTATTACGCGACCCATGATCACGCATTGGCAAATGAGAGAGACATGGCAACATTATTTTTAAGGTTTTCGAGAAGAAGAACGTTTGCCAATTTTGCATTAGACGAAGAGAGGAGAGCAATCCGCGACAGTAAGAGCTTTTTAATGTTCCCGATTGCACATTGACTTGTTTGGAAAATAGAAGCAGGCCGAACCAGGAAGTAATTTTGAAATATTTTATCTGAGTACTACGACAGGTATTTAACCTGCTGTTTTGGCAAGGAATCTACTGAGCGGTGGCCTTTTTTATTTGATTGCAGAAATCAGATTCTTGCTGCCAAGACTCTCGACCGGCTTTTCCTCCGTGTCCCTTTGTTGTCCACTGTATTGCTAACAATCAAATTCGTGCCATGCCGCGAAGAATTTTGTTCGGTATCTTCGGCTCTCCGGTTCGTCGAAGTTTCTCTGTGTCCTCCGTGTTGAGGTTTTGACTGTTGACTCTTGCTTTTGGGTTTCTCCGTGTCTCCGTGTCTCCGCGCCTCCGCGGTAGATGTTTCTTTTTTGGTTGCGGCTCCGCCGCGCTGTGGTAAAAGAGATTTTCCGATGACGGCGATGTCGCGCGATCCCGTGGCGATTTCGGCGATTTCTATTATAGCGAATAAACACCGAAAGATGAATCCATACTGCCCGGAACCACTGCAATTCCTGTATCATCCCTCTTTGACCTTAGGAGAAACCATGCCGCACAAAGCCGCTTTGATCGTATTGCTCACCCTGTCAATTGCCCTGCTCGCCCAAACCAAGATGCCCGCCAAGGGCGCCGACAAAAAAGACGGTCCCACCGCCGTTACAGGCAAGCCCACCACCACTCCAAGCGGGCTGGAATACTGGGACATCAAGAAAGGCACCGGCAAATTGGCAGAGAAAGGGAAAAAGGTGAGCGTGCATTACACCGGCTGGCTCATGGACGGCAAAGAATTTGATAGTTCGCGCGACAGGGGCGAGCCAATTGAATTTGACCTGGGTACAGGCCAGGTCATTAAAGGCTGGGACGAAGGCATTGCGGGGATGAAGGTCGGCGGCAAGCGCCAACTGAAAATTCCACCGGCGCTGGCCTACGGTGCGCGCGGCTTTGGCTCTACCATCCCGCCTAACGCCACTTTGGTGTTCGATGTTGAGTTGATGGATGTGAAATAAAAAAACAGCTACTGGCCGCTGGCTTTTGGCTCTTGGTTCTTAGCCTTTGCGCTCTTTGGCCAATTGCTAATTGCCAGCTGCTGTTTGCTTATCTCGCCAGGAACCAGAAAAACAGCAGGTTGGAAATCAACATGCCTGTCACGGCGCAACCCAGCCAGAAGTTTTCAAAGCGGCTGTTGATGGTGCGCATGACCTTGGAATTGTTCGAGAGCAGCAGAATATAAGCAAAGATCGGCACCAGGACCACGCCCGCAAGCGCCTGCGACCAATACAGCACGTGTACCGTATTTACGCCGAAGAAGTCGATCACCACGGCCAAAAACACCGTGGCGGAAATCATCACAAAGAAAAGCCGCGCATTCCACGGCTCCATGGAAAGGCCGGAGCGCCAGCCTGCGGCTTCCGCCACGCTGAAGCACAAAGACGCCACAAGAATCGGGAGCGCAATCATTCCGGAAGCGATAATCCCCAGCGCAAACAGCACTGTCCCCAGAAATCCAAAAGATCCCAGCGCGTCTGATGCAACGCGCGTCGTCATGTTTGAGGGATCGGCCACGTGCATGTGCGATGCCACAACCATGGCTGACAGTGAAATCACGCAGGCAACAAACGTTCCCGCGTGCGACTCCGTCACGTGCGCTTTGGCCAGGCCTTCCGGCAGTCCACGCTTGGAGCTGGTCTGCCATACGATAACGTCCGGGGTAAGCAGCGATCCAAAAACCGCCACCACTCCCATCATGTAACCGGAATTCACCTGCATGCGCGGGAGCAACACGTCTTTGGCCAGCGCGGTGAAGGAGTCGGTAACGCGATACGCCGCCAGCACATAAGCGATCAGGATCAACGTAAGTCCGCCCAGCACTTTAGTGGTCTTCTGGTAATCGCCAATGATCAGCACATACCAGACAGTAAATCCCACAATGGCCAGGAAAAATAGCCGCGGAGACATTGTCAGAAGCGAGCAGCTATCGCTCACGGCAACGATATCGCCCACGATCATGGCCAGGTTTACCGCCACAATCAGCAAAGCGATCACCATGGCCATCTTGCGTCCATATTGCTCCCGGATCAGCTCAACCAGGCCCTTTTTGGTTTCCTGGCCAATCCGCGACGAGACTGCGAACACGCTGAAAAGAACGGGAACGCACAGCACGACTACCCAGCCCAGTGAGGTTCCGAAACTAGCGCCCGCCACAGTGGCCGTCAGGACCGCTGCGGGATCCAGGTCCGCGGCCCCGGCAATGATCCCGGGCATAGTACGCGCGGCTTTATGAAAGAGAGTAGATTTCGGATTTTCGGGCGCAGTTTTCTGCGCCAGATGAAGGGCTTCCATTTTAGATCCATTCACTTAGAAGCAGATGCAGCTCTGCTAGTTGGAAGCCTTAGTAAATGAAGGTTAGGGAAAAATTGCCCCTCCGGGGGCTATTTTTCCCAAAATGGAACTGCCTGCGACCTGGATTCTAAAGTGGCGTCTTATGTCGGTCTGGGATCAGAGCGGTTCCCAAGTCTGGCATTCTTCGGCTGTGGGTGGGGTGTTTAGCGGCCCACCTGACCTTGATCGAATGACCGCGTCTGATACGGAGCAGTAGTTGCGCCGCCCAGTATTGAAGTTTAGAGGCGTGGCCACAATCACATATTCCGTGCAGGCATTCTCAGTGCCCTGCGGCTGGTCCCCAAAATGGGCTGGCGCGCAATTGGAACTGATGGTGAATTTGTAAGCGCCTTTCTGGCACCATACGCCGGACGTACAGTTGGCCTGCCCCAGTTGGCTATCCAGGAGACAGGCGTGTTGCGCAGTCCCGCCGCCGCTGCACCCATTGCTCGAATCCGGACCAAGTGTTGCCAGATCGCGCGCATATCCCTGGTCTGGATTGGTTGTTGAGTACGTGATCTGGGCAGTATTGATGGTGCGCACGGTGCTTGCGGCGCCCGCCTCATTGGCTGAAATTCTGGCGCGCAGCAGGTTGGGAATGGCGATGGCAGCAATGAGTGGGATGGCTAGAAGGCTGATATAGCCCAAAATCAATCCAGTCAAAGCCAGGCCATCGCCCTGCAATCGTCCCATGCTCTTCTTAATCTTCGACCGTGAAATATGTCCCAGAATAATGGCCGGAATTCCCGCAAGGAATGTAAGACATAGAGCGATTGAAGCAATACCCAGAACCATGCTGGCGATGGCGCCGCCATCGGTCCTGGGCGGCTGATACGCCCGGTAAGGCTGGGCTTGCGGCGGATACTGCGGCGGCTGCTGCGATGGCGCAGGAGGCACATTCAACCAAGCCGATGTGGAAGCCGGATTGGGCGTGCTGGGCTGTTGTGGCGGCGGAGGCGTGGGCACTGCTTGCACTGGCGTTGCGCATTGCGGACAAACTGTGGCATCTTCGGGCATGGAAGCCCCACACTTAAAACAAAACATTTATACCTCTTTCGGCTTCCGCCCGTGGTTGACTGGTATTTTTGGGGTTATGCAATCGGAAAAGTACTTCATTCACATTGAAAAGGCAATCACTTAGCGAATCAGGGAATCACCTTTAGTAATGCATCGGATCGGTACACGGGAAGGTCTTTAAGCAAAGCGTTTGAGCGCCGCTTCGGCGGCAAAGTACCCGCACATGCCATGCACCCCCGGCGCAGGCGGTGTTGAAGAAGAACAGAGAAAGACGCCATCGAGCGGTGTGCGATACAGGCTGGCTGTGGGACGCAAAAAAATCTGGCTCAGGTAAACCGCGCCGCCGCCGATGTCTCCTCCAATCAGATTAGGATTGTGCCGCTCCATGTCCGCCGGTCCCATGACAGACCGCGCGGCGATGCAATCCTTGAAGCCGGGAGCGAAACGTTCCACCTGGTTTTCAATCGCCTCGGTCACGTTGCCGGTAAATCCGTTGGGCACATGGCAGTAACCCCACGCCGTGTGCTTCCCTGCGGGGGCGCGGGACGGATCAAACAGGCTGGCTTGAGTAAACAGAACATAGGGACGATCAGAAACTTTTCCCTGCCATGGCTGCCGTTCCGAATCACTAATCTCGTCCAGCGTTCCACCCAGGTGCACAGTACCGGCTTGCGCGCATTCTTTCGCACGCCATGGGACGGGCTGGTGCAAAGCCCAATCCAGCTTGTAAACGCCGGGACCATACTTAAAATTCTGCAGGTTGCGCCGGTAAGAACCCGGCAGCTTGGCGCCGGCCATGCAGATTAGCTGCCGCGGCGTCACGTCCAGCAGGATTGCTCGCGCGGGGGGCAACTGCTCCAACGATTCCACATAGCAGTTCGTCATCACCCGGCCGCCGAGCGATTCCAGATACTTGACCATCGCAGACGTAAGCTGCTGAGACCCTCCTCGCGCAAAAGGCCAGCCTGCGGCGTGGCCAGCGACGGCCAGCACAAGAGCCACCGCCGACGTTGTAAGCTTTTCCAGCGGCAGGACGGAATGCGCCGCCAAGCCGGCGAACAACGCGCGCCCTCGCTCGGTTTTGAAATAAGCACGCGCCAATAACGTCGCCGGACGGACCGCCCGCAGACCAAACTTGGCAAAGAAAACCGGGTGCTTTGGAATTCCCGGTGGCGCAAACACATCCTGCAAGAGGTCCTGCCAGCGCGCTGCTAAGTCACCCATCAGCCGCCGATAGCCATCGCCATCCGCTCCCAGCGACCGTGCAGTTTCGTCCAGTGAATGGTGCAGAATCACCGCCGAGCCATCATCCAAAGGATGAGCCAAAGACGCGGGCGGGAATGCCCATTCCAGTCCGTGCCGATCCAGTGGCAGCTCGCGCAGAAAAGGCGAGCACGCAACCATGGCGTAAATCGTAGAACAAATATCGTGAGTAAACCCGGGCAGCGTCAGTTCCGCTGAGCGGACGCCTCCGCCGGGAGTGCCAGCGCCTTCCAGCACGACTACCCGCTTGCCTCGCTGGGCCAGGCGAATCGCCGCTGCCAGACCGTTTGGTCCAGAGCCTACAACGATTGCGTCGCAGTCAGGAACTTCCAACTTGGATAGCTTGTCTGGCACGAGGGTAAGGATATCATTGGAGCGGGATAACACAGTCTTCAATGCACTGATCCGTCGAATGCCCCGCAACAAGTCCTTGACCAGAGCCATTTTGGAACAAATTACTCAATTACCAAATTACCCCATTACCAAATCCACTATCTCTTCACCCGTAGCTTCCGCGTCACGGACTTTCCATTCCGCGTGGCCTGAACCATGACCGCGCCGCGATTCAGCACGTCTTCAGTCAAGGCGATGGAAAGCGCTGCCGCGCCGGAGGCATCCGCCACACCGCGCGCTAACTCCAGTCCGTCGGACGCAACCACCCCGCGCACCACGATCTCCGCTCCGCTAGCGGGCTTGCCTGAATCGAGCACCTGGAAACTTAGCGGAAGATCTGAAGCGTCGCCCACAAGGGTTAGCGCTTTCCACTGCAAAGAAAGCCCTGAGCCGCCCACGTCCTGCACGTCCGCTCCGCTGCCCAGCACGGAATTCATCTGCCCCTGCTGGATGGCATCAATCACAGCTTTGTGCTGCGTCTTCAGCAATTCATGCATGGCTTCCGTGGAAAAGCCCGGATGCGATATCTCATGCGCGTAAGAAAACGCCTGCTTGCCCACGCACTGGCCTTTCACAAAAACCAGCGTTTGCAGCAGAAGGTCGTTTTGCCGAGCTTCGCTTTGCACGTGGTACACCACGTCGGCCAGCTTTACGTCAGTATTGAATCCAAAAATCGTCATAGATGATCGAAGAAAGCCCGCGGAAAACACCGCCACTGCACGGGCAAGTTCCAGCGCCCGCCAGCGGCCATTTGAAAATCACTAACTCCATTCAAAGTCAAGGCCTTGACACTGTTGCGAATGGAAATTACATTCGAATGTTTGGCAGTTGTAGTTGCTCTTTGCTGTACAGGCCTTTCATGCCGGAGAACAGTTACTTCGCTCATTATATTCCGTTGCTGTTTCAGGTGATCGTTGCCATTGCCCTGGCCACGGTCATGGTCACTCTTTCTCACCTGCTGGGCAAGCACAAATGGTCGCGGGCCAAGAACACCGCTTATGAATGCGGCATTGAGCCCACCGGCGACGCGCAGCAGCGCTTCAGCGTCAAGTTCTATCTGGTCGGCATGCTGTTTATTTTGTTTGATGTGGAAGCAGTCTTCCTCTATCCCTGGGCCATTATCGCCCGCGAACTCAAGATGTTCGGCTTCTGGGAGATGCTTATTTACATCGGCCTGGTATTGGTCGGCTTCTTCTATATATGGAAGAAGGGCATTCTGGACTGGAATTCATCGGAGAGGACGATTAAATAATGCCTCTCGCGCCCGCAATTACCGATATCGAACAACTGAAAGACCGCCCTTTTGTGGCCGATCTGCTGTCCTGGCGTGCCGACGCCGTGGAAAGCGTCCGCTTTGACCGCAATGAGCTTACGATTTACATTGCCCGCGAATCGATCCGTGAAGCCTGTTCCCGCTTGAAAGCGCAAGGCTTGACTGACTTCATGTCAGACCTTACCTGCGCCGACTTTTATCCCCGCGAGCCGCGCTTTGAGCTTGCCTATCACCTGCTTTCCATGAAGCGCAAAGAGCGGGTGCGGTTGAAAGTTCGTCTGTCCGGCGACGAGCCTTCTGTGGAATCCATCATCTCGGTCTGGCCGTCGGTCAATTTCTTTGAGCGCGAAATCTTTGATCTCTTCGGCATCCGTTTCCTCGGCCATCCCTATCTGCGCCGCATCATGATGCCGGAAGACTGGGAAGGCCATCCTCTGCGTAAGGACTATCCGGTGGAGGGCTATCGTTAATGGGTCACTTGAACGCCAATCCGGTGCTGGACGCTGCTGAAGACAAAACGATGATCCTCAACATGGGTCCGCAGCACCCATCCACGCACGGCGTGTTGCGCTTACTGCTGGAGATTGACGGCGAAACCATTGTCCGCATGATGCCGGACATCGGCTTTCTCCATACCGGAATTGAAAAGACCTGCGAAGCCAAGTTCTACCAGCAGATCGTCCCGTTGACTGACCGCATTGATTATCTCTGCCCCATGGTCAACAACCTGTGCTATGTGATGGCCGTGGAGAAGCTGCTAGGGTTGGAAATTCCGCCGCGCGCGCAGTGGATGCGCGTGATGCTGGCTGAACTACAGCGCATCAGTTCGCACCTGGTCTGGCTGGGCACGCACGCCATGGATATAGGCGCAATGTCCGTCTTCCTTTATTGCTTCCGCGAGCGAGAAGACCTGCTGCGCATCTATGAGATGGTCAGCGGCCAGCGCATGATGACCTCATACTTCCGCATCGGCGGGCTGGCGCTCGATCCTCCGTTGGGGTTTTTTGAAAAGGTGAAGAAATTTCTCGACCGCTTTCCGGAGAAGGTGGACGAGTACGAGAACCTGCTTACCGGCAACCGAATCTTCATTGATCGCTTGAAGGATGTGGCAAAGATCACTGGCGAAGATGCGCTTGCCATCGGCCTGACCGGGCCGTCTCTGCGCGCCAGCGGCGTTGATTTTGATATCCGCCGTGACATGCCGTACTGCGGCTACGAGAACTTCAAATTCAAAGTCCCGGTACGCCAGGATGGTGACGTCTGGGCGCGTTATGTCTGTCGCGTGGAAGAACTGCGGCAGTCGCGTGAGATTGCCAAGCAGGCTCTGGAAGGAATGCCTTCCGGCCCGACCAAGGCTGACGCTCCCAAGATCGTCCTTCCCGACCGCGAGAAGATGAAGACGCAGATGGAAGCCCTCATCTATCACTTTAAGATTGTCACGGAAGGCTTTGCTGTTCCAGCAGGTGAGGTTTACCACGCGATTGAATCGCCGCGCGGAGAAATGGGCTACTACATTGTGAGCGACGGGACCGCCAAACCACTGCGCGTGCACATGCGCTCGCCCTCTTATGCCAACCTTCAAGCTTTACCTCAGATGTGCGAAGGCCGCCTGATTGCCGATGTGGTAGCGGCGATTGGCAGCATTGATATTGTGCTGGGAGAAATAGACAGGTAGGAAATTGATGATTTGCGAGTTGTGATTTGTGATTGGTGAGCAATGGCCAGTACGACACCAGAACGCTGCGCGGCAGAACCAAGGAGTTTGCGTTAAGGATTGTGCGATTATTTCGCGCGCTCCCGCGTTCACCAGAAGCGCAGGTAATGGGTAAGCAGCTTTTGCGGTCAGGTACGTCGGTTGGAGCGAATTACAGAGCTGTTTGTCGTTCGCGTTCCAAGGCCGAGTTTGTCGCCAAACTGGGAGTCGTGGTTGAAGAAGCCGACGAGAGCGCATTTTGGCTGGAACTGTTGATTGAATCCGGCACGTTCAGAAAAGAGAAATTAGAGGCTTTGTTGAATGAGGCGCGCGAATTAACGGCGTTGTTTAATGCATCAAGGACGACGACGAGAAGAAGTTAAATCACAATTCACAAATCGCAAATTTGAAATTATGGTGATTTCCGACAAACTCGATAAATTCTTCGATGAGAAGATGAAAGAGTATCCGACGCGAAGGTCCTTTCTCGTACCGATGCTGTTATATAGCCAGGATGAAGTCGGCTATTTGTCGGATGAAGTGATCGCTTATCTCGCGAAAAAGACTGAATTGACGGAACTCGAAGTCCGCAACGTGATCAGCTATTACTCGCTGTTGCACACCAAGCCGATGGGCAAGTATCACGTCCAAGTCTGCACCAATATAAGCTGCATGCTGCGCGGCGGCGAGGAAATTCTGGACCATTGCAAGAGCAAGCTGGGCATCGGCCACAAGCAGACCACGGCAGACGGAACGTTTTCACTGGAAGAAGTGGAATGCATCGGCGCATGCAGCTGGGCCCCCGCGGTGCAGATTAATTACGATTTTCATGAAAATTTAACGAATGAAAAAATGGATAAGGTCTTGGATCAGTACAGAAGCAAGGCCAAGTAATAACGGTTGAAGCAACTTACGGCCAGGATGCTTCAGAACTATTGGCCAAAAACGTCAGGATTCAAAGAAGTGCCGCGTTGCGAAGTTTCAGCGCCGTAAGGCGCGACGCGAGGTTAGCCCAGCCTGAGGCGAGCGAATGCGAAGCCGTAAGGCTGGGTAGGCTTAAAAACAAATTGAGCCCCGGAGGAGCGACACAAGACTAAGGCTAATGGCAGATTTGACGACACATCCGGACGAAATAAAGGTTGTTTCGAAGCGTTTCGGCCAAGGGGCCGCCGAAATCGACACGTACCTCAAGCTTGATGGCTACAAGGCCGTGCAAAAAGCCCTGACCATGTCGCCCGACGACATCATTAATGAGGTCAAGGCTTCCAATCTGCGCGGTCGTGGCGGCGCCGGATTCCCTACCGGCATGAAGTGGAGCTTCGTCCCCAAGGACACCAATAAAGCCAAATACATCCTGGTCAACGGCGACGAAAGCGAGCCCGGCACCTGCAAAGACCGTCCCATCCTGGAACACGATCCGCATGCGGTAATTGAAGGCGTGATTATTGCGGGCTTGGCCGTGGGCGCCAAGGTCGGCTTTGTTTATATCCGCGGCGAATATCGCTATTTGGTCGATATCATGCGCAAGGCCATTGCCGACGCATACGCCAAGGGCTATCTGGGCAAGAACATCTTCGGCAGCGGCAAGGATTTTGACGTTCGCTGGCATACCGGCGCAGGCGCTTATGAAGTGGGAGAAGAGTCCGCGCTGATGGAATCGCTGGAAGGCAAGCGCGGTATCCCGCGAATCCGTCCGCCCTTCCCTGCCGTCGTCGGCCTTTGGGGCGGCCCGACGGTCATCAACAACGTTGAGACTTTGGCTTCCGTTCCGCACATCATTCTGATGGGCGGCCAGAAGTTTGCCGACTACGGCCCGCCGAAAAACGGCGGCACGCGCCTTTTCTGCCTGAGCGGACACGTCAATAAGCCCGGTGTCTATGAACTGCCTCTCGGCTATCCGCTGAAGAAGATGATCTATGACGTAGGCGGCGGCATCCCCAACGGACGCAAACTTAAGGCCGTGGTCCCCGGCGGATCGTCCACGTTTGTCCTGACCGCCGAAGAAGCCGAGCAGATGAACATGGATTTTGACTCCTTTGGCAAGCGCGGCGAATTTCTCGGCTCCGGCGGCGTTGTGATCCTGGACGACCAGACCTGTATGGTCAAGTTCGCGCTGCGCGTGATGAAGTTCTATCAGCATGAAAGCTGCGGCTGGTGCATCCCCTGCCGTGAAGGCACTGACTGGCTCAAGAAAACGCTGACGCGCTTCCACAACGGCGGCGGCTTGCGCAAGGACATCGATAACATCAAGTATCTGGCGCAGAACATGCTTGGACGCACCTTCTGTCCGCTGGGCGATGCAGCGGCAATTCCGACAATGTCGATCGTGGACAAATGGCGCAACGAATTTGAAATGCATCTGGAAGGCCGTCCGTGTCCGTTTGATCCGGCGGCCAAAATCACCGAATTGCCGGTGGTAGGAGCGCATTAAAAAAGTGAACGCAATACCCAATCCGGTGCACAGCAATACTGACAAGGAATTCCTGGTCGCTCTTCTGCGCGAGAGCCAGGAAAAATTTCTCGGCAGCTTTGCCGGTGTCTCTGAAGAGCAGAGTCGCGTGCATCCCGCGCCGGATTGCTGGAGCGTGCTGGATACCGTTGAGCACCTTACGTCGGCAGAAACGCTCATGCTCAAGCTGATCGCCACGCAACGCAGGCCTCGTTCAACCGACGCGGCGAATCGCGAACAGGTGTTCCTGCAGGTAGTCGCTGACCGCAGCCGCAAGATGCAGGCTCCGGAAAGTGGCCGCCCGCGAGGACGTTTTGCCACCTTGGCTGAGGCTGCCGACCAGTTCAAAGCGACGCGCGACGGCGTGATTCAGTTCGTTGCACAGCATCCAGAAGATTTGCGCGCCAGCGAGGTAACGCACCCGCATCCGTCGGCGGGAAATGTGAGCACGCATGAAATGGTGATCATCATCGCGAAACATGCGGAACGGCACGCGAAGCAGATTGAAGAAATCAGAAGCAAGCTTTCCCTGCTTGCTGATGCTGCACAAGAAAAGAGTTAGGTTGGATCATTTGGTAATTGGGTAATTTAGGACGTACAGCGGCAGGTTTTGGTTTTCAATTACGAAATTACCAAATTACGCAATTACCAAATTTACGAAGCAGTTGAAGACAGTTTGGAAGCTCAGGACACATGGCCGAAGTTAAAAACGTAACCATCACCGTAGACGGCAAACAGGTCACCGCGCCTGCGGGCACGCTGCTCATTGAAGCCTGCAAGGCCGTGGGGATTGAAGTCCCCTCGTTCTGCTATTATCCGGGACTTTCGCTTCAGGCCGCGTGCCGCATGTGCCTGGTGCGCATTGAGAAAATGCCCAAGCTGCAGACCGCCTGCACGGTGCCGATCACTGACGGCATGGTCGTGGCTACAGACACCGATGAAGTGCGCCAGGCGCGCAAGTCCATGATCGAGCTTCTGCTCGGCAACCACCCGCTGGATTGCCCCGTGTGTGATGCCGGCGGCGAATGCGAATTGCAGGACATGACGTTCAAGTATGGCGCGGCGGAATCGCGCTATATGGAAGGCAAGCTGCATAAAGAAGAGCAGCAGTGGTCGCCTGTAGTCTTCTTTGATCGCCCGCGCTGCATTCTCTGCTATCGCTGCGTGCGCGTCTGCGGTGAAGGCATGGATGTCTCCGCTTTGGGAGTTCAGCTTCGCGGTTCCAGCTCTGTAATCGCTCCCAACGAAGGCGACCATCTGGATTGCGAAGAGTGCGGCATGTGCATTGACATCTGTCCAGTGGGCGCGCTGACCTCAGGCGCTTACCGCTACAAGACCCGGCCGTGGGAGATGAAGCACGTGGGCACCATCTGCACGCATTGCGGCGATGGCTGCAAGACCACGCTGGGCGTACGCCGCTCTGATACCGGCATGGACATTGTCCGCGGCGACAATCGCGACAAGAGCGGCATCAACGGCGACTTCCTCTGCATCAAGGGCCGCTACGCCTTCGATTATTTCGACCACAAAGACCGGCTCCGCCAGCCGCTGGTCCGCAAGGACGGTAAGCTCACGCCTACCACATGGGAAGAAGCCATTGAGCATGTGGGCAAGCGCCTGCGCGAAATCCGCGACAGCAAAGGCGGACAGTCTATCGGCGTGATCGGCTCCAATCGTACGACCAACGAAGAAAACTATCTCCTGCAGAAGTTCGCGCGCACGGTACTTGGCACCAACAATATTGACCACCATCGCACGACTGACTTTGCCGGATTCGCCCGCGCCATCGCCGGAAAACAGAATGCTACGGCCACCATGCGTGACGTGGCCAGCGCGCCGGCCATCCTGCTGATCGGCAATGATCCCACGGAGCGCCACCCGCTGTTGGCGTGGAACATCCGCACTAATGTCCGCCTGCACCAGGCAAAACTTTTTGTGGTGAATTCGCAGCCCATCAAGCTGCGCCGCCAGGCGACGCGCTTTGTGCAGGTCCCTGCCGGACGTGAAGGCAAGCTGGTCGCATTCCTCAATGGCGACGATGCCGCCGCCGGCGCGCTGACCGGCGCCAGCGGATCCAATGACGCACTGAAGCAGCTGCGCGATGAACTGAAAGCGCAGAAAGACCTCGTCATCATTTTTGGATCTGAGCTGCAGGGCGCTGACATTGCCGCGCTGGTCAAGTTCGGCAGCGCGGCAAATGCCAAGTTCATATGTCTGGGCGATTACGCCAACTCTCGCGGCGCTGCGGACATGGGTCTTTATCCTGACCTGCTCCCGGGATACGTCGCGCTTGATGGGCCGCACAAGTACAACGAAGAATGGGGCTCGCTCTCCAAGACCAAAGGCATGGGATTGCAGGAGATGATGCAGGCGGCCAAAGGCGGCAAGCTGGCTGCGCTATATGTAGTCGGATCGAACCCCGTGGTCGACTACAACTTTGATCCGGCAGCGCTGCAGAACACATTCGTGGTCGTGCAAGAGCTGTTCCTCACGGAAACCGCGATGCTCGCAGAAGTCGTACTACCGGCAGCTTCAGCCTATGAAAAAGGTGGGACCTTCACCAACACCTGCGGCGACCTGCAACTTCTGAAGAAAGCCGGCGACATTACAGGCATCAAGAGCGATTTTGAAATTATCGTGCGTGTGGCGGAGCGCATTGGAACGGAAGTCCGCAAGCTGGTTCCGTTTGGGAGCGGCGTGCGCGCGGATATGGGACAGACTCGCGGAGCGCAGTCTGGAGAGGCCGACCGCCATTCCGTATGGCTTACCGCCAACAACCTTGAGCCGCGGCTCAGCCCGTTTGATCCTTACGCCATGCTCGACGAGATCCAGCGGCTGGTACCCGGCTATGAATTTTCGCGGCTGAGTTTGCTCGCCGGAAACGATCAGCACATGCTGGCCGCCGAGCTTAGCGCGGCAGGCGCGGGCGATGCACTGGTGCAGATCGTCCCGGCCAATGACACGCTGTTTACCTCGGGAACGCTGGGACGATATTCGAAGACGCTGAACAGTGTGATCGAAAACAAACGCGCACCAGCGGACAAAGAAGTGATGGCGGATTGAGCAATTAGCATCTGGCAATTAGCAATTAGCCGTCGCGCAGGCGGCTCTGTATAGGGACCGTGGATACAAAAACTTTTATTATCGCCGCAGTAATTAAGATCGCGCTGGTGGTCTTCATCATGCTCACGGGCGTGGCCTATACCACATGGCTGGAGCGCAAGCTGATTGGCCGCATCCAGAACCGTTGGGGACCAACGCGCGTGGGCCCGTTCGGCCTGCTGCAACCTTTGGCCGACGGCGTGAAATTCATCCTGAAAGAAGACCTGCTGCCGGACTACGTCCACAAGGGCCTGTTCATTCTTGCGCCCATGCTGGCTCTGGTGATGTCTTTGATTTCCATCGCCGTGATTCCGTTTGGCGAAACCATCACCATTGCCGGGCACACCACGGCGCTCCAGATCAGCGGGATCACGCACGCGGGTGGCGGCATCAGTGACATCAACATTGGCCTGCTCATTATTCTGGGTGTAACGTCCATCGGCGTTTATGGTGTCGCCCTCGCCGGGTGGTCTTCGAATAGCAAGTATTCCCTGCTCGGCTCCTTGCGCGCCAGCGCCCAGATGATCAGCTATGAGCTTGCGCTGGGCCTATCGCTCGTCGGCATTCTGCTGCTCTCAGGCACCTTGAGCCTGCGTGAGATTGTCTTCAGCCAGAGCGGTAACTGGGTCCTTGGCGGACATGACACGCACGTCCCGCACTGGTTCATTTTCCCGCAGATTGTGGGCTTCTTTATTTATCTGCTGGCGGCCTACGCTGAGACCAACCGCATTCCATTTGATATGCCGGAAGCTGAAACCGAACTCGTCGCCGGATACCACACCGAATACAGCTCCATGAAGTTCGCCATGTTCTTTATGGCGGAATACGTGAACATGTTTACCGTCGCGTGCCTGGCAACGCTGCTCTTCTTTGGCGGATGGCATGGCCCCCATCTGGGATTCCTTCCGCCGATCGGGCAGGCATTGTTGCCGGTGGTTTATTTCGCGGCGAAAGTTTTCTTTTTTATCTTTCTCTATATATGGATTCGCGGCACGCTGCCGCGCTTCCGCTATGACCAGCTCATGGCCTTTGGCTGGAAGTTTCTGCTGCCGCTGGCCATTGCCAACATTATTGTCACCAGCCTGATTGTGGCGTGGGGGGCATAACCGGATGGTCCATCAGGTACTATTCATCGTTTTTGGTTTGATCTGCGTGGCGGGCGCCATCAACCTGCTGGTGCAGCGCCATCCCATCAGCAGCGCGCTTTCGCTCGTTGTCGTGATGGCTTCGCTGGCGCTGATCTACCTGCTGCTGGGCGCGGAATTTGTCGCCGCCATTCAGGTGATCGTTTATGCCGGCGCCATCATGGTGTTGTTTGTCTTTGTGATCATGTTGCTGAACGCTGGAGCGGAAGAAAGAACGCGCGGAAGCAGGATGGCGCTTATTGTCGGCGTGCCCGGCGTGATTATTCTGGCAGGGACCGTTGGCTGGATGCTGGTGAGCGGCAGCGGACGGCTGGGCGGCGTCAACCTTGTCGGGCCGAGCAGCTTCGGTGAAACTCATGCCATCGCCAGGCTGCTGTTCAAGGAATTTCTACTGCCCTTTGAAATCACTTCAGTACTGATCCTCATCGCCATTATGGGCGCGGTAGTGCTGGGAAAGAGGGAGAACTAAATGGTCCCACTTTCCTGGTATCTCATCCTGAGCGGCATCCTGTTTTCGCTGGGCGTGCTGGGTTTTCTGCTCAAACGCAACATCATCACCATCTTTATGTCGATTGAGTTGATGTTGAACGCCGTGAATTTGAGTTTTGTGGCGTTTGCCAATTACTGGCACACGCATCCTGTGGCCGACAAATCCATTGTCCCGCTGAGCGGCCAGGTGTTTGTTTTCTTTGTAATGGTTGTAGCCGCGGCGGAAGCGGCCGTCGGTCTGGCAATCATCATTGCCGTTTTCCGTACTCGTGAGACCCTGAACGTTGATCGCGTGAACCTGCTGAAATTATGACCAAGAACCTAAATCTCTGGGTAATTCCGCTGCTTCCGCTGATTGGCGCGGCCATCAACGGCCTGTTCGGCCGTCGCTTCAAGAACGCGATGGTCAGCGCTGTTGCCCTGCTTTTTACCGCGGCGTCATTCGGATGGGCAGCATGGGCCGTGTGGACCGTCTGGCCGGGCAGCGGCATTGCCCTGCCCCACATTGAGACGCTTGGCACGTGGATTACAGCCGGCACTTTCTCCGCGCCTTTCGGCTTCTATCTCGACCAGCTCTCCATGATCATGGTGCTGGTAGTCACGGGTGTCGGGTTTCTGATTCATATTTATTCAGTCGGATACATGGCGCATGAAGGCGGCTACTACCGTTTTTTTGCCTACCTGAACCTCTTCATGTTCTTCATGCTCACGCTGGTGCTGGCGAATAATTATCTGCTGATGTTCGTGGGCTGGGAAGGCGTGGGACTTGCGTCGTATTTGCTGATCGGCTTTTTCTTCCTCAAGGACTCCGCAGCCGACGCGGGCAAGAAGGCTTTCATCGTTAACCGCATCGGCGACTTCGCATTCCTCATCGGGATGTTCCTGATCATCCGGCATTTTGGCTCGCTGAACTATGACGCGGTTTTCGGCAAAATCGCCGCAGGCCATTTCACACCAGAAGCCGGCTGGGGCATCTTTACCGCCATCGCGCTCTGCCTGATGTTTGGCGCCACCGGCAAGTCCGCGCAGGTCCCGCTTTACGTCTGGCTGCCGGACGCCATGGAAGGCCCCACGCCGGTCTCCGCGCTGATTCATGCAGCGACCATGGTCACCGCGGGCATTTACATGATCGCCCGCTCGCATGCCATTTTTAATCTGGCTCCGCATGCGCTTCAAATCGTGGCGATCATCGGCTGCATCACGGCAATCTTTGCCGCCACTATGGGCTTGGCGCAGACCGACATCAAGCGCGTTCTGGCTTACTCCACAGTTTCACAGCTTGGATACATGTTCCTAGCCTGCGGTGTAGCAGCCTATTCCGCCGGAATCTTCCATTTGATGACGCATGCGTTCTTCAAGGCGCTGCTCTTCCTTGGAGCGGGCTCGGTGATCCACGCCGTGGGTGGAGAGCAGGACATGCGCCGCATGGGCGGCTTGCGCAAGCTGATTCCCGTTACATTCTGGGTGGTCACCATCGCGACCATTGCCATCGCCGGAATCCCGCCGTTTGCCGGCTTCTTCAGCAAGGACGAAATTCTGGGCGCGGTCTTTCATAGTCCTTACGGCGGCCCGGTGATCTGGGGTATCGGTGTTTTAACAGCGGGTCTCACTTCCTTCTATATGTTTCGCCTGTGGTTCATGACTTTCTTTGGTGAGCTCAAGCTGGGCTCGGTGGAGCTTGGCGAAGAGGCGCACGCAGCAAAGGCTCCAGCACAGGCAGCACATGGGGCCGCTTCACACTCGCACGGCCATGCCGACGACCATTCTCACGGACACGGCGGCGTGCATGAATCTCCATGGATCATGCTTGCTCCGCTGGTAATTCTTGCGGTGCTGTCATTCGTCGGCGGATGGGTTGGTGTTCCCCAGTTCATGGGCGGACATAACGAGATTGAGCAATTTCTGGCGCCTGTAATGCAGTCCGGGCCCGCCGTTGCTGGCGAAGCAGTCTCCGACAAAGATGCCACTACATCGCACGCGGGTGAAGCGACGCCGGAAAACACAAAAGAAGAACTGTTTTTGGCTGGAACCTCGGTCGCCGCTGCCTTGATCGGACTGTTCTTTGCGTATCTCTTCTATTACAAGAGCCCCGAACTTCCCGATCGAATCACCTCAAAGATGCACGGCATTTACATGATGGTCCTGCACAAGTACTACGTTGACGAAGGCTACGGCGCGATTTTCGTCAAGCCACTGCTGGCGCTCTCCACGGTCGTGCTGTGGCGCGGAGTGGATCAGGGCGTGATTGACGGCTTGGTAAACGGCGCAGGCACGGCGTCGCAGGGCGTGGGCAATGAGCTGCGGCAGATGCAGTCCGGCAATATACGCTCTTACGCGGCGTGGGTCGCCATTGGCGGCGCGGCCATTGTGGCTTACATGATCTGGCTGGGGGTGACGCGATGAACAACTCCATCCTCACCCTGGTCACGTTTGTCCCTGCCATTGGCGCGCTGGCGCTGATGTTGATGCCGCGCAATGATCGCGCTTTGCGCTGGGCCGCGCTCATCATCTCCATTGCAACATTTGCCATATCTCTTTTTCTGCCGATGTATTACGACTACGGCGCTTCAGGATTCCAGTTTGAAACAAACCGCAACTGGATCGGCCAAACCATCCATTACCACATGGGCGCGGACGGCATCTCCATGTGGCTGGTTCTGCTCACCACGTTGCTGGTTCCCGTGAGTGTGCTGGTTTCATGGAAGTCGATTCATGACCGCGTGAAGGAATTCTTTGTCCTGCTGCTGCTGCTGGAGATGGCGATGATCGGCGTCTTCCTCGCGCTGGACATGTTCCTCTTCTATGTCTTCTGGGAAGCCACGCTGATCCCCATGGCGCTGCTGATCGGCATGTATGGGCATGAGCGCCGGGTTTACGCGGCAGTAAAGTTCTTCCTTTATACGATGGTTGCTTCGGTCTTCATGCTCGCGGCGATCATCTGGCTGTACGTGCATACCGGCAGTTTTGACTACTCGGTAATCCGCGAATGGATTCGAGTCAGCATACAGAACGGGTCGGTTTCAGGTACCGCACTGCAATGGCTCTTCCTCGGATTCTTTATCGCCTTTGCCGTAAAGGTCCCATTGTTCCCGCTGCACACATGGCTGCCAGACGCGCACGTGGAAGCGCCAACCGCAGGCTCCGTATTGCTGGCAGGCGTGCTGCTCAAAATGGGGACCTACGGCTTGCTGCGCTTCAACGTCGGCATGTTCCCTGACCAGGCGGCTTACAACTCAAGCTGGATTAATACGCTGGCAGTGATCGGAATCATCTATGGCGCGCTGGTGGCGCTGGTGCAGCCGAATTTGAAGAAGCTGATCGCCTATTCTTCCGTCAGCCATCTTGGTTTTGTTGTGCTGGGCATTTTCAGCCTTACGACCATCGGTGCGGACGGTGCGGTTTACCAGATGCTGAACCACGGCATCTCCACCGGCGCGCTGTTCATGCTGGCCGGCATGCTCTATGAGCGCAAGCACACTTACGAGTTCAAGGAATTTGGCGGGCTCGCCACGCCCATGCCAGTCTACGCGACGTTCTTCCTGCTGGCAGTGCTCTCTTCTGTCGGGCTGCCATTGCTCAACGGTTTCGTCGGTGAATTTCTGGTGCTGAGCGGGACGTTCCAGAGCGCGATGCCGCATGCCATGCTCTTCGCCATTCTGGGCTCCAGTGGCGTGATCTGGGGCGCGTGCTACCTGCTGTGGATGTACCAGAAGGTCTTCTATGGGCAGATTCACCATGACGAAAACAAGACATTGCCGGACATCGATGGCCGCGAGCGGATCTCTCTGGTTCCCCTGGTCGTGCTGGCCGTGATTATGGGCGTGGCATCGCCTTACTGGATGAAGTCGATTCAACCTGCGGTCGTCAGCACACTGCCACAAGCTGCCGGGGTAAAAGCGCAGGCGCAAAAAGATCACAATCAAGACAAGCCAGATTTAGTAAGTCCAGTTTTACCGGCCGCTGCCGCGGTCCCAAACGCTTCCGCCACGGGTGGGCAGAAATAGATGAACCCGATCCAAACCGTCGACTACATTCGCATCCTGCCTGAGCTGGTGCTCACTGCCTTTGGCATCATCATTATGATGGCTGATCCGCTGTTGAAACCGGGGGCCAGCCGCAAAGGTCTGGGACTGGTTGCCCTGGGCGGTACCATCGCCGCAATTGCAGCCACTTTCTGCCAGATCGCATGGAGCGCCCGCGATGCCAACTTCGCCACGCCCGGATGGTTTGGCATGGTGCGCGTGGACAGCTTCGCCATCTTCTTTCACCTGCTGATTCCCGCGATTTCGGCGGTCTGCATCCTGGCGTCGCTCGAATACCTGGACGCGCAGAACATCCGCAGCGGCGAATACTACGCCTTGATCCTGTTCGGCACCGTGGGCATGGTGCTGATGTCTTCCGCGGTCGAGTTGGTGTTGATCTTTATCGCCCTGGAAATTTCTTCCATCTCCACTTACATTCTGGCGGGATATCGGCGCCGCAACGCCGGCAGCGCGGAGTCGGCCATCAAGTATTTCCTGCTGGGATCATTTGCCACCGCGTTTTTCCTCTATGGCGTGGCGCTCATGTTCGGCGCAACGGGTTCGACAAGCATCTTGAAGATCGGTCCGGCGCTCGGCAGTAATCCCGGACTTCTGGCCATTGCCGCCACGGCGCTGATGATCGTGGGTTTAGGGTTCAAAGTCGCCGCTGCGCCGTTCCACATCTGGACGCCTGACGTTTATGAAGGCGCGCCTGCGCCAATCGTGGCGCTGATGTCCACCGGCCCCAAGGCGGCTGCCTTTGCGGTGTTGCTGCGCGTACTCTTTGCCACCACATCGTCAGACTGGCTGCCGCTGATCTGGATCTGCGCCGCGCTCTCCATGACGCTGGGCAACTTTGGCGCGCTGATGCAGAATAACGTGAAGCGCATGCTGGCCTATTCATCCATTGCGCATGCCGGTTACTTGCTTGTGGCATTTGCGGCTAGCAATGAAATTGGAAGGTCCGCCGCAATCTTCTATACCGCTTCATACGCGGCGATGAATGTGGGCGCGTTTGCCGTGGTCAGCCACTTTGGCGCCGGTGGCGAGCGCTATGTTTCCGTCGATGATTATTCCGGTCTGGGCCGCCGCTCGCCGCTCCTCGCGTTTACCTTTACGATCTTCATGCTTTCGCTGATCGGCATTCCAGCGACCGCCGGATTCCTGGCCAAGTATTACGTGTTCAACGCCGCGCTTTCAGCCAATGCGCATCCCACGGCGCTGGTGTGGCTCACGATCATTGGCCTGGTGAACAGCGCCGTTGCTTCCTACTATTACCTGCGGTTGATTGTGGTGATGTATATGCGCGAGCCCGTCATTGTTGAAGCTCCCGCGCCTGCTTCCGGCGCGATGAAATTGGCGCTGGTGCTGGCGGCGATCGCCACCATTTATCTGGGCGTGATGCCGGGCCGCGTTCTTACTTATTCTGACGCTGGAGCGCGCGACCTGCTTCCTACAGCGGCGGCAGCCGGCAGTGCGACGCCTGGAAGTTCAACCTTCCCCGGACCAGTAGCAACTACTCCGGAGAAATAGTCACATCGCGGCGGCCAAAGACCAGCGCAGCGGCGATCCAGAAAAATACAGCCTGAGCAATTGCGCTCACGATCAGTGTGTTCAGCGAATTGCCGAGCGGTCGAAACTGGAAGCTCGTCCAGAGCGTGCGAAACAGCGCGCCCGCAGGAAAGAATGCCCAGGCCACTGGCCATCCGAATTGAAGGAAGATCAAAGGTAAAGCCAGGACGGCCGACGTAGCTGCGGTAGCGAGCAGCGGATGAAAGAACGTCGCAAAAAACAGGCCGACGGAAACCGCAAAGACGCAGCAGCAGAAAAGCAGCGTCATTATCGCAGCCAATCCATCAATGGGGATTCTGCCCTGCTGGCCCAGCCAGGCTGCCGTTGCGCCGATCAGCACACAGAACAGCGCGGAAATCATGGTACAGCCGCACAGCAAGCCGCCCAGGTATTGCCAGCGATGAATGCCTTTGGAGAGCACGGCGAGAATGCGGCGCGTCTTACGCTCCGTTTGCAGCGCGGGGATGGCAATCATGGTGGCAAAGAAGATGGCATAACCGGCGTGCCAGCGCAGAAAGAAAAGTATTTCGTCGCGCTGCGTGTGGATGCGATAAATCCCGCCGATTCCCAGCACGTAAGCGCACATCACGGCCAGCGCGATCCACTGCGTGCGGACAAAGTTGATGCCGATGAGGAATATGGCGCGCATGGAAACTAATGTTTCAGGGCAAAGAAAGCCAGCGCTGTGCCGTCCCCAACAATCACGGATCCCTGCGCGGAGACCGCAAAATAGATATTGTTGTTGTGCACAGGAATGGACGTCAACGCCACGGTGCCTTTGAGATCATAAAGATCAACGTGCCGCGGCTGCGACCGCGCGACGGGAATATTGCTGGCCTTCTGCCAGAGTATGGTTCGGTGGTCGATTTCAACGGCATAATATTCTCCCGCCTGCATCAATGTGCCGACAAAATCATCCGGTTTATTTTTCATCACAAAGACATCGGCGCCAGCCCGTGGGAACACGGAAAAATGGCCACAGCCATATGCCGCAAATAAATCGTGTGGAAGCGCCGTTAACTGGTAAGGGCATGCTTGTTTTGCCGAATACCAACTGGGTAAAACCGGCGCCCACGTCCCATCAACGGCGAGTTCGCCAAACAAGCCCGCCGCAGAAGCGGAGGGCTGCGGCGTGGAGGCAAGCAGGAGTTGGTCGGATTCGTTCCAGTAGTCTGAGACTGATGGGATGGTGAAGCCTTCAATCAATTCCAATGTATCGGCGTTCAATATCTCTATATCGCTGGATGCTTTCTCAATGGCGGACGTGGCAGAAATGGCGTTGCGATGAAAGATTTGCTGGTGGACCAGCGCCACTTTTCTGCCGGAAGGCGAGACGCCGATTTGCCATCCCTCTTCCTGGGATTGGCGCTTCAACGGCAGCAATCGCGAGGCCAGGCGCTCAAAGTTCGGGGAATACAGGTACAGAACATCTCCGGTGCGGACAATAAATTTGCCGTCATGCGTTGGCATGATCTTGGAAAAGCCCGCGTTGGTGGGGAGATCAAAAGACTTGACCTCGCTTCCGTCCTTGGCGTCGAGCACTTTTATCTGGAGAGTAAAATTGCCTGAGCCGCCGCTAGCATCGCGTCCAGAGAGCTTTACCGGAGTACGCAACCGGTTGACCTGATACACAAGCACACGTTCCGGAGAAATAAAGATCACGCCCTGGTGCAGGGTCCAGCTAAAATTAATGGTGCGGTCAAAGGCCTGGAGCCCATATTTCTCGGTAATGTTGATTTTCCAGGCTGGTTCCGGGTTCTGCGCGGCAAAACAAACGGGCCAACACAAGCAGGATAAGACCGATATTTTTATCCAAAACTTCATTTTGGCTCCTGGTTGATGGCCTCGTCGCTGTGGCCGCCGCCATTCTGGTTTGCCAGTTCCACAAAAAGGTCTTCCAGCGTGCGGCGAATGGGGTTCACGGCAATCACTTCACCGCCAGCCAGCCAGATTTTCTCAATCGTTCTGCGCTGCGTCAGCGCCGGCACCGTGATCTTGATGAAACCGTTTTGCTGTGAACCTTCAAACATGAGCGCGTCAATTCCCTTCGCGGTGATCACAAATCTGTCCTGCGATTCCAGCAGTTCGGCGAGCGTACCCACGCGAGCGACGCGGCCTTTGATCACGATGGCCAGGCGATCACAGATTTGCTCCACTTCTGAAAGCAGGTGCGAACTAAGAAAAACGGTTTTGCCCGCCTCGCGTGCCCGCAACAGGATTTCTCGCACGCGCATACGCCCCAGCGGGTCGAGCGCGGAAGCTGGTTCGTCGAGGATAAGTAGTTCGGGGTCGTTCACCAATGCCTGCGCCAGTCCTACGCGCTGGAGCATGCCCCGGGAAAACTTGCCGGCATTGCGATCGGCAACGTCGGTGATCTCAAGCTCCTTGAGCATCTCTGTGGTGCGCCGGCGGAGCTGCGGGTCCCGCATGCCGTTCAGCGCGCCATAGAACCTGACCAGCTTGGCCGCCGAGCGATGATACAGAGATACGTTTTCCGCCAGAAAGCCGACACGGCGGCGGGTGGGAGCGTGCCCGAATTCGTGTCCCAGCATTTCACCCCGGCCGCTGCTGGGAAACATGAGTCCAATGGCCAGATGCATGGCCGTGGTTTTGCCTGCGCCGTTGGGGCCGAGAAAGCCGAATATCTCGCCACGCTCCACGCGCAAAGAGAAGTTGCGCAGCGCCGTGACCCACTGGCTGCGAAAGAATCCGCGGTAGTGCTTGCTGACATCGTTAAAAGCAAGGGCCGGAGCGCTGGACATGGGTGGATCAAGGATACCACCGGCGTTCGACCAAAGAGAAAAGGCCTCCGCCGCAGCGAAGGCCTTTCGTTTCCGCGATCTTATTGCGTGCGCAGGAAGAGCAGCACGAAAGTGAACAGAACCAGCGATTCAATGAAAGCCAGTCCGATGAAGAGTGCAAGTTGGATGCCGGCGCGTGCCCCGGGGTTACGGGCCAGCGCTTCAGCCACGGAGCCGGCGACTTTGCCCTGGCCGAGTCCAGCCAGACCTGCGGCAAGACCCATGCCCAGACCAACGCCGATGGGAATGGCCCAGTTGCCGGCAGGCGCGCCGCCCGGCGTTTGTGCATAGACCGGCGATGCGACCAAAAGGACCGCGGCAGCGATCAACAAAAGAAATGTAAGCTTTCTCATTTTTTCTCCTTATCAAGTTGCCGCCAGTGGGTGGTTGGCGCAAGTCCTGGGGGACGAGACGCCCTCACGCTGGCAGCGTGTTACAAAAACTCTAGTGCTCTTCACTCACGGCCATGCCCAGATACACGAGCGTTAGCATGACAAAAATGAATGTCTGAACCAGCGATACGAAAAGGTGCAGGCCGAGGAAGACAACCGGAACCAGCACGGGAACCAGCGAAAAGAATGCCAGCGTGACCATGTCACCGGCAAACATATTCGCGTAAAGACGGACGGTGAGCGAAAGGATGCGGGCAAAGTGGCTGATGAATTCAATCAAAAACATCAACAGCCACAGGGGCCATACGGGGCCGATGAACTGCTTGATGTAGCCAAGACGATGAACGCGAAGCCCGTGATAGTGGTAATAGACAAACGTCAGAACTGCGCATCCCAGTGGGACGGTGGGATTGGCCGTTGGCGATTCAAATCCCGGAACCAGTCCCAGCAAATTGCCCAGCAGAATAAAATAGCCGATAGTGACGGCGTAAGGAATGTAGCGCTCATAACCGTGTCCCATCACGCCATGGGCTTGATCGGCGATGAATTCTTCCGTCGCTTCAACCAGATGCTGCAACCCGCCCGGCTTTTCCACGGAAAGGCTTGCCCGCACGGCCAGGAAGAAGACGAGCAGAAGCAGAACGACCAGTATCTCCATGGCCACGGGATTGGTAATAGGCGCGTTAGCGTACTTAGGTTCCCAGCCGACGATGTGCAGCAAGGCAATGGCTACGCCGCCAAAATATTTGTTCAAAAATGCGGTAAATACAAGCTGTTCAGGCATTTTCCCGGCACTTCACCTGTTGAAAGTTAAAATAAAAAACTTGAAATCTAGCGAGAGGCTTGGTCAATCCTGCCGATCACCAGAGCTTCATAAATGCCCTCACCCATTGCAGCCAAAATCGGCAGAATGAGGCCCACTATGAAGCCAATGAGCAGCCTTGGATAACTTTTTAATATAACATAGGCCACCGCAATCAGAAGAGCGTAACGCAAAGGAAAAGGGAACGCGAAACGAACCTTGCGGGGCTTTGTTTCTCCGACGGCGCTCGTTCTATTCGAGGCGATTATCCGTTCCACAAGCCGCTCCGTGCCGCGATGCAGCCAGACAAAATTGATATAGGCCAGCAGCGACCCGATGGCCAGACCCAGGCCGCTCTGCCAGGTGAACAGCAGCGCCGCGGCTAGCGTTCCAGCCACGCTAAGCACAATCGCAACCCGCAGGATCCTGCGGTATGCCCCGGAAAGACGCTCTTCCATGGCCGGATCCGGCGGCGTTTGATCAGCGGGAGCGGGGTCGATTTCCTGGTCGGGCATTGCGTCTTCAGGTAGCGTGTTCATGATTCCTTGCTGGACTGGATAATCCCGCGAATCAGCTCCGCAAAACCCGCGATGCAGCCGACAAAAAGGCCGGCCAGCGTGATCCATGTCTTCCCAAGCCAGCGGTCGAGCAGGTGGCCGATGACCAGACCGGCGACTATGGCAGCGGGCAGGACGAAAGCCAGATTGCTGTACCGGCCAATCTGTCGCCAGAGGTTTCCTTCTTTTGGCTCGTTGTTTTCCGGTGGCGAATCGGGCATGAGGCAAGTCTAGCAGCCGCGCTGCGGAAACAGAATGGCTCCAACGTCGCCCTCTTGTCCCAAAACGGCATGCATCCCGCCAGCTTGGCTATAATCAAATATTGGTCATTGAACATTGAACTATGGCGCAGATTGCTCTCCATCCCTGGCTGCACGTTCCTGAAGGCCGCACGGGCACATATAACGGCGCGCAGACGGCGCTTAGCTTTGGCGATCCCACGGCAGAGCTGGCGGCGTTGCGCACGGGCTGCGGCGTGTTTGCGCTGGGATGGCGCGGCAGGATCAATGTAAGCGGCAAAGACCGTGTACGCTGGCTGCACAATATGGTCACCAACAATGTGCGCGATTTGCCGGTCAATCGCGGCAATTACAATCTTGTGCTGAACGCGCAGGGCCGCATCCTGGGCGATATGTATATCTACAATCGCGGCGAGTCTTTTGCGCTTGAGACCGATGCCGGCCAGGTGCAAACGCTGATCAATGCCATGAAGCGCTTCATCATCATGGATAAAGTTGAACTCGTTGAGATAGGCGCGGATTCCGTTTCAGTTGGCGTTTGCGGTCCGAAAGCGGAAGCGGTCCTGGCTGCTGCTGGAATCGGGGCCAGCGATATGCAGCCGCTGGAAGTGCGGGACGTGGGAGCTGACGATGTAGCAGCGACTCTGATCCGCGGTCCGGAACAAAAACCGGGTTGGTTTGAGCTCTGGCTGGATCCAAACAAAGCGCAGGAGTTGTGGAATTTGCTGCAGAAGTCCGGCGCGAAACCTGTGGGAGCCCAAGCGCTGGAGATGTGGCGAGTTCTGCAGGGCATCCCGAACTATGGCCAGGACATTCGTGATCGCGACTTGCCGCAGGAAACGGAACAGACCCAGGCGCTGAACTTCACCAAGGGCTGTTACATTGGCCAGGAGATTGTGGAGCGCATACGGTCGCGTGGACAAGTGCATCGCAAGTTTACCGGCTTTGTGTTTGGCGACCGAGTGCCCGCGCTGAGGAAATACGAGTCTGAAGGACGGGCGCTGGCGGAGATTACCAGCATTGCCAAGGTGCCCACAACCGCAGGTCCAAAGAATATTGGGCTGGGCTACGTGCGGCGCGAAGCGATTGCAGCAGGGCCAAAGATTGCATTAGACGGCGTTGAAGCCACGGTAGTGGATCTGCCGTTTGAAATCCAATAAGAATGAGGAATGAATGGCTGAGAAAAAGGCAGAGTTTGTAGTAACAGATCGCCGCAGGTTTGGGACGGAGGGCGAACCGCGGCCCGAGGCACAAGTAGCGGAAGAGGAAAAGCCAGCGGCAAAGCCACCGATAGCCGAGGCCACGCCTCCGGCAAAAGATGCTTCGCCGATATCGGCGCCACCAAGCCAGAGCGCGCAGACGCAGGTACAGCCGGGATCGCCGGAAGCCGGGCAGGAAGAAGAGATGTCACCGCCGCCGACGGACGAAGAGCAGCATCAGCAGAGCGAGGCGTATAAGGAGTCCGGCAAGAAAATTGACGACATGATTGCCGCCGCGGGCAAAACGCCCCAGGGCGTACCGATGGAAATGAATTTTGAGCGCGTGATTGAATCGTTTTACATGAGCGCGCTGATCCAGATGGGAGCCATCCGGCAGGACAACGAGCCGCCCCGCGTGGACATTATCGGTGCGCGGCAGACGATTGATTCATTGGCTGTTCTGCAGGAGAAGACGAAAGGCAATCTTACCGATCGCGAAAAAACGCTGCTGCAAAACGTGTTGTTTGAGCTGCGCATGGCCTTTATTGAAATCACCAACGCGGTTGCAACTTCCGCCACCAAGCCCGGAGCGGCGCCGCCGGGAGCCATGCCGCCCGGCGTTAGGAAGTAGAAGCTAAAAAAATGAAGGCGACTTTAACCGTGCTGGGCAGCGGAACGTCCATGGGCGTTCCCACCATCGGGTGCGACTGCCGCGTATGCACATCAGACGATCCGCATGACCGGCGGCTGCGCCCTTCTATTCTGGTGGAATACGATGGCCACACGGTGCTGATCGATACCACGCCGGATTTCCGCGAGCAGGCAATCCGCGAAAAGGTCAAACGGCTCGATGCTGTCCTTTATACGCACGCGCACGCAGACCACATCCTGGGCCTGGACGACATACGCCCGCTCAGCTTCCGGCGCGAAGGAAAGATTCCGCTCTACGCGCACGCTTCAGCGGCGGACAGTCTGGAAGATATCTTCCGTTACATTTTTAAGTCTGATTATAAGTTCGGCGGGATCGCGCGAGTGGAGATGAACCGATTTAACGGCGTTGTGGAACTTTTTGGCGCGAGTTTTGAGCCGGTTGAGATTATCCATGGCGAAGCGATAATCCACGGGTTCCGCTTTGGCTCGGCGGCCTATCTGACGGACTTCAGCGAGATTCCTACAGCTTCAAAAGAGCGGCTGCGCGGGCTGGACATACTCTTTCTGGACGCGCTGCGTCACCGTCCTCATCCGACACATTCGACGGTTGAGAACTCACTCAAGCTGGTGGAGGAGCTCAAGCCGCAGCGAGCTTTCTTTACGCATATCTCCCACGATCTGCCGCACCGCGAAACGAACAAGACCTTGCCGGAACACGTGCGCCTGGCGCATGACGGGCTAAAGCTGGAGTTCCAGATCGCATGAGAATATTCCGCTCGCTGGAAGAAATGCCCGCAGATTTTGGACCAACGATTCTGAGCGTAGGGAATTTTGACGGGATCCATTGCGGGCACCTGAGCGTGCTGAAAGAAGTGACGGAGCGCGCCCGCCAAAACCACAGCAAGGCCATGGCGGTGACGTTTGAGCCGCATCCGTTCCGCATTCTGCGTCCGGACATGACGCCCAGACTGATTACGCCGCTGGCAAAGAAAGAAGCGCTACTGGCGCAGACCGGACTGGACGCCCTGCTGGAAATTCCCTTTACCCGCGATTTTTCCATGACCACGCCGGAAGAGTTTGGCCGCGATATTCTCGCCGGCAGATTGCGCGCAAAAGAAGTGCATGAAGGCGATAATTTTCACTTTGGCCACAATGCCCAGGGCACTACCGCGAGCCTGAAAGATCTGGGCAAACAGTTTGGCTTTGACGTGCGCGTCTACCCGGTAATGATGGTGCGCGGGATTCCGGTTTCCAGCAGCCAGATACGCAGGCTCCTGCTGGCGGGCAAGGTCAGTATGGCGCGGCGGCTACTGGGACGCATCTTTAGCATTACCGGCGCTCCAGGACGGGGCCGCGGTTATGGCCACAAATACACTGTCCCAACGATCAACCTGAGCCGCTATGACGATCTGGTTCCGGGCAACGGCGTGTACCTGACGCGCACGCGCGTGGACAGCGAAACTTTTAATTCCGTCACCAACGTGGGGCTGCGGCCCACGTTTGGCGACGAGTCTTTTGCGATTGAAACTCATTTGCTCGATTTCCATCCGTTGGACGTGACGGCGCAGACGGAAGTAGAGATTTCATTCCTGAAATGGCGCCGGCCAGAAATCAAATTTCCTTCGATTGAAGCGCTGAAGGCGCAAATTGGCGAAGATGTAAGAAGGGCCCGGAGATATTTTGAGCTGCTGCGAAAGACGAGCATCGCTACGAAAATCGCAAAACATTAACCACAAAGGACACGAAGGAACACAAAGGAGCGACTTCAGGACGAAGGTGCAGTCCTGCGCTTTTGAAGCCGATACACGGCTTTTCTCCGGGAGCAGAGCAATCATGTGCGCATTTTTATTTCCGGGTTTTTAGCATTTGTGTTCCTCTGTGTCCTTTGTGGCTAGATTCCTGTAGAATCCAGCGCCAATGGCTTCCACAACTCTCCCCACGATCTCCCAAGGCACATCGGCGCAGAAGCGCACTTTGATAGCCGCGTCCCTGGGATGGGCTCTGGATGCATTTGACGTAATGCTGTACAGCCTGGTCATCGCGCACGTGATGACCGCCTTTGGCATCAGCAAGGCAGGCGCCGGCTGGCTGGGAACTTTCACGCTGTTTGCCTCCGGCATTGGCGGAATTTTGTTCGGCTTTATTGCCGACCGCATCGGCCGGACGAAGGCGCTCATGCTGAGTATCCTGACTTATTCGATATGCTCGCTTGGGTCAGGGCTAGCGACATCGATTCCCGTGCTGGCGCTTTTCCGCTTTGTGCTTGGGCTGGGCATGGGCGGCGAATGGAACACCGGCGCAACACTGGTGGCGGAAACATGGCCCACGCATCTGCGCGCCAAAGCAATTGCGATTGTGCAGAGTTCATGGGCCTGGGGCTATGCCGCGGCTGCATTGGTGGCCGGCTTTGTGCTGAACGCGACCCAGAACTGGCGCTACGTGTTCTTCATAGGAATTCTGCCCGCTCTGGTAACGCTGTGGATACGGAAGAGCGTCCCTGAATCCGACCTGTGGCTGAAAGATAAAGCCGTTTTGCGCGAAACGAAAGCCCCGCTCAGCGAGATCTTTTCACCCGCGCTACGCAGAAACACGATCTTTCTCTTTCTGCTGAACTTCTTTGGACTCTTTGCATGGTGGGGACTGTTTACCTGGATTCCGCCCTATCTGGGATTGCCGGTGGCGAAGGGTGGCCGCGGCTTCAGCCTGATGCAGACCACAACACTGCTGGTTACGCTCAACCTGGTGGGAATGTTTCCTGGATATTTAAGTTTTGGCTGGGCGGCGGAGAAGTTTGGCCGCAAACGGTCCTTTATTCTCTACCTGCTTTGTGCTGCGATCCTGGTGCCGATTTATGCGGCAGCACGATCACAATGGACGATCATGGTGCTGGGCGCGATGGTGGCATTCTTTGGTACAGGGTTCTTTTCCGGCTCAGGCTTGATTGGCAGTGAACTCTTCCCTACCCGAGTCCGCTCACGCGCGCTGGGATTTACCTACAACGGCGCTCGAACCCTGAGTTCTCTGGCGCCTTATACGATCGGCAGGCTGGCACAATCAAAAGACCTGGCGTGGGCTTTTTCATTCTGCGCTGTGGCGTTTCTTATGGCTATGTTCATGGCGATGTTTTTGCCGGAGACCAAGGGAAAGCAGCTGGAATAATTAGCCGCAGATGAACGCAGAAAAACGCAGACAAGAAAAATCTAGCCGCAAATCCAAGCGAATAAACACGAATCTATCAGTGTTCTCTCCTCAATTCACTTGGGCTTCGTATAAAAGCAATCCAGGGCAGGGTTCAGAAAGATGACCATTGGGTTCCTGAAATCCACGATCAGTTCCTCCGCTCTTCTGGCGCCCACAAAATCCTTCGTGGGCTGGCTGTTAAAGAAATCTTTTCGAGAATCTAGCAGCACGTGATTCTCTGGGCTGAATTTCCATTTTTCAGCAGGCGCGTCATAGTGGAAACCACGTTTGGAAAGCGCGTGCTGCTCGAACGTTCCGTCAGAATGAAGAATAAGGTTGTCCGACGCGACATCGTAACTTGCACAATCACTGCCTATGTGAAGGTTCCACTCGCCCACGAGTAGCGCCCTCGCTTCTGCGGGCGTTCGCTTTTCATTACAACCGGCAGTGGCAAGGAGAGTGACAATCAGCAATCGAACTGCTGGTTTCGAAACCATGGAGTGACAATGTCTACACGCTTGCAGGCGTCGGCAGTGCTGCATTTTTCTTGGGCCGGCGGTTCGACTGAAGGATCTTCTTTCTCAGGCGCAACGACTTCGGCGTGACCTCAACCAGTTCGTCGTCAGCTACAAATTCAATCGCCTGCTCCAGCGTGAGGTTCTTGTACGGTACCAGGCGGATGGCTTCGTCGGCGCTGGAAGAGCGCATGTTGGTGAGCTTCTTTTCGCGAACGGCGTTTACGTCCAGGTCAACTTCACGGGCGTTTTCGCCCACGATCTGTCCTTCATACAGTTCCACGCCGGCGTTGATAAACAAAACGCCGCGTTCCTGGAGGCTCCACAAAGCGTATGCCGTGGAATTGCCATTACGGTCAGAGACCAGGGCGCCGGTCATGCGATGAGGGATTTCTCCGAGCCATTCGGTGTAGCCATCGAATAAAGAGTTCAGGATCACGGTACCGCGCGTGTCGGTGAGCAGCTCTGAGCGCAGGCCGATCATGCCGCGGCTGGGGATGGTGAATTCCAGGCGCACGCGCCCGGAGCCGTGATTGTGCATCTTGAGCATCTGGCCTTTGCGCGCGCCCAGCTTTTCAATCACCACGCCGATGAACGCGTCGGGAATATCAACCATCAGCTTTTCCTGCGGCTCCATCAACTTGCCGTCAATGCGCTTGGTTACGATCTCCGGCTTGCCCACGGCGACCTCATAGCCTTCGCGGCGCATGGTTTCAATCAGGATGGAAAGCTGAAGCTCACCGCGGCCCAGGACCTTGAATGAATCAGTCGCGCCCACGTCTTCTACCCGCAGGGAAACGTTGGTGAGCAACTCTTTTTCCAGACGCTCGCGCAGGTTGCGCGAGGTGACGTAGGTGCCTTCGCGTCCGGCGAACGGCGAGGTGTTGACGGAAAACTGCATCGCGATGGTCGGCTCGTCGATGACGATGTGCGGCAGAGGAGCGGGATTTTCAACTTCGGTAATGGTTTCGCCGATTCCGATACCTTCAACACCGGCAATGGCGACAATGTCGCCCAACTCAGTCTGGTCAATATCCACGCGCTTGAGGCCGCTGAAGGAAAAGAGCTTGGTGATCTTCCATTTCTGCAGCGAGCCATCGAGCTTGGCAATGCCGGCTTCCTGGCCGTTGCGCAGCGTGCCGTTGAAGACGCGGGCAATCGCCAGGCGGCCAAGATAGTCACTGTAATCAAGGTTCGCCACCAGTATCTGCAAGGGGCTGGCAGCGTCGCCCGCGGGAGGCGGCGTGTTGGCAAGAATGGCGTCAAACAGCGGACGCAGATTTTCGCCCGGAACGTCAATGCTGGTGGAAGCGGTTCCGGCTTTTGCGTTGGTGTAAAGCACGGGAAAATCGAGTTGATCTTCGCGCGCGTCCAGATCGATGAAGAGATCGTAGAGCTCGTTGAGCACTTCCTGCGCCCGCGCGTCGGGGCGGTCAATCTTGTTGATGACAACCACCGGCGGCAAGCCGGCTTCCAGGGCCTTGCTGAGCACGTAGCGCGTTTGCGGCAGCGGGCCTTCACTGGCATCGACGAGCAGCATTACGCCGTCCACCATCTTTAGTGCGCGTTCCACTTCGCCGCCAAAATCGCTGTGGCCGGGCGTATCGACGATGTTGATCTTTACGTCGTGATAAATAATGGCCGTGTTCTTGGCCAGAATGGTGATGCCGCGCTCGCGCTCCAGATCGTTGGAGTCCATCACACGGTCTACCACAGCTTCATTGGCGCGAAATGCGCCGCTCTGGCGCAGCATGGCATCCACGAGCGTGGTTTTTCCGTGGTCAACGTGCGCGATGATTGCGATATTGCGAATGCGGGAATTCAAGTCGGCTTTAACTCTGCTCTCTAAAGAATGGGGTACTTCTATTCTATCTGGAATTCCGCATTGATGCGGACCTTGGCGGCGCGCAGCAAGAAAAAACGGACGGTGCCGTGGTTAGAAACCCGGGCCGTCCGCATCTGTCTGTAACGCAAATATTCTAGTGTGTGAGAGGCCGATCGATCTTGATCCGGTCGTCCATGCCCACGATGGCGCTCTCATGAATGGTTTTGAAGCCGTCTTTCTGGATGGTGATGTCATAGTTTCCGGCTTCCAACTGGACCTCAAGCGGCGTGGTCTTTTGCAGCGGCGTGCCGTTGATCGTCACTTGCGCGCCCTTGGGTTCAGTCTTGATTTCGATCCGCGCCATGCCCGAGCCGCTTCCGTTGTTGCCTAAAAGCTTTCCAACGCCGCTGCTGCCAACCAACCGAATGTTGTCCGTGCGTCCGGCTGCCATCAGGCTGGGCGCGTAATTTACAGACTGCCCCGCTACCAGCTTGACGTCCGTGGAAGCCTCAAGATAGCCCTGCTTGCGGACCACAATATTTTGCGCTCCGGGCTCAACCAAAAATTCTATTGGAGTAACTTTGCCTGTATCTTTTCCGTTGATCCAGATTTCAGCCCCGGCCGGCTTGCTCGCCACCGTGACAAAACCCTTAACCGCAACCATGCGCACGTCGATCGGTGCACGCGCGCCGCCCGCGACCTGCACAGTGCGTGTCTCAGTGGCATAACCCGGCATGTTGAAAGTAACTTTATACGTGCCTGCGGCCAATCCCGGAATTGTCTGCGGGGCTTTCCATTGTTGCCCTGCGCGGCCTTCGATTTCCACTGTCGCGCCCATGGGCATTGAAGAGACAATCAACTGCCCTTCACTCGCTGTGGGCGGAGCCACCGGAGCCGCCGGCGCGTAGCGCGCTGACCTGCCTGCGCGCGCTGGAGCAGACGCTGGGGCCGCCGATGCAGGCCGCGATCTGCCTTCCTGGTCATCCTGCGCGGCTTTTACTTTCTCGATGGCCTGCTCTGCCTTGCCGCTAAACGGCGCAGGCGCATTCGCCGCCGAGCGCGACGGCGCAGCCGCATCTTCTTCTTCCGCCGGATGGCGCTGGAACAGCAACGCTAAAACTACAATCAGGCAAAGTCCGCCGACCACCGCTGCAACCACCTTCCAGTGGTTCGCCGTGCTTACCGGCTTGCGTACAGACGTTTTTTCTCCCGGACCAACATACGTTGTTCCCACGGTCCCCGGCGTCGGCTGTTTCACAATCTGGCTGGCCGACCCTGACGGCACGGCCCTAAAGCTCTGGCTGGCGTTCGGTCCCGGCATGGCTTTAAAGCTTTGGCTGGCGTTGGCGCCGGGCATGGGTTTTATCGCCTGGCTCGCATTCGGTCCCGGCCCTTCTTGATAGGCAGGCATTGATCCCGTGCTGTTGGCGCGGGAAACCGGCGCGGCTTTTGCGGCTTCTTCCAGCGCGTCAAAGAATTGCTGGCCGCTCGCGTATCTTGCAGCCGGATTTTTCGACAGCGCCTTCAACACTACCTTTGAAATCTCTTCCGGCACGCGCGGATGCGCCATCTGCATCGGGTGCGGATTCACGTCTGTAATGTTGCGGTCCACTTCACCCAGGTGCGGTCCGTGGAACGGGCTGCGCGCCGTATAAAGCTGATAAATGATTGTGGCCGCGTTAAAAATATTTCCTGCGCGATCCGCCGCCTTGTGCTTTACCTGCTCCGGAGAAAGATACGGCTCGTTCTCCAGCTTCTTCGTCGGGCTTTGCGTCAGCAGGTTCTTATCGCGCAGCAAGCCAAAGTCCAGCAGCTTGAGCGTGCCATCGGGCAGAATCTTGATGTTGCTCGGATTCAGAAAGTTATGGCAAACGCCTTTGCTGTGCGCGTAATCCAGCGCCGCCAAAAGCTGTTTGGCCATCTGAAGCACGTCGCTCATCTCCGGCTGGCGCTTGGCCATAAATTCCTTGAGGTTCTGTCCCTCAACGAATTCCGCCGTCATGAAAACCGTAAAGTCTTTGTAGCCGCAGGTGTGCAGCTTGGCGATATTATGATGGTCCAGCGCGCTCGCAGCCTTCGCCTCTGCCAGTATCTTCTGGATCAACTCATTGGCATCGTCCAGCCACTCCGGCACCTCAAATTTGCGCAGCGCCACTGACCGGTTCTGCTGCGGATTTCTGGCCTGATGGACCACGCCTACGCTTCCCCGTGGCAGTTCCTTGACCAGCTCAAGGCTGGCCGTGCGTGGGGTAGCAGCCGTGGCTGCGCCATTGGCATTGCCCGTGGTAGAACCATTGCTTGAGGCCAAGCCGTTGCTTGAGGCGGTGCTATCGCCTGTGGCTACGGACGCAGCGTTGGGTATGGCTGAATCCGTGGCTACGCCTGCGGCAGTGGCGGTTCCTGTGGCGGTTTCCGGGTGTTCTTGCATCTTGGGTTCCTGTGCAAGTTCTCTGGGAGGAGGACAGCCGAATCTTACCCCAAAGGCCCGACGGAACCGTCCACAAGAACACTGTCTTGCAGTTACTTAGGTAATTGTGGTGTTCCTGGGTGGAACGGGAACGCGTATGTGGAAGCGTGGTCTTCAGGGCTTAGTTGGAGACGAAAAAGAAAAAGAAGTTCTTAGTGCCGCAGGCTCGCGCGCAGCTGCTCCAAGCACGCCCGATTTTGGCTTGCTGGGACGCAATGCGGCGGAGCGCGCGCAAAGCAGTGCCTCTTTAGCCCTCTGACCTAGTCCGTGATTTCCCCAGCAGATAAAGCGCCGCTATCGCCACAAGGTTAAGACCAAAAACAAATCCTTCGATCACAGGCAAGATCTCGGTCTTGATGGCCGATCCCAACTGAAACTGAAAACCCACCAGCACATTTGGCAGCGTGCTCAATGAAAGGTAGAGAGTAAACCCAGTGTAGAAAAGGTAAGTGAAACCCGAAAAGCTGATAGTGGGAATCTGTGCGACCAAAAGAATTTGCGCCCACCTGAATGCCCAGGGCTTCCCACGCCACAGTTCGACACCAGTCCAGATACATAGACCAAAAACGAACGCGAACGCACCCATCATCGCTGCTGCTCCGCGATTGGCCGAGAACTGCTTCTCCAGAAGCTGGAGTTCGGTCCACAGCGCAATAACCAATCCTGCAATTCCGCCGCCCATCAACAAAAGCGAAACCAGCTTTCGATTTAACTCTGGGTTCTTCCCTCTATTCATTTGCCCCACCTCCCAGTCTCCTATCCAAAAACTCCCCCAGTTGTAGCACGCCCTTCCATTGCTTTCCCCCGTGGCAGGAGAAGCTAAATTTTATCCGTAAATTGTGGGAGCCATTCTCGCGCTTTTTACTATTGTGGCGTTTGAAAGTGGAACCGTGGGTTGGAACCGGCTCACGGGCGGTTCGGAGCGCAGAGACAAATAGAGGGCGAGGCCGACCACGCGCCGAGCCCGCTGCAACAAGCGCAGATAGCTGCAACCAAAGAGAAGATTTTCAGCGGTGTGGAGCGCAGCGACAAAAAGAAATGACCCACCGGTTTCCCTGCCAAGACGCTTGCGCGTCGAACCGGTGGATCAGTTTTTTTAGCTGCCGGTTACGGCAGCTACTTACATTAGAAGCAGCTTCTCGGAAAAGGTTGTCTTTGTTTTTGTCGCTTCGCTCCAAACCGCTCCAAGGCAACGCTTCGAGCAAAAGCATCTATGCCCTGATGCAGGCAGCTCGCCGCGCAAGCCGGGCTCGCTGCCGACGAACCAATCGCTTCACTCCAGTGCTCTAAAAGCTTTGTATTGACTCGTCGCTACAGAACATGAGCAGTTTAATCAGTTATTGTTTGAAGGCGGCGGCTTGAGCGAGCGTAGAAAAGCCACAAATTCAGGCTTCTTGCGCAGGCCGGCAAATTCATTGTCGTGGAGCGCGCCTTTGATCGGGTATCCTTCCTCATTGGCCTTGCTCAGGTAGAAACGGCAATGCTCAAAGTCTCCGTGCTGGCCGTACATCTGCGCCATCACATAATGGAAGTGGCCAAGATCGTTTGCTCCCACCAAACGGATGGAAATGGCGGACGCGGACGACTGCCGCTGGAAAATATCCGGATCAATTTGAATGGCCCGCTGGTATTCGCGGGAGGCGCGATCAAAGTCCTTTTGCGAGAAGTAAGCGCCGCCCAGATTGCTATGGAAGCTGGCGCTCTCATCGTTAAGCTTGATGGCTTTTTTGTATTCCTTGATGGCCGCGCCGTATTTCCTCAGGTTGTAATAGAGCGCGCCCAGATTGTTATAGGCCTCGGCGTATTCCTTGTTTTCTTTGATGGCGCGCTGAAATTCCTTTTTGGATTCGGAATCGCGGCGCAACTGCAGGAGGCACATGCCAACCTTGTTGTGCAGGATGGCGTTGTCTGCCTTTTTCATGGCCGCCCGATAATAGTCAATGGAATCAAGAAAGGCTTTTTGCGAGCGCAACTCGTCACCCTGCTGTTCCAGTTCAACCGGATCGGCATTTTCAGGTGGAGGAGGTACGCGGACCTGGGAAGGAAAGTCTGTGCTGGAGGCTTCCTGTGCCGGCGAAGGCGCGGAAAGGACCAATATGCCGACGATGGCAATACCCATTATTTTGAAGATATTCAGCAAGCTGCAGAAGCGACCCATGGGGCCTCCTTATTGCGGCCTATCCTTGCCCGGACTGGGGGTGGCCGCAGGCTTGATTTGCTTATTATCGTCCTTATTGTCGTCTTTGCCACCACCAAAAATTTTGCCCCAAAAGCCCTTTTTCTTCTTGTCCTGGTCCTGGCCCTGGGTCGGGTTCTGGTTTACGGCGGCGGGCTGCCCCTGCCCCGGCGCGGAGTTGCCGCTACCTACATTAGACGCCGGAGGGGTGGGAGTCGGCTTGGGTTCTATGCCAAAAATTCTTTGAAAAACGTTGCCGTGGGCCGTCTGCTCACATGTCTGGGTAGGCTGCGTACCGTCAATAAAGGCCGTATTGTAGTCGTCTGGGCATGACGGAGTAGCTATCTGGTTGGTCGCCTTGTCCAGGGTCAATTCAACCACGCCCTGGGGCGGAGCGAACGGTTTTGTATCTGAATAGTTCGGCAGATCGACCGCCCGCTTCATGAATTCGGTCCAGATGGGCAGGGCGATGGCCGCGCCGCTCAGGTGAATATCACTGTAATCGTCGTAACCCACCCACACGATGCAGAGCAGGTTTGAGGTAAAGCCGGCAAACCAGCCGTCATGGGAGGTGCCGGTTTTTCCGGCGGCCGGAGCGGTAAACTTGCGCGCCCGGACTCCGCCAGGGCCAGCCGCTGTGCCGTTATTGATGACGCCCTGCAGCATGTCTGTGATTACGTAAGCGACGCGTGGATCAAGCACCTGCGTTTTCTGCGGCTGAAAGTTGTCGATGACATCGCCATTGGCGTCGCGCACGGAGCGGACCATGATGGGCGTAATCCGCTGCCCGTCATTGGTGAAAATGGTGTAAGCGGAAGCCATGTCCATGGGCGTTGCGTCGTAAGATCCCAGGGCCATGGCGGGCGTGGCGCGGACGGATGTAATCCCGGCCAGCCTGGCCAGGTTTGCTACCTTGTCATAGCCCACCATTTCGGCGACTTTTACCGTGGCATTGTTGAGTGAATGGGCCAGAGCAAACTGCGCGGTTACTTGTCCGTAATATTCTTCTTTGTAATTCCGCGGCGTGTAAACGTCATCGCCGTTGATGAAGGCCGTGGGCGAGTCGTCCACCATGCTGGCTGGAGTAAAAATGGGCTGCTCATTGGTCACAGCGTTGTTAATGGCCGCCGCATACACAAAAGGCTTAAAAATCGAGCCGGTTGGCCGCTTGGCCACGGCGTGATCCAACTGGCTGAAGCCGTAATTCCTTCCGCCGACGAGCGCAAGCACCTCGCCCGTGTGAGGATCAAGCGCCACCAGCGCAACCTGCGGGATAGGCCCCGGAAGCACCTTGGTCTCAAACTTGTTCTTGCCGACCTTTACCCTTTTAGTGCGCTGCTTCTTGATCTGCGCATCAACTTCTTTCAGTCCGAGATCGACTGCCTGTGCCGCCGCCTGTTGCAACGTAGGATCAAGCGTGGTGTAAATGCGATAGCCGTCCGCGTTCAGGTCCTCTTCAGCGTATTTGTTGACCAGTTGTTCCTTAATAAGATCAACGAAGTAAGGCGCGTCACTGGCTTCAACATTCTGTGGCGCCAGCTTGAGCGGCGTGGCCTTGGCGGCGTCCGCCTGGGCGCGAGTGATGTCGCCGGTTTCAACCATGGCTTCCAGCACAAGGTTTCTGCGGTCCTGCGCGCGCTCCGGATGCCGATACGGAGAGAGATAACTTGGCCGCTGTACCAGGCCGGCAAGCAATGCGGCTTCCGGCAGGTTGATGTCTTTGAGGTCCTTGCCAAAATACGCCTGCGCCGCCTCACCAAAACCCGTGATGGTGAATGAGCCGCGCTGTCCCATATCAACCTGGTTGGCGTAAAGCTCAAAGATCTGCTTTTTGGAGAAGCGCTGCTCAAGCTCAATGGAGATAAGTATCTCCGTCATCTTGCGGGTCATCTTCTTTTCCGGCGAAAGAAAGAAGCCGCGAGCCACTTGCATCGTAATTGTCGAACCGCCCTGGCGATTGCCGCCCTGGCGCAGATCAACCCATCCGGCTTGCAGAAGCCGCCAATAATTCACTCCGCTGTGATGGAAGAAGCGCCGGTCTTCAATCGAGGTGACGGCGTCCACCATGACTTTGGGAATATCGTCATACTTGACGAGACGCCGCTTGGAGCGTGCCTGGCCATCGAACAGGCCGGTGACAAGCTGCGGCTCAAGCTCGTACGCGGTGAGATCGCCGGCATCGCCCAGAGAGGCGATTTTATCCACGCGCCCGTCTTTTACGCGGATCACGGCGCCTTCGGCGTTGTAATACGATTCTTCACCCGGCTTGATCTCAATGGAGTCTTTCATCACTTTATAGACGCCAAATTTTGACTTGCCCTGCTCGCCGACTTCTGTGTATCCGGCGTGACGCAGGTAGTTGGAGATCTCTCGCGGGTCAGCCTTCTGGCCAATGCGCACATCGCGCGGCTGCGCGTAAATCTTGGCGGTGTTGGCGAAAATTGTTGGACCGCCCATACGCTTTTCAACAATCTTCTGGTACTTGATGTAGTAGTACGAGAAAACGCCGAACAGCACGAGGGAAAGGATAAGGAAAGCAGCGAGCCCGGCCCGGAAAAACGGGTTTCTCAGGCTGCCACGCAAGCCTTTAGCACGAGGAATTTTTATTTTTATGGCCATGTTCCAAGTAGGCGGAGAGCGCCCTAATTATTCTCTCAGACGCATGGCGGGCCAGAGTTACCTGCTGGTGCTGAGAAGTTTCTGTCCTTCTCTATTATACCGATTTTTAAATCCGTTTATTCAGCGAATTGGCGGTAAATTCCAGATCGACCGGATGTACAACCATGTCCACATGGATCTTGTATTTTACAGAGATCCCAAGGCCGTCCCCTTTGCGGGTAACAGTCACCTGGTCTTCCTTGAGCTTGATATCTTCAGTATCGGCTTTGGTCACCACGATCTTCTTGAGGTCATCATCGCTTACGGTTGTATAACTGTTTTTTCGCGCAATGTCATCCAGTGCGTCCTGGAACTGGTAATTATTGAAGTACGGCGGAATCATGTTCCAGGCGACGTAGAACGCCGCCACCATCACTCCAAGTGCGATAAATCCTTTTAGCTTTGCCATAAAACCAACGGTTTAATCTCCTTCAAGGCCGCACCATTCGCGCGAAAGTTGTCTCAATGCCGGGGATGTTAGCATCCTCGGATTTCCGTGTCGAGCGGGAAACCACTTCGACCATCCCTTCCGTAACCTTCTTACCAACATTGATTCTGTAAGGTATTCCCACTAGATCGGCGTCCTTGAATTTCACTCCAGCGCGCTCATCGCGATCATCCAGCAGAACGCTAAATCCCGCGCCTTCCAGCTTTTGCGCGATGCCCTCCGCAGCGCCCATAATCGCCGCGTCTTTCACGTTCGTCGGCGTGATGACCACATCAAACGGCGCTATCTGGGGCGGCAGCCAGAAGCCATCGGCATCATTGTTCTGTTCGATGGCCGCCGTCAAAATCCGCTCCACGCCAATGCCATAACAGCCCATAATCGGCATAACTTCTTTTCCGTCTTTATCCAGCACGGTCGCGCCCATCGATTTCGAATACTTGTATCCCAGCTTGAAGATGTGTCCAATCTCCATCGCTCTGCCCACCACCAGCGCTCCACCGCAATTCGGACAACCCTCACCCGCCGCCACGTTGCGCAAGTCAACCCACTCCGTGGGATGGAAATCCCGCAGCGGCGTGACATTCTTCAAGTGATAATTTTCTTTGTTCGCGCCGGCCACCAAATTCTTCCGACCCTTCAGCGCCGTATCCGCCAGCATCAGCGGCAGCGCGTCCAGGATGATCGCCTGCGTCACGCTTCCAAGCTGTTGCGCGCCCGCGGCCAGCGCTGGGACCTTCACCGGCCCCAGGTATCCGGCGGGCGACATGAACACCCGCTGAATCTCTTCTTCATGCATCGGCCTGAACTCTTTGCCATCCAGCGCCGACGTGAGTTTGGCTTCATTCAAGGTGTGGTCGCCGCGCAGCAGCACAATCACCGGCCTGGTCTTCACCTGTCCCGGATTTTTCTTGTCCGGCTCAACCTGCATCAGCGCCAGCGTCTTGATCTTCTGCGTGGGAGAAACACCCAAAAACTTCGCCACCTCTTCAATCGTCTTCATCCCCGGAGTGTGGACTTCTTCCGGCGCGCCATCGCCCGGCAGGTCCCGCGCCGGAGCCAGTTGTGACGTGGCTTTCTCCAGGTTCGCTGCGTAGCCGCATTTTTCGCAGCTCACAACAATGTCTTCGCCCGCATCTGTCATGCACATGAACTCGTGTGACGCTGACCCGCCCATCGCGCCGGAATGCGCCTCCACCACCGCATACTTCAGCCCGCACCGGTCAAAGATCCGACGATAAGTTTCATAATGCTTCTTGTAACTCACGTCCAGACCGGCCTCGTCGATATCAAACGAGTACGCGTCTTTCATCGTGAACTGCCGCACGCGTATCAGCCCCGACTTCGGCCTTGGCTCATCGCGGAACTTGTTCTGTATCTGGTACCAGATCTGCGGCAGCTGCTTGTAGCTGCGCAGCTCTTTGCGCGCGATGTCCGTCATCACCTCTTCATGCGTCATGCCCAGGCACAGGTCCGCGCCTTTGCGGTCTTTCAGGCGAAACATGTTCTCGCCCATCACCTGCCAGCGCCCACTCTGCTCCCACAATTCGCGCGGATTGAGCGCCGGCAACAGAAATTCCTGGCCAATCCGGTTCATCTCTTCGCGGACCACATCGATGATCTTCAATATTGACCGCTGCCCCATGAACAGGTAGGAGTAAATGCCGGCGCCCAGCTGCCGTATGTATCCCGAGCGGACAAGAAACTTGTGGCTGGCGACCTCGGCGTCCGCCGGGGCCTCGCGTAGCGTGGGAATAAAAAGTTGTGACCAACGATGCATGGAATGCAGTCCTTGAGTACTCAGTATTTGGCAAAAGCCGTGATTGGGGTAAACCGTTATTGTAACAAGCGGTCAGCCGCTAGCTGCTGGCTCTTGGCTTTTGGCCTTTGGCCTTTTCCGATCAGCGGATCACGGCGATCACCAGATCACCCGATCCTCTTTGTTCCTTCGTGTCCTTTGTATTGCTAACAATCAAATTCGTGCCATGCCGCGAAGAATTTTGTTCGGTATCTTCGGCTCTCCGGTTCGTCGAAGTTTCTCTGTGACCTCCATGTTGAGGTTTTGACTTTGACTGTTGACACTTGCTTTTGGGTTACTCCGTGTCTCCGTGTCTCCGCGGTAGATGTTTCTTTTTTGGTTGCGGCTCCGCCGCGCTGTGGTTAGAGGTTTTGGTTTTTCCGATGACCCACCCCGCCATTCTCCA
Organism: Acidobacteriaceae bacterium; assembly: GCA_027307045.1. Lineage (GTDB taxonomy): Bacteria > Acidobacteriota > Terriglobia > Terriglobales > Acidobacteriaceae > Angelobacter. Next base: position 47,096 of record DAHUXR010000025.1, read on the forward strand.
GCTTTCATTGCAAACAAAGCACTTATTCAATTCGACGCTTGAGTGATCCTTGCGCCACGCTTGGGTCTCCCTTGGGTGACGCTTGGGTGACCCTTGGGTGACCCAATCCCAATCCCAATCAGGCAGAGGGTCGCAACCCCAAAACGGGAAAACCCGGCTCTCAAGCCGGGTATCCAGAATCTTATACGGCGCGGATGCGCCCCGAATCAAAAACTCAATATTAGGCTGCCTTTTCAACTGTAATGTGAAAATTGCCCTCTTGAATCAAATTCCGCTGCTTCGCCAGTCGAAATAGTTCGTCGATGCCGACTTCGGGAGAGATTTCTCCGAGGTGCTCTCGTCTGATTTCCCCGAGAATCTTTTGCAATGTTTCGAAATCATTATTGCCCGTGACGACCCTGGAATGCAGCCACAACATTAAACATCGATGGTACCTCTTCTTCAGACTCTTTGATTATTGTTCGATAGTTTCAGAATTTCAACAGATTATTGAATTGCTTGGTTACCATTGTCAGTCTTTCACAATTGCCGGCTATTTTTCCTCTCGACAAATGCATAAATATGAATATCTTCCTGCCATATCGCCTGCCGCCGGCGCTTCATCATCTTCTATCAACTCGTTATCCTCAAATCCAAACGCTTCCTGCTGCGTGCCCCGGCACATCCACACCGGAGCAAATGACAGACGATGCAGCGGCGTGGGACCAAGCTCATTGAGCGCGGCAAGGTGTTTGGGCGAACGATAGCCCTTGTTGGACGCCAGGTCATATTCCGGATAGACCGGCGACCAGCGGCGGATCATTTCATCGCGATGGACTTTGGCGATGATGGAAGCCGCGGCAATCGAGATGGAAAGCGCATCGCCATGGATGATTTTGGTCTGAGGACAGTCCCAGTTCACGCGAACCGCGTCCACCAGAAGATGATCAGGACCGGGCGAAAGCTGCGCCACCGCTTCTCGCATGGCCAGCAATGAAGCCCAGTAGATGTTGATCTGGTCGATCCGCGCCACGTCCACGGCCGCCACGGCGTATGCGATGGCATGCTGCTTGATTCGCTCGGCCAGCGTCTCGCGCGTTTTCTGGTCAATCAGTTTGGAGTCGCGCAGGCCCTTGATGCGATAGCCGGGCTCGAGGATCACCGCGCCGGCGACCACCGGGCCAAACAGGCAGCCACGACCAACTTCGTCCACACCGGCCACAAGGCGCGCGCCAGATTCCCACGCCAGCTTTTCAAATTTCTGTGTGCACTTCAGCCGCTTGAGCAGCCGCATCTTCATGGTGCCCTTGGAAAACGGCAGCC
>DAHUXR010000260.1 GCA_027307045.1 Acidobacteriaceae bacterium
CATGACTTTCGGGACGACGCCGAAAAATGCTCCGCCGTCGAGGGGATAGGTTCCGTCGGAAAAAACCATGAGTTCGAAATCGCCAAGCGTGAGCTGGTTCATGAAGCTAGTGTGCCACACCTGTCCCTGGTTATTCGGAGGCGTTCCCACGTCTTGCAAAATCGGCGAGACGTGGGGCATCCCAGGTGTCGGAGGGTCTGACTATTGGAGCGTTGTGGTGTAAAATTGCGGAGAACCCCACCGCGGGAGATGCAGTCGCGATCACGCGATCTGCGGGATCTGCGGAATTCCTTCTGTCGGGACGTGGCTCAGCCTGGTAGAGCACTCGCTTGGGGTGCGAGGGGTCGGCAGTTCAAATCTGCCCGTCCCGACCATTTCTTTCAATAATCTGCTGTTGAGTCCGACTTGATCTCCTCGCCGGCTCGCCGGTTCCGCCGGGTCATGCTCGGAGCCTGAAATTCCAGCATGGTTACCACCTGAAAAGTAGCGGGGCAAAGTCGTTGAGGTCCTTGCGCCAGATTCCAAATTCATGCGCCAGGCCCGGATACTCGTGGTAGGTGTAATGGATGCCGGCTTTGTCGAGTGCCGGCTGAGCTACCTGGAATGAGGCATGAATGGCGGACTCGGTTGTTCCCTTGTCGCCCATGCCCCACC
>DAHUXR010000261.1 GCA_027307045.1 Acidobacteriaceae bacterium
GAGAGGGAGAACGTCATGACTGTTTTCTTAAACAGAATTGCGGTCACCGTTGCCGCAGTCATGCTGCTTGCCGGATCGAGCAGCGGCGCGCTGGCGCAGAAGAAATACGACACCGGCGCCACCGACACCGAAATCAAGATCGGCAACATCATGCCCTACAGCGGCCCAGCTTCCGCTTACGGCGTGATCGGCAAGACCGAAGCCGCCTATTTCAAGATGATCAACGACGCCGGCGGCATCAACGGCCGCAAGATCAACTTCATCTCCTATGACGATGCCTTTTCGCCGCCGAAGTCGGTCGAGCAGGTGCGCAAGCTGGTGGAAGGCGACGAGGTGCTGGCGATCTTCGGCACCATGGGCACCGCGTCGAACACGGCGATTGAAAAATATCTGAACCAGAAGAAGGTGCCGCATCTCTTCGTCGCGACCGGTGCTGCGAAATGGGGCGACGAGAAGCTGTATCCATGGACGACCGGCTTCCAGCCCGACTACCGCACCGAGGCGCAGATCTACGGCAAGTACATCCTGAAGGAGAAGCCGAACGCGAAGATCGCCGTGCTGTATCAGAATGACGATTTCGGCAAGGACTACCTCTCCGGCCTGCATGCCGCCTTCGGCGACCGCTACGCCAAGATGGTGACGGAGGCCACCTA
>DAHUXR010000262.1 GCA_027307045.1 Acidobacteriaceae bacterium
TCCGACCTGGTCGTGATCCTCCAGTGCCTGTCCAAGGGGTCAACTACCCCAAATTGACTAGCCGAGCATTCCGCATTACCGCATATTTACTGGTGTTTTCTGATTCCGGAACAACGGAATTCTTATGGGTGCCCCACATTGGGTGCTCCGACCCCAGATGGTCGAGCAGACTTAACCTTCGGCGCAGTCGGAACTTAAGTTGGGGCACCCACAAAACCCGCACCAAGGGCTCAATTTGGAGGAATTTGCAGAACGGTAAGTAGTTGATTAGAAATGGTCGGGGAGAGAGGATTTGAACCTCCGACCCCCTGGTCCCGAACCAGGTGCTCTACCAGGCTGAGCCACTCCCCGACGTAAGGTTGGCAGCTTGATTTTACTACACCGGATGCCTGTCTCTCGCCCAACCGCGTGAATATCGCTGAAACTTCAGGCGGGTGAACTCTTGGCGAAATCGGGCGAACCCGAAATTGGTGTGGATTTGGCGCCAACTCGGAACACAAGTTTGAACGGCTTCCTCTTTCTTGCGGATTGCCGCACGGCCTTTGCCGGTGCCGCGATGCACAACTGCACGGGTTCCTTGATCAAAGTGGACGCTTTGCGCGCCCTGCGATGAGACGGTGTATCCGAGGGCGTATGGTGAACATGGATCC
>DAHUXR010000263.1 GCA_027307045.1 Acidobacteriaceae bacterium
TCTTGTCAGTCGAGAAAGCTGGCGCAAGTGGAATGAATCGCCCACATGTCCGTAGAGAACAGCGAGCACAGCACCGCGGGTACGTCCGAAAAGTGTCCGGGAAAGCACGCTGACTGTACCCATTTAGGGGTCAATCGTACCCAAAACGGCTACACCAAGTCAAGAGCAAGCAGAGTGCTGAAAAGAGTCTTCGTTGTCGGATTACAGAAACGGACCACGCGTCCTTAAGCTGTTGAAAATAAGGAGCGTGATCCGATAACGATTCGTAAGCTGTTGAGAAGATGGTGGGCGCTATAGGATTCGAACCTATGACTTCCACCGTGTGAAGATGGCACTCTACCGCTGAGTTAAGCGCCCTACTGTTCGTATTCAACTACTTGCGGTACTCGATTTTAGCATCGTGGCGCCATTCCCGGCGAATCAACCGACCAGGACGCTTACGCGTTTCGCAAGCTGCCAGTGGACACCTTCGTTCTGCGACCAGGGCGTTCATCTGCAAACGGACAGGGATGTTCATGCGTAGGTCAGAAACGATCACGCGTTGCATTGCGGAACGGTCGTTGAAATCAACGCACTCCCCTCTGCGGACGGCCCGTTTCAGGATTACCCCCGTAACTTTCGAGGCAGTAACCTGCGTTCTACGATGGAA
>DAHUXR010000264.1 GCA_027307045.1 Acidobacteriaceae bacterium
GGAGCAATTTGCCGACGACGTGGAATATGCTTGGCATACAAAGAAATCCTCTGAGTCCTGGCTTCGTGTGTCAGTGGTGGTGCATTGGCTTCGCGGTCGGAGCAACATGCGATCGGATGGTGTGAGGCCCGTTTCGTGTTGCGAAGTTCTGTCTGAGTGAAAAGTTGCGAAGCGCAAAGGCCGCGGCCACCGTTCTGCGAAGAACAAGTGGCCGATGCTATAATTTTGATTCGTCCTACCAGCCAATCCCCACCGTGGGCGCGTAGCTCAATTGGCAGAGCAACTGACTCTTAATCAGTAGGTTGAAGGTTCGATTCCTTCCGCGCTCACCATCTTTCATTGCAAGCACAGGACTTAAGCAGCACTCTCGTTTCCTTCACGGGGTTTCGGAGTGCTTGGTAGCAAATCGGTTGGTAGCAAATCGCTGCCGAGCAGCTTCTTGCTCGCCACTCTCAGACCTGCGCGGATGTCCTCTGCACTGGCTTTGTCGTACACGTTCATCGCAAGATCAACCTTGCTGTGATGGAGCGTGTCTTTAATTACGACTGGGTGTACGCCAGCCCGACGCATCGTCCTCGACAGCGTATGGCGGAAATCCTGCCAGCCGCCGATCTGCACACCAACCGCCGCTGCTGCTGGATGCAGGT
>DAHUXR010000265.1 GCA_027307045.1 Acidobacteriaceae bacterium
TGCGATCCGGTGGCGATCTTCTTCAGGTCAGTGCCGCAGATGCCGCAGGTATGGACCTTGATCAGGATCTCGCCGGCGCCGATTTTGGGTACAGGCACGGTCTCAATACGGACGTCATTTACGCCGCGGTAAACCGCAGCCAGCATGGTTGAGGGAATCGGACGTAGCGTTTGTTTTGCGGTCAGTTGCTCGGCAATGGCCATGTTTGAGATTGAATCATTGAAACATTGAGAGATTGAATCATTGGGGGATTGAATCATTGAAAGCCTAGAAGGTGTGGCCTTTGGTCTCGCTCGATTTGGTAATTGAGCAATTGAGTAATTGTGTAATTAAACCGCTCACTGGGCTTGATTTCAAATTACCCGATTACCAAATTTCCCAATTACCAAATTGAGACGTTCAATGATTCAATGATCCGATCTTTCAATGATTCAATTCTTCTGCAGTTCAATGATCCAATTTTGTAATTATTGTATTCGTCAGAGCGCTTTCGCGCAGCCACGCGCACAAGTTGTCTGAAGCGACACGCGTGTTGCGTGCCAGGCGATATACGCGCAGCCAGAGCCACGGCCGCAGAGAAACATAAAAGGCGAACCGTCCGGTCTGGAATTGGCCGCTGCGGATGAATTTCGCCATGGCGGGCA
>DAHUXR010000266.1 GCA_027307045.1 Acidobacteriaceae bacterium
CCAATCACGGTGTGGGAATTATCGAGCAAATCAGCAGTCGTTCCGTCGGTTCCACCGTGGAGAAGTTCTACCTGCTCCACATTAAGGCCAGCAGCCTCAAGGTGATGGTTCCCTGCCAAAATGCCGGCAGCGTGGGTCTGCGTCGAGTGGTGCGAAACGGCGAAATCCAGAAAGTTCTGGAACTGCTCTCGATCGCGGAAGGCAACGGAAACGGCGACTGGAAAGACCGGTTCAAGGAGAATTCCGATCGCATGCGCACCGGGTCTCTCCTCGAAGTCGCAGGAGTGCTCAAGAGCCTGATCGCGCTGCATCAGGCCAAGCCGCTCTCTTTCCGCGAAAAGAAAATGCTGGAGCGCGCCCGTTATCTTCTGGTGAGCGAGCTGGCCATGGCACGCAACTGCGAGGAATCCAAGGTCGAAGAACTTCTCGGTGCTGCCCTCGCCAAATGTAAGCTGCGCTTCCCGGAAGCCAGCGAATTCCAAGCTTAGCCCTGAGAGGCGCGGCGTATAATACTTCGAAGCCTTGCCGTCCGGCCGCTAGTATCCCATGACAGACGCTATTAAACGCAAGCTGCAGGAAGAGATTAACGCGCTCGAACATGAGCTGATCCACGAGCTTCCCAAGGAAATCAAGAAGGCTGCTG
>DAHUXR010000267.1 GCA_027307045.1 Acidobacteriaceae bacterium
AGAATGGACGGCCGCGGACCACGCATTCAATGCCTGTAGGCGTACCGAGCGATGTTCGAACTACCTCTCCGTTCTCTAGGTATAGGGGCTTATCGGGCGATTCTCACGACGTCCCAGAACTTGCTTATTTTCAGAGATTTGGAATTTGGTGGAGCTAGAGCGGTTCCTCGAAAGCTATAGCCCAAGGAGCACAATTGGGATAGGGTGAAGTCTGGCGAGACCCTGCGACGAACAATTTTAATGGCACAAGCCTATTCCAATGATTTGCGCTGCAAGCTGTTGCAGGCGTACGAGCGGGAGGAAGGCAGTTTGCGGGAGTTGGCCGAGCGTTTTGCGGTGAGTCACGGATACGCCAAGAAGATCCACCGCGAACAACTGCATACCGGGCAGATGGAACGGAAGGGGCAATTGCGTTATGGCCGGGTGAGCCGAGTTACGGCTGCAGTGGAAGAGCAGTTGCGAAGCGAGGTGAAAAGGCAACCGGATGTGACGTTGTTGGAGTTGCAACAGCGACTGCGGGCCCGCAGCCAGGTGCAATTGAGTGTTAGCAGGTGGGGCGCCGTGCTGCAGCGGTTGGGATTGCGGCGTAAAAAAAACTCTGCACGCGCAAGAGCAGGACAGTGAGTGGGCGCGGGAGCG
>DAHUXR010000268.1 GCA_027307045.1 Acidobacteriaceae bacterium
CTGGAATGCCGCCCGCTTCATGTTCATGAACGTGGACCGGATCGAGCCGGGGATGCAGCCGGCTTCCTATGTCCCGCAAAGTCGGCGAGACATGCACCCCACCATTGAGCCGGGCGTTCGCGGATTTCAAAGCTTGACTTTAGAAGACCGCTGGATTCTTTCCCGCTTTAACCGCGTGGCGGCCGACGTGAATGATGCTCTGGCCACTTACCGCTTTCACGAGGCGGCCAACCGCATCTATGACTTTTTCTGGGGAGAGTTCTGCGACTGGTATCTGGAGTTGATCAAACCGCGGCTGAACTTTGAAGAAGGCAGCGACAAGTCGGGCGCCCGCATCGCTTGCACGAATCTGGTGAACTTGTTCGATGCGTCGCTTCGCCTGCTGCATCCGGTGATGCCATTTATTACGGAAGAAATCTGGCAGGCGCTGTGGGAGGGCAAGGCTCCGGCCAAGTCGATTGCGCTGTCGCCATATCCGCAGGCGGCTGAGAAGCAGTTTGATCTGGCCGCCGAAACGGAGATGGCGATTCTGCAAGATCTGATCGTGAACGTGCGCAATGTGAGGGCGGAATTGAAAGTTGAGACGAAGGCCAGGGTGCCGATTGAAGTGTTCGCGCACGAGCCGGCGATCCGTATCAT
>DAHUXR010000269.1 GCA_027307045.1 Acidobacteriaceae bacterium
GTGATGGCGGGGCCGTGCTCGGTCGAATCCCGCGAGCAACTGTTCAATGTTGCCGGCCAGGTGGCCAAGGCGGGAGCGCGCGTGCTGCGCGGGGGAGCCTTCAAGCCTCGCAGCTCTCCGTACACCTTTCAAGGCATGGGCCTCGAAGGATTGAAGTTGCTGCGCGAAGCAGGCAACCAGTTCAACATGCTGGTGATCAGCGAGGTGATGGAAATCTCGCAGATCGCTATGATGCTGCCTTACATCGATATCTTTCAGGTGGGCGCGCGCAACATGCAGAACTTCAACCTGCTGCGCGAACTGGGCAAGCTCCGCAAACCGGTCATGCTGAAGCGAGGCGCAGCCGCCACCATAGAAGAGCTCCTGCTCTCCGCCGAATACATTCTCTCCGGCGGCAACTACGACCTTATGCTCTGCGAGCGCGGCATCCGCACTTTCGAAACTTACACCCGCAACACGCTCGACATTTCCGCGATCCCGATTGTGCACAAGCTTTCGCACCTGCCAATGGCATCCGATCCGTCGCATGGAACGGGTCGTCGAGACAAAGTCGCACCTATGGCGCGGGCGTCGGTTGCAGCCGGAGCTGATTCGCTGCTGATCGAAGTCCACCACAATCCGGACAAGGCATTGTCCGAT
>DAHUXR010000026.1 GCA_027307045.1 Acidobacteriaceae bacterium
TACTGCAAAAGCTGGGAAGATTCCTCGCGCTGATGAAACCGAACTAAAAACGGCCTCCCTTCAAGGAACAAACCCGACGGTGGGAGCTTTAAATGGAACTCAGAACCAAACTGACGGAGTTCGCGACGAAGAGATCCCATCGGGTGTGCATCGGGATTCATGAACTCAGCGAACGTACTGAATTCCCAGGACCAGTCGGGCCAATGTCCACATCTTCACTTACGTAAAAAGGTGCTACGCTCTGCCTCGCATTTTGGCCCACCACCAGCGCACGCCAACAAGCAGAAAGCGCCAGTCGTGGAAGAACTCAGGTTCTTTGTGCTCAAAGGCGTGGCCAACGAACTGCAATAGCCAGCCAAAGACGAAGAGTCCGGCGGCAAGCATCCAGAGCGGATGATAGAAAATAGCGGCCATGGCCAGCGCCAGTGACAGCACGATCAAGGGTATGCCAAGGCTATGGCAAAACCGGTTGACCGGATGTGTATGGCTGCTTGCGTATTGGGCGATCCACTGTTCGCTGCTGCGTCCACCAAGCATGCGCGGATTATAACCCAGCACTCCTACTGCGGCGTCAGCAGAAAAACCCGCGTCGGTCCGGCATGGACATGGCTGTCCGCTGAGACTTCCTGATGTTTGCTGACATTGGGGCTCTTCAAACCGAAAGCGACGATCTGGCCTTTTTCATTGATGGAAAAAGCCCCAATCAGCACAACGTCGCCCGGAAGATTGGTGACAGATTCGTTCAGGTCAATCAGCCCATTCCGGCTGGTCCAAAGGAAAGCACGGGTCCCCATGGAACTTGCGATTTCGCCCACTACCTGGCCTGCGTTGTTGATGTCAAAGGCTTCGCTGTAAATTGCGCCGGACTCACCGCTCAAGGGCTGCATTCCGGCAGCGCTGGTCCAGACGAAAGCGCGAATCCCGCCGCTACCCTCGGAAGCGCCCACAACCATTCCACTGTCATTGATATGGTCTGCGTGACTGCTGGTATCGCCTGGAAGGAGACCAAGGTCCTGCATTGCGCCGTTTTGCCACAAAAAAGCGTGCGGGCCAGAGCTGGTGTCAGAGACTCCGACGACCGCACCAAGATTATTGATACCGTGGGCTTCACTGGTCGCGCCGCCGAGCGCGCCCAGATCCTGAATGTTGCCGCCAGACCACAGAGTTGCGTGTCCGCCGGAACTGCCGGCGATCTGACCCTGATTGTTGATGGCAAGCGCTGAGCTGGCACTTGCGCCCGGTAAAGTTCCAAGATCGGCAAGCCCGTGGGCAAGTGTCCAGGAAAATGCGCGCGTGCTGGTTGAAGTGTTTGACGTGCCCACAACAATGCCCGAGTTATTGATGGCAAACGCAGAGCTGTAATCGCCACCGGGAAGAGTACCCAGATCGCGCATGCCGCCCTGCTTCTGCCAGAAAAATGCGTGCGTCTCCGCACCGTGCGGATACCCAGAACCGCCGACGGCTTGACCGGACTCATTCACTCCGTGTATACGCGCGCTGCCGGCGTGAAGAGTGCCCAGGTCGGTAGCGGTATAGGTTTGCGCTGCCGCGCTGAGCCCAAGACAGGAACCCAGGAAAAAAACGATGACGGCGATCATCAGCAATGTGGTATTCAGGCCGCTATTCATTGTGTCTCTCCTAGAATCCGGTGAACGTCAGCGACGTGGTTGCACCGCTGGCAACCGTTGTGGTCTTGCTCTGCGTGGTAAAGCCGCTTTTGGCAACCGTAACCGTGTACGTGCCCACTGGAATCCAGTTCGTCGTAAATAAGCCGGTAGAGCTGCTGGATCCAGAAACAGCGTTTGCGATCGCGCCTCCCTTGATCGTGATGGTTGCGCCGCTGACCGCTGCCCCGCTGGACGTGACAACTTTCACCGAGATCTTTCCTCCGGTTGCTATTGGAATGTTGAGAGTGCTGGTAGCTCCTCCAGCCACGTTCGCAGCGAGAGTATGGGCCAAGTAACCCGTTTTAACTGCCGTGATGTTCTGTGTTCCAGCCGTGACGTTCGTCAGGGTATAAATCCCGCTGCTGTTACTCGTGGTCGATCCGCCACTCCAGCTTACGGTTGCTCCCGTAATAATCGCTCCGCTGGAAGCATTGGTTATTTTGCCCGTGACGCTTCCGGAAGCAGCGCCTGCTGTAAGAGCGAAACTGGCAATGCTGATGGTACCGCCGCTTACCGCGACGCTCTGGGTTACGCTTTGAAAACCGCTGGCCGATGCCACCAACTGCACAGTGCCAACCGGAACTCCGGTTAAGGTGTAATTCCCATTCGCGTCGGTTGTTGCCGTGCCGCCGCCATACCCGACAGAGGCGCCGGCAATCGCCGCGCCCGCTGTTGTCTTCACGCTGCCAGTAATCGATCCACTACCAGAAACCAGAGTGATTGCCGGAGCGGCTGTAGTGGTTGCCGCAAGAACGGTCATGGTTGTTGAACCTGATTGGAATCCGGTAAGAGAAGCGTTGATGGTCGTTGGTCCCGCCGGAAGATTGTTCAGCGCATAGCTGCCGTCTTCACCGCTGCTCGTCGTGAGCCCTGCGGCTAAAATAGTGACGCCGTAAAGGGCCTGACCATTGCCGTCCGCCACCGTACCAGTCACATTACCGGGATTGATGGGTTGGATTTGCAGAGTTTCTGCCTGCGTGCTTTGTCCCGCCGTGACAGTTACAGATTCTGACGCACTCTGATATCCGGCAAGCGCCGCTGTCACCGTCGATGTTCCGCCGGGAACCTGCAGCGTATAGCCCCCGTCGGAGCCAGTGATCGCCCCATTGCCGCCGGAAGAGACAGATGCGCCCGAAATCGGCGCGCCTGCTGTGTTCGTAACTTTTCCCGTAATCGTTCCGACAGCCGCTACCGTCGCAGAGATCTGAAAGATGCTGCCCACCGATGGCACGCCCGAGCCGTTCAAGATGAACAGCATGTAATATCCCGGCGGCGCCAGATTTCCGTTGGCGGGCATCGTGACGTTCAGTCCGGTGCTGGTCTTGGTAAAGCTCAGAGTCTGGAATCCCTGGCTCATGCTGTTGGTGTGCGTTACTGAAGCCTGGCGCACCAATGTCACGTTGCTGATGGCGTCGGCATCCGGTGTGCCGACGAAAACCGTCTGTCCATAACCCGCGCTGACCGGAGCAGATGCAATGCTGGGCCGCGCCCCGGCAAATAAGTATGGAGGTGAAAACAGCTGGGCGCTAGGGCCGCCCACGTTGCCGCCCGCCGAAAGCACGCGACCATCGGCCAGCAGCAGCGCCGTTGAATGATAACCGCGATAAACAGCGATGCTGGCCATTACGGTAAATTGTCCCGTGGCAGGGTCCCACATTTCCGTGGGCAAAACCGGTGAGGTGGAAGTATCGAACCCACTTGCGCTGCTGCCGCCAACGACAAAAACTTTTCCGTCGGGCAAGATCACTGCGTTGTGCTGCCGCCGCGGATAATGCATACTGCCGGTATATTTCCAGACAGGAGCGGTGGCGTTTAAGTCAATTATTTCCGATGTCGCCGTTGGAGGGTTAGCGCCGCCGATGATGGCCACTTTGCCTGGGGCATACATCACTGCGGGACCATAATCGCGCGACGCGCCGAAGTTCGTTACAGCAACATTGCTCCATGCGCCTGTCCCAGATGTATTTAGATAGCGGCTTTGCCGACTGGGCCCAGCACTGAAGACTTTGCCGTTCGGCGCCACCAACATGTTCGGATAAAGAGGTTGAGCCAGTTGTGCCGTCGTCAGGTTGCGCCACGTATTTGTGGAGAACTGAAAAACTTGAGGCAGCGTATCAACGTTGGTGTTTGCATTGATGTCGCCGGAAACCACCAGCACATCGCCATTCGGCAAGGTCGTCGTCGTGGGATACCAGCGCCCTGTATTCATGTCCGGCAGCGGCGTGAATCCATTTGTCGCCGGATCAAAGATCACCGCATGCGAATATCCCACGTAATCGGCAATGTGACCACCCGCAATAAAAACGCGTCCATCCACCAGCGTGGTATGACCGGCGCAAAAAAGCGCGTATGCGGAAGATGAGGTTGCAGTAAACGTATTGCTCACTGGGTCCCAGATGTTTGGGTGCAGCGATTCCGCGTAATAAGAAACAAAAAAGACGCGGCCATCCGGCAGCAAAGTGGCGTGAACGGCTCTGGTGGGCCAGTTGGCAACCGCCGACCATTGGCCTTGGGTGGAAGCTTGGGCGTTACTGCGTACAGCTACTGCTACAACGAACAGAAGTAGTAAGACGAAGGCGGACGCCCCTCTGCGAGCAAGGGAGCTTGAGTGGCGCACAATACCCAGTGAGATTCAGCTACAAGCAGCAGGGTTGTGCGATTACCCGCATGGATGCTGGATTTAACGCAAATTTATATTTCGTGCGTTAGGTGTAGAGAGGATGCGGGTCGGCCTTAGACGAAATCTAATAACAATCTTATTTAGTCGGAGGCTCCAGCCGTTGATGAAACTTTGAGGCAAGTCGCTCGGCTGCGTCCACCAGGTTGTTCTCTTTGCCTTTTCCCTTCATGGCGAACTTCACGCTCTCAGTGGCAGCCCACAGAGGGCGCTTGTTGCGCGAGTCAAAAACCGCCATCCTGATCTCGGTCGGCGAAATGTCTTTTCGCGTTGAACTGGATTTCTCTTCGTGGCCAGTCTCTGGTGAGACCGTGGACGAACTTGAAACCTGGACGCCTGAATCTCCCGTGGAAGAAATTTCAATAATCAGGTCGGCTCTCTCCGGTATTTCGACGAAGGTAAACCGCTCCCAACCTTCCATCGTTGACCTGATCACTTCCAGCGGGATTCGGCTCCCGTGTGTGCGGGTGATAAAGACGTTCTTCGCCGCCACCAGCCGCATGGTAGGCGTTTCGATAAGCGGCTTCTTCTCAGTCGACGGCTGCTGAGTGCCAGCGAACAACGCACCCAAGACCAATATCAGGAACCCAATCATCAAGAAAACCCATGACTTCCGCATCTCTGCCCTCAAACCTCAAATAGAGAAACCTTGCGTACAAACTCCAGGACGCGCTTTTCCATCCGCTGCGTCCTTACCATCTGACCAATCAACCGCATCTCAGATTACAATATTTTCAGATCATGGCTGACCGACTTTATCTAAGTATCTGGTTTCCCGGCTTTCAGGAACCGGAAATGCTTCCCCGGCTGCTTTCCGTGCTCAAGCAGTTCCCTTTCTCTGCTGACCATCCCGGCATCGGCTATCTGGGCATCCGAAGCATCTCATGGGACCAGCCCATCATCTTCCAACAGACATTCGATCATCGCGCCGCTCCCGAACAAAGTCTGGCTCTGGCCGCCGAGTTCCTTCATGAAGATAACGCTTACGAGTTGGACGTTCTCTGGGACCTTTGGGTACCGACGAAAGAAGGCGATCTGGATGAAACCTGGATCTTGCGCCCGCAAACGGTAAAGTTCATCGCCTTCGGCACTGAGTTTGAAGAAGGAACGTTTCAGGAAAACGGCCACATACTGGTCGACTTCGGCCTGGACGCTCCTTTCCTCTTTGAGGAAGCCGACTATACCAGCGTGCTGGAACAGCGTATCAAGGCCAACGTCCAAAAGCTGGTCGCCTTTACCGGCGCCGTGGAAAAAAACTGCGGCATCAGCGGCAGGGTCTTATGGTCAGAATCAGAGGACAACCTCGCGCAAAAGCTGATTGAGCGGCTGCAACGCGTCCAGTAACCTCATTCTTATCCCCGAGCGAAGCGAGGGAGCGCTATCGTAAAAAGCTCTTCCGCAACAATATTACCCCTACATCCACCTGGCTTTAGGGATCCCTCGCTGCTCTTCGGGATTTCACAAAAACCTACTTGGTTCTTCCGCCCTCTGTCTTCAACTCTTCCGCTGCCGCAGCCTGTGCAGCTGCCAGCCGCGCTGTCAGCACGCGGTACGGCGAGCATGAAACATAGTTCAGTCCGATCTTGTGGCAGAACTCCACCGACGCCGGATCGCCGCCATGTTCGCCGCAGATTCCGATCTTCAGGTTCGAGCGCGTCTTGCGGCCTTTCTTCACGGCAATTTGCATCAGCTCTCCCACACCTTCTTGATCGATGGTGGCAAACGGATCGCTCTTCAGAATGCCGCGCTCGATGTACGCCGGCAGGAACTTGCTGATGTCGTCGCGAGAGAAGCCGTAGGCCGTCTGCGTAAGATCGTTGGTGCCAAAGCTGAAGAATTCAGCATCGGAAGCAATCTGATCGGCCACAGAGCATGCGCGCGGCAACTCGATCATCGTACCGACCATGTATTCGATCCGGGTTCCCTTCTCTTTGAATACCTGTTCCGCCACCTGTCGGATGATGGCGCTCTGGTTCTCCATCTCCTTCATCATGCCCACGAGCGGGACCATGACTTCAGGAAACACTTTTACTCCCGCCTTGGAGACGTTCACCGCAGCTTCAAAAATCGCTCGTGCCTGCATCTCTGAAATTTCCGGATAAGTAATGCCCAGACGGCAACCACGATGTCCCAGCATAGGATTTAATTCATGCAGCTCTTCCACGCGACGCAGCAGCTCATGTGCTTCCTTCAGCCGAGGCGAATTCGCGTCTTTGATCTCCAGTTGCGCAATCTCCACCATCAGCTCTTCGCGACGTGGCAAGAACTCATGCAGCGGCGGATCCAGCAAGCGGATGGTGACCGGAAAGCCGTCCATGGCTTTGAAAACACCTTCAAAGTCTTCACGCTGCATCGGCAGCAGCTTGGCGATCTCCGCTTTGCGTGCTGCTTCCGTCCTGGCCAGAATCATGTTCCGCATGTGCCCAATGCGATCTTCGGCAAAGAACATATGCTCGGTGCGACACAGGCCAATGCCTTCCGCGCCAAAGCTGCGCGCCGCAATCGCGTCACGTGGAATATCGGCATTCGCTCGAACACCCAGTTTGCGGAACGGCTCTGACCACTTCAGCAGCGTCTGCAGGTCCGGATCGTCCGGCTTGGCCGGAACGGTGCCAAGCTGGCCTTTGATCACTCGGCCTGAGATGCCGTCGATGGAAATCCAGTCACCTTCTTTGAGAATGAGATCGCCGATGCGCATCTGTTTCTTCTTGTCGTCAACTTCGATCTCGCCGGCGCCCACAATGCAGCATTTACCCATGCCGCGCGTTACGACCGCGGCATGGCTCGTCATGCCGCCGCGTGAGGTCAGAATTCCGGCAGCTACTTCCATGCCGTGGATATCTTCCGGAGTAGTTTCGCCGCGCACCAGGATCACCGGATTTTTCTGCGCTCCCGTGCCGGCCGCTGTAACAGCGTCATTCGCGGTAAAAACAATCCGTCCCACCGCGGCTCCCGGGGATGCCGGCAGGCCTTTGGCAATCACTTCCACATCGCCACCGCGCTCGTCCAGGCTGGGAACCAGGAAGTCATAAAGCTGATTGGGTTCCACTCGGAAGATCGCTTCTTCAGGCTTGATCAGCCCTTCCTTCACCATGTCCAGCGCCAGTCGGACGGCGGCTCGGCCAGTGCGCTTGCCGTTGCGCGTCTGCAACATATACAAGCGGCCTTCCTGGATGGTGAATTCAAAATCCTGCATGTCGCGATAATGCTTTTCCAGGCGCGTGGTGATATCGCGGAGCTGGTCATAAACCTGCGGCATGATCTTCTGCAATTCGCTGATGTGCACCGGCGTGCGCACGCCGGAAACCACGTCTTCACCCTGCGCGTTCATCAGGAACTCGCCGTAAAATTCTTTGTCGCCGTTGGCGGGATTGCGCGTAAAGCCCACGCCCGTTCCGCTGGTTTCGCCCAGGTTGCCAAAGACCATGGCCTGGACGTTGACGGCCGTTCCCAAATCGTCAGAAATATTGTTGATACGGCGGTAAACCTTGGCGCGATCGTTGTTCCATGACCGGAACACTGCGTCCCGCGCTCCCACGAGCTGATCCACCGGGTTCTGCGGGAAATCTTTCTTTGTGTGTTTGCGGACCACCTCTTTATATTGCGCAATCACTTCCTGTAGATCGGCCGCCGTGAGTTCGGTATCCAACTTCACGCCGCGCTTGTGCTTTTGGCCGTCAAACACTTCTTCAAATTCGTGCTTTGGGATATCCAGTACCACGTTGCCATACATCTGGATCAGGCGGCGATAGGAATCATATGCAAAACGATCATTGCCGCTCTTGCGCGCCAGCGCCTTCACGCTCTCATCGTTCAGCCCCAGATTCAGGATCGTGTCCATCATTCCCGGCATGGAAAACTTTGCGCCCGACCTCACGCTCACCAGCAGCGGGTTTTCTCCCTCGCCCAGCTTCTGCTTCTGCAACTCTTCCAGCCGAACCAGCGCGTCTTTCATCTGGCGCTCCAGCGCGTCGGAAACTTTCGCAGTCTTCATGAACTCGCGGCAGGCGGCTGTCTGGATGGTAAAGCCCGGGGGCACAGGAAGCGCGGCATTCGTCATCTCAGCCAGACCGGCGCCCTTGCCGCCCAACTCGTCTTTCATCTTGCCGTTGCCCTCGGCCTTGCCGGCGCCAAAGAAAAATACGTATTGAGTGCCCTGTTGTGGTTGCAAAGCTGCCTTGGTCTCTGGTTTGGAAAGGGGGGTAACGCTCATTTGGCCTGTCTCCATTGAAAGGTGAAAAGTTGGAACTGAAAGCCTGAAGCTGACTTGTCTGCTCGCTGGCTGTTTGTAATCTCTTATTTTACTAGCCTTGCGCGGACCGTGCGAGTCTCAGCGTTGTTAAGATTTGAAAAAACCTGCTCAGCGCGATTGCCACTGCGCTCCGTTTTCGGATGAATCTCTTCATTTTTCGGCTCGCGATCTCCATTTGCGCAGTTTTTTGACGATGATTCATGCGTCTTTCTCGGTCCCAAAAATCGGGAAAACCTTGCGGCGCTCAAGAAACAGAAGGACTTCTTCAGCTTCAATTCCAAATTCTTCTGTCGATTTCGGCCGGGGGTACCCTACCCTGATGTACACCCAATTCGACCCAATGTCACCCGATACCACCCAAAGCCTAGGGCCTCTGACACGCGCGGTTCTCGCGTGGTCGGATGGAAGGCTGAGACATCAGGCAGTGGGTCACTCCAGCCGGTCCAGCCAAACTACCAACCACAGCGCGGTGCTGGGGGTGCTACCCGGCCTTTTTCAAGTTTTGTTGCAAACAATAGTACTTCTCCCATTCGACGCTTGCGTGACCCTTGGGTGGCCCTTGGGTGACCCTTGGGTGACCCAAGGGTGACCCAAGGGCCACCCAAACCCAATCCCAAACCCAATCCCAATCGGCAGAGGGTCGCAAACCCAAAATGTAAGAACCCGGCCTGTCAAGCCGGGTCAATCACTCGTGTGGCACAGCCTGTCCCTCGGCTGTGCATTCTTACTTATTCAAATCAGTCGCGGAGCGCAAAACCGCCCTCGCTACGGGCAATCGGTCCTGGGCAAAGACCGCCATCCCGCGATTGCCAATGCACCGCGCGAACAACAAACAAAATACGAATCTACTTTACCACCGTTTCTCATGTGTTCTGACAAGAATTCCGCAATGCTCGCCGGTGGCGTTGCTCGCTATCGCTTGAACCAAATTCAACGGCGCCCAGTCCGCAACGCGGGTCAGATGATAGCTCGCTCACGTCTCGGCGTTTGCGCGCTGAGGAGGACTGGGCAGTCGAAAGTAAAAAACCGGCGTCCGAACACATCCCGTCACCTGCAGAAAAAGTTGAACGGTGTTCCAGGAACAATGGCAACCCCTCCGCGAACCTGAAGAATCGCCACCAGCTATGGATGGCGACGTAGCACATGGGTGGCAATGTCCGGCCAGAATTCGCGGAAGACATTGGTCAGTGCATCGCGGCCAACCGCGTAACCGTATCTTACGGCGAGAGCTCCCAGCGTGCGGTCGCTACTGGGGTAATACTCCCTGGAAATGCCCTGGGCAATGCCCCGTCCCACTACTTCAGAAAAATTGAAGGTGTTGTGGCCATGATAGCTGGGCGTGATCAGCACGCGCGATGAGGAATAAGCGGCCCGCTTCAAGAATCCACCCTCGCCCTTGGCATAGTACCTTTCATCTTCATGCAAGATAGTGGGCAGGGCAAAGATAACGAGATAATTGCCGTCCGTCTTGTCCAGGAAACCGCGCCAATAATATCTTCCAAAGCCCGCCATGCCTTTGCCCAGTTGCGGGTGCGCATCGGTACCTTCGGCCAGCGCAGACGTGACGCCCACAAACACAAAAGATGAATAGTCAAAACTGTTCTGGGTGGCAACCTTGAAGGCCTGCTTGGCGGTCGGCGGCGGCGGAATTGCGCCGGCGCTCACGGCCCTGTAATTGGGCATGATGCCGAGAATCCGCTTTGGCTGCCTCTTTGACTCCGGAATAGGCTCGCCGAGTTGCGCCCCTGAAGGGTTCGTTGCGCTGGGCACGCCAGATTGCGCGGGCGCTTCCGGCGGCTTTGGCGATTGCGTGGACTGATCAGGCGCTGGCTGGGCAGGAGCATCGGTCCCGGCCGGCGTCTGATCCGTGGCAGCAGGCGTAGGCGCGGTGGTCGTTGGCTCCGTTGCCGCGGGTGTAGGCGTTGGAGCAGCGGAAGACGAAGCGGAATCAGGTTGTTGCGCCAGAGCGCAGCTTACGAACAAAATAAATGCGAATGATGAAAAATAGCGCAAAAAAAATCCTCCAGCTCACGCAGCAAAGTCCTATGAGATTGCGATTGGATATAACCGAACAAGCTAAGGCTGCGTAAAGTTATGTAAACAAAAACATTGTTTCAGTTTTAGGTTTTCAGATTGTCACTTAGTAATAGGCGATTTTGCAAGTTCCCAAAGTGTATTCGGGAGGTTATTGCGGAACCAGGCTGGACTTTCAAGGCCGGGGAGTTTTCTCCGTCACAATCTCGGAAAAATCCGCGATGCTGGAAAATTCATTGACCAGCGTCTGCAGAAGTCCTAGCCGCTGTGCGCGCAGGTTCTCGTCTTCAACCATGACCATTACCTTGTCGAAGAAGGCATCGATAGGCGGACGCAGGCGGGAAATCTCATGCAGAGCCGGCTCATATTGCCGCGAAGCACTCAGCTCCTTCACTTTTTTTGCGACTCCCGGGACTGTATCTGCGAGCTTCTTCTCTTCGTCGTCTTTCAGGGCCGCGGGATTAAACGGCTCAGCGACCGCCTTCTTGGTCTCTGCCGCCTGCCGTAGTATGTTCTTCATGCGCTTGAACGCCACCGAGATCGATTCAAAGTCGCTCGACGGACGAACTTTAGCGACGGCCTGTGCCCGAGCCACAGCATCCACTACATCGTCCGCGCCGGCAGCCAGCGTCGCATTCACCACGTCATAGGCCAGAACCAGCACATCGCGCAGATAAAATTCCAGACGCTCGCGGAAGAAGCCGCGCACGGCTTCAACGTAAGCTTGGCCACTCAGCGTGAACTTCTTCTCCGCCTCGCTTCCCTGGTATCCGTTGCGCGCGTCTGCCATGATGTGCCCGAGATTCAACGGCAACTTGTGCTCGACGATCGTTTTCACAATTCCGTTCGCCTGCCGCCGCAAAGCAAACGGATCCTTCGACCCCGATGGCACCAGCCCCAGCGCAAACATCCCCGCAATGCTATCTGCCTTGTCGGCGATGGAGAGTACTGCGCCTTCCAGCGTTCGCGGTGCGGAGTCTTCGGTCGATTCAGGTTTGTACTGGTCATAGATGGCGGTGGCGACGCTCTCCGGCAATTCCTGAGCCTTCGCATAAAGACCACCGACGATGCCCTGTAACTCAGTAAATTCTTTCACCAGTTCCGCTGTCAGATCGGTCTTGGCCAGCCGCGCGGCTTGCCGCACCGCATTGCCGTCGAGTCCTTGTCCGGATTTTTCAAGCGTGGCGCTGAGCTTCGCTGCCAATGCAGCCATGCGATCAGCCTTTGCGGCATAACTACCCAGGTCCTTCTGAAACGTGACCGCCTTTAGCATCTCCACGCGGTTTACCAACGAAGTCTTCTGGTCGGTGTCCCAGAAGAACCGCGCATCGTTGAACCTTGCGCGCAGCACTCGCTCATTGCCGTGACGAATGAGTCCTTCGGGATCGCCGTCAGTATTCAGCACCGCCAGAAAATGCG
Organism: Acidobacteriaceae bacterium; assembly: GCA_027307045.1. Taxonomy (GTDB): domain Bacteria; phylum Acidobacteriota; class Terriglobia; order Terriglobales; family Acidobacteriaceae; genus Angelobacter. Next base: position 12,050 of record DAHUXR010000026.1, read on the forward strand.
GCGCCAGCTTGCCTGCGGCATCTTCGACGGCAAAATATTTCTGGTGGTCGCGCATCACCGTAACCAGCACTTCTTCCGGCAGTGACAGATATTCTTTATCGAAACTGCCCAGAATCGCCGACGGCCACTCCGTCAGGTTCACCACGGTCTTGAGCAGCTCAGCATCCTCACGCCAGCGTGCGCCGGGTACTGTACGGGTGGCTGCGTCCAGCGCTTTGCGGATCTTGTATTCGCGATCGGCGCTCAAAACCGTGACATGCGCGCCCTTCATCGTCTCCGCGTATTGCGAGGGCGACGCAATCGAAACTTGTTGCGGGCCAAGGATGCGATGTCCGCGGGATTGATTCCCTGCCTTGATGCCCGCAAACTCCAGCGGGATGACCTCACCATCAAGAAGCGCCACAATCCACCGCACCGGCCTCACGAATCTTTCCGGCTTGCCTGCGCGCCAGTACATATTCTTGGGCCAATAGATCGCCGCGATCTCTTTGGGCAGGAGTTCTGCAAGCAACTGCGCGGCCGGTTTGCCCTTGTTCGTGACCGACGCGGTCAGATATTCGCCCTTCGGCATCGTCACTTTTTGCAGTTGTGAAACATCCACTCCGGCCTTCTTGGCAAAGGCATGCGCAGCGGGTGTCGGCTGGCCATCCTTATATGCGACCTTGGTGGCCGGACCGGTAAGCTGCTCCTGCACATCCGGCTGGGTGGCAGGAATCCCGGACGCAATTAACGCCAGCCGACGCGGGGTTTCCGAGCGCTTAATCCCTTGATGAGGAAGCGAATTTTTTGCCAGCAGTTCCTCAACGCGTTTCTGTAATTCCTGGCTGGCGTCCTGAATCATCCGCGCGGGAATTTCTTCGGTGCCAATCTCCAGCAGAAAGTCGGGCATCAGGCCGCTCCTCCCTTCTGGAGCTTCACTGCTTCAGCGCCCACGTTCTGTTGCGCGACATAAGCTTTCGCCAATCCCACCGCCAGTTGCCGGATGCGGGCGATCACTCCGACACGCTCTGTTACAGAGAGGGCCCCGCGAGCATCCAGCAGATTGAAAAGATGCGAACACTTCAGGCACAGCTCATAGGCTGCCAGCAGCGGAAAGCGCTGCTTCGCATCGACCGTCGCATTCTTGTCAGCCAGTAATGTATTGAACTGATTGATCAGCGCCTGCGACTCGCTCTCGTACATCTCAAAATGCTTCCATGTTTTTTCCACATCGGCTTTTTCAAAGTTGCTTACCGACATCTGAAGCTCATCTTGATACCGCACGTCGCGATACTTCACCCCCGCGCCGCTCTGTGGATCGCGCGCCCACACAATGTCATAAATGCTGTCCACATCCTGCAGAAATGCCGCGATGCGCTCCAGCCCGTACGTCAGCTCGGCACAAATAGGATCAAGATCAATGCCGCCGCACTGCTGAAAATACGTAAACTGCGTGATCTCCAGCCCGTCGAGCATTACCTGCCAGCCGACGCCCCACGCCGCCAGAGTTGGCGCTTCCCAGTTATCTTCTTCAAATTTGATGTCGTGCTTGCGCAGGTCAATGCCAATGGCCTTGAGCGATTCCAGATAAAGCTCCTGCACGCTTTCCGGCGGCGGCTTCAGGATCACCTGCAGTTGCATGTGCTTATAAAGTCGGTTGGGATTGTCTCCGTAACGCCCGTCCGCCGGCCGGCGCGAAGGCTGCACATACGCAACCTTGTAGGGCTTCGGGCCGAGCACGCGCAGGAAAGTTTCCGGGGCCATGGTTCCCGCGCCCACTTCAATGTCATACGGCTGCTGCAGCACGCATCCGCGCTCTGCCCAGAAATTCTGCAGGCGGAGGATAAGTTCCTGATATGTAGGGGCGATTGGCATGAGTAACGAAACTATTAATTTAACAGATCACTCAGAACAATCTCTCCAATTGTCCGAGTTGCCCGTCACACGCAATCGTTCCCGCGCCAACCTGCGGTAACATTGGGACTTGCCTTTCACTCTCGCTCATCCTGCCGCGGTTGTACCTCTGCGGAGATTTCTGGTGCTTTCGGCGCTGGTGGTCGGAAGCATGGCCCCTGACTTCCGCTACTTTCTCAATTTAGCGCCGCGTAGCCACTTCGGCCACAGTTTCAAAGGGATATTTATTGTTTGTCTGCCCGTAGGTCTCGCTGTGCTCTGGGTTTTTCAGAAAATCATGAAGCTGCCGCTGATCAGCCTGGCCCCGAAATCCCATCAGCAACGGTTGCTTCCGCTGGCAAAGCCGTTTTACTGGGGCGGTGCGCAACGATTCGCCCTGATCGTGGCATCACTGCTGCTGGGAGCGATCTTACATCTCGTATGGGATGCCTTCACGCACGACCGCGGCCTGGTTGTGCGCAACGTTCCCGAGATGCGCATTCCGCTGGAAGAATTTGGCACCCACCGGCCGCTGTACAACGTGCTTCAGCATGGAAGCACGCTGCTGGGGTTGGCCCTTCTCATCTTTTGGTATTGGCGATGGTTCAAACGCACGCCGCCGCAGCCCGTACCGTTGTACTTGCAAATGAGCGCCCGAGTAAAAAGATGGATTGCCGGCTCGATCCTGGCTCTCTCAGCTTGCATTGCCGCCGGTTATGCCTACATCTACTCGTACCACCTCGCGTCTTTTGGCCTGTTCGTGAGCGCGTTTGTCGTCATCTCCATGTCTCTGATTTACATTCTTGCGCTTGGATTCAGCCTGTGGTGGCATTTGGCTCCCGCTCACTCGGCTACCAGTCATTGAACTCCGCCCGATAATCCGGATCAGCGTGCGCCCAGTCTTTGCCGTGTCCGGCGCGTAGCTTTTTCTGCTCCGCTGCCAGATAGCGCCAGTTGTGCAGCGTATCAGGTTGCTGCACCACGCGGATATACAGCACAGGCTGGCCCTTGCTTTTCCCTTCCTGCACCTCGCTGACTTCAGCCAGACCGCCGCGAAAGTCATCGCGCCCATGGCCAAGGTAGAGCTCCGTGCCGATGTAAATTACATCTCCCTGGCGCAACTCCGGCACTCGACCACCCGCGCAGGCGTCTTGAATTTCGCGGAAGCGAGTTTCGCTGGCGTGGGCTTCATCGGCGGTCGTGAAAGTGCGGCCGGTTTCTTCGCATTGGTAAGTTTCAGGCATTTTTTCCAACATCCCGAGCGCAGCGAGGGATCCCTGTGACAGCGTGAACCTCCGCGTCGCACTCTCGTAAACGAAACTGCTTCAAACCTCGTGATCCTTCAGGTCCATGATGGCGATAGGGTTCCCTGGCTTCGCTTCGGGATTTCAGAAAAAGCGCTTTCGCTGAATGCTGTCTGCTGATTGCTGAGTGCTAGATCCTCTCCAGCATCGTCGCCGTCACCAGTTTCTTCTCAATATGCCGCTCAATGCGCTGGGCCAGAAAGCGGCGAAGGTCAGCGCCTCGGCTGCGCGTCCATGGATCGCTCTTAAGACGGTTCAACGGCGCGCGAAACATCTCTGTTGCCTGCGCGCGAGAGTCGGCGGAAATTTCCGTGCTGGCCAGCCTTTTATCATCCTGGCACAGCAAACCGTCAGCCAGCGGATGAAAATATGCCTTGCTTCCATTCAGCACCGCGCCACACATCACGCAGGCGTGCAAGTCCGGCAGCAGGCCGATCAGGCGAACGATCCACAGATCAAAGTATGTCAGCGGCATCCAGATCGAATCGGCTTTCAGATGATGGACCACTGCCAGCGCCAGCCGGAAAATATCGTCGTTGGGCTCGCGGTCCGGCAGTAGCTGGTCGATCACTTCCGCCACGTAGCTCAACGCCACCAGCCGCGGATAGGTGACCTCATTCGCCAGCGGTGAAGAAATAATGTCGCAGGAATCCAGCCGCACCAGCTCCTGTTTTTCTTTTTCCTCCCAGTGCGCGACAACATGCGTCAGCGGCTCCAGCGCGCCGCCAAAACGCCGCTTTGACCGCTTGGCCGCCTTGGCCACGCCCCGAATCTTCCCTTCCGCGCGTGTAAAAAAAGTCACCAGCAGGTCCGCTTCATGGAACGGATACGTGCGCAAAATCAGGGCTTCAGATTGTCTGGGCATGGGGGATTTAAAAACAATTTACCGCAAAGGACACCAAGGAGCACAGCGGTGGTGATTATAAATCGGAAGCGTTATGGCGCCGTCATGCGTCTTGTAGTCAGGGCATGCGTTTAGGGCCATTCAGCGGAAGGTCGAGGCGGAAGAGGCCGACAAGATGACTTCACAGGAACCTTTGTGAACCTTCGTATCCTTTGTGGTTCACGTTTCTAGCAAATAAAAAACGCGCAGCTTAGGCGGCTGCGCGTCGGGAAACTCTGGTTCAGCTGTTAACGGCCAAAATACTTGGCGTTCTTCTCCGCGTATTCTTTCCATTTTTCCGGGAGATCGTCCAGGGCAAAAATGGCGGACACCGGGCACACCGGCACGCACGCGCCACAGTCAATACATTCCACCGGATCAATGAACAGCATGTTGGAACCCTCAAACTGCGGTTCGTCCTTTTTGGGGTGGATACAATCCACCGGACATGCATCCACGCAGGCCGCGTCCTTGGTCCCGATGCAAGGCTCTGCAATTACATATGCCATAAAAGTAGTGTTCTCCGTATCTCAATGAGCTAGGTTGGGCAACCTGAGATTTTAGCAGCTATTGCGGACGGCGCAAGCTTTTCTGCCGAATGGCCGCCCTGGCGCGTTGAAGCGCAACTGTCTCCGTCTGAACGGCGATGTCTTGCATGTCGATAGGGGCGTGACTCTGGTTCCGCAAGATGCGATACTGTGGTCAGAACCTCCCCCAAAACTTGACCGACCTGAATGCACGGCTTTTACAGTTGTTTTCTGCAATCCGTGGAAAAATATCCGGACCACACTGCGCTCGAATTGCAGCGCTCGTCCGGCAAGGTGGAAAGCCTCACCTACGCGGAATTGCGCCGCATGGGTGAATCCGTGGGCCGATGGTTGCGCGAATCGGGCATGTCGGAGGGCGTGCGCTGCGCCATCATGGCGCAAAACAGCCCTCTCTGGGTGGCTGCTTATCTCGGCGTCATGTCCGCCGGGGCCGCTGCCGTGCCGCTGGACACCGCCTTCAACGCTCACCAGGTCAACAAGCTGCTGTGGGATTCCGGCAGCGCCATCATCTTTACCGATTCCGAGCATCTTCCCGTGGTGGAAAAAGCCGTGGAAGAAACGCTGGTGCGGATCGTGATGATCGATGGCTCAGGCGAAGGCCGCTATTCCAACCTGACAGGAATGTTTGCCGCCGGGCCCGGCGATTTTCGTCCTGCACGAATCTTTGATACCGACAACGCCGTGCTCCTGTATACCTCCGGCACCACCAGCGATCCCAAGGGCGTCACGCTGACGCACAAAAACCTTCTGGCTGAAGCCGACGCAATTTTCAGCGCCATCCAGGTCACGCCCAACGACGCCATTCTTGGCGTGCTACCGCTCTTTCACGCCCTGGCTCAAGTCGCCAATCTGCTGATGCCCTTTGTCATCGGCGCAAAAATCGTTTACCTGGAAACGCTCAACACCACGGAACTGTTGCGCGCATTGAGCGAGCGCCGAATTACCTTGTTCTGCTGCGTCCCACAATTCTTCTACCTGATTCATGAACGAGTGATGCAGCAGGTAAAAGCCAGGTCAGCGCCAGCACGTCTGGCCTTCCGGACGATGATGGCAATTTCTGCGGCCGGCAACAAGATTGGCTTGAATCTGGGCAAATTATTTTTCCGGCAGGTACACAAACAGCTAGGACCTCGCCTCCGATTCTTCATCACCGGCGGTTCCGCTTTTGATCCCAAAGTCGGGCGCGACATGGAAAAGCTGGGATTCAAAATGCTGCAAGCCTACGGCCTCACGGAAACGTGCGGGGGCGCCACTGTCACACCTCCTAAAGCAAGGGTCATGGGATCAGTGGGCCAGCCGCTGAAGGGCGTGCAGGTCAAGATCATTGATCCTCAGCCTGCGGAGGGCCTGCCATATCCCGTAGGAGAGATCGCCATCAGCGGCGACATCATCATGAAAGGCTATTACAACCGCGCGGAACCCACGGCAGAAACCCTCCGCGAGGGCTGGCTCTACAGCGGCGACCTGGGTTATCAGGATGAGCGCGGCAACCTGTTCATTACCGGCCGCAAGAAGGAAATCATTGTCCTGAGCTCGGGCAAAAATATTTATCCCGAGGAGCTGGAAGCGCAGTACATGCGGTCGCCTTTCATCAAGGAGATCTGCGTCATGGGGCTGGTGAACCGCCCGGGCGAGCCGTTTTCTGAGCGGCTGCATGCGGTAATTGTTCCCAACTTTGATGTGCTGCGTGAACGCAAGATCGTGAATACCCGTGAGGTGATCCGCTTTGACGTGGAAAATCTTTCCATGGAACTGCCCAGCACCAAGCGCATTCTGAGTTTCGATCTCTGGTCTGATCCGCTGCCGCGCACTACCACGCGCAAGCTCAAGCGCTTTGAAATTCAACGCCGCGTGCGGGCCGGGGAAGGTGGCGGCGCCGGCAACATTGGTGCAGTCGCCGAAGAACCTACCGGAGAAGAAGCCGCGTGGCTGGCTTCGTCGGAAGTTCAAAAAGCGCTGGAAGTGATTCGCAACGCCTGCAAAGCTGAAAAGCCGCTGCTTCCCTCTTCTAACCTCGAGCTTGATCTCGGCTTTGATTCCATGGAACGCGTTGAATTGGTAGTGGAGCTTGAGCGCCAGATGAATGCTCAAGTCGATGAAAAAATGATCGCCCAGGTATACACCGTCCGCGAGTTGGTGGATGCTGTGCTTCAGGCGCGTGGCGGGACATCTGCCGCAGCTTCCACCCGCACATCGGCCCCCGGCTGGGACGCGGTGCTCAGCGTCGATCCGGAAGATCCTAAAGTGCTGGCCGCGCTGAACACCAGCCGTCTGTTTACATTCCTGTGGTTCGCTCTGGGGAAATTTGTAGCGGTCTTCACACGCATCTTCTTTGGCCTGGAAGTGAGTGGCAAAGAGAAGTTGCCGAAGAAGGGCCCATTCATTCTGTCGCCGAATCACCAGAGCTTTCTCGATGGGCCTGTGGTGGCCTCGCAGATCCCATGGCGGCTTTTCAAGAATATGTTTTACGTTGGCACCAGTGAGATCTTTGGCCAGGGTGTGTTTCATTATTTGGGCCGCACCTTCAGGCTTGTACCGGTCGATCCTGATTCCAATCTGGTGAATGCCATGCGCGCCGGAGCGTATGGACTTAAGCATGGCCAGAACCTGGCGCTTTATCCTGAAGGCGAGCGCTCTGTGGATGGCACGCCCAAGAAGTTCAAAAAGGGTGCAGCCATTCTTTCAGCCAATTTGAAAGTTCCCATATATCCCGTCGCGCTGGAAGGATTCTATGACGCATGGCCGCGCAGCAAGCGCTTTCCCCGGCTGGCAAAACTGCGCGTCCAGTTTGGCGATCCCATCATGCCTCCGGAGACAATGACCAATCCGGAAGAGACATACAAGCAGATCACTGAAGAGCTTCGCAGCCGCGTGGCCGACATGTGGGAGCATATGCGGCAGAAGACAGACCAAGTGGAGGCCGCGATTGCGGGAGATTGAAAAATCGACAGGCAGATTGCACTTGGCTTGGCTGAAAATACCTGCGAATCGAGCCGCGAGCCGATTCGTCATCGTAAATGGCAACAACCACCAAACTCTACCGTCCTGTTGGACAAAACGAGCTTGATCTGATCGCTGCCAGTGGATTCAAAGCTTTTCCTCCACGCCTTCCCGAACAGCCGATCTTCTATCCTGTCTTGACGAAGCAATATGCTGAGCAGATTGCTCGCGACTGGAACACAAAAGACGAGCGTTCCGGATTTGTAGGTTATGTCCTGGAGTTCGATCTTGAAAGTAAATATCTTGAGCGTTTCGAGATCAGAAAAGCGGGCAGCAGCCAGCACCTGGAATACTGGATACCCGCTGGGAAACTGGAAGAATTCAACCGGCACATCCACGGAGAAATTCGCATCATCGCAAAATTCCTGCCGTTCTCAACGCAATGAAAGAAGTGTTACAGCGGACAAGAGGGGTTGACGCTGCCTGAGATTGATAACCCGAGTCTTGTTCATTCGCGCTGGCTTTTCGTCTTTCCCAAAACGGGAACCAGCCGCGCCTGCGGATTGGAATATCGTGCCTGACTGGCTGAAGACAGGGCTACAATTTATCGTTAGGAGCCGGGAATTCGGCTTCGTTGAGCCATCCTGGTTCTCCAAAAAAGGAGATCCCCCATGTTTTCACGTTCGATTCTGCTGAAGACGTTCCTCTTTATCTCCATTCTTCTGATGACCACGCTCGCGTCATCGGCGGCTGTGCCGGCAAGTGAAGCAGTGCCGGATTCCACCGGCTCAATCCACACTTACCTGATGCCTGATCTCTCATTGAAGAGTGTTTTCACCGTTCCGCTGGCGCCGCAGGCTGAAGGCAACGCCGCCCCTCCCAAACTCAAAGGTTCCTGCCAATGCAGCTGCGCCATAAACAACTGCAACACCGATGCTGACTGCGGTCCGGGCGGCGTCTGCCTGTCGGCTCCCACCTGCTGCGTGAAATCGCCACAGGCGCAATGGTTCCAGGATTCCGGGGCGTCATCCCGCAAGAATGAGCTGCCCGCGTTCAAGGCTAAGTGCAACTGATAATCTCGTGAGCGTTTGTCCGGTTTCCCGGAATGGGAAATTCTTTCGGCAGACACTCAGGAATTTCTAATCGGGCACGCCGCAGCATTGCTAAAATCCGGGCGATGGAGCCGGGCCCGGTTCGGCTTCCTTTCGGGCCGAATACTGGTTCCCCAAAAGGAGATCACATGTTTTCACGCTCGATTTTAAAGATGTTGCTTGTCACCATCCTGCTGGCAGCAGTGGCCAGCGCAACTGCGGCTGCTCCTCCCAATGAAGAGGCGCAGAGTTCCGTCGGATCGATTCACACCTACCTGATGCCGGACCTCTCGCTCAAGAGTGTTTTCTCTGTGCCGGTATCGGCCCTCCCTTCGGGAGCGGGGTTCCGCAAAACCTGTAGATGTAGCTGCGGCACTGCTCCATGTGCGACTGACGCGGACTGCGGCGGCGGCGTTGGCAGCTGCTCCGCCTTCATCAGCTGCTGCGCCAAGGGCGATGAGACATTGTCGTTCTCCGGCGCGGACAAGTCTTCGCGCAAGACTGAGCTGCCTGCCTTCAAGGCAAGCTGCAATTAGAAAGTCTGTTAAGGCCTTTGCTCCGGCGGACTAGCTCTCCGCCGGAAATTTCCTTTTACGATGTCTTCAGTCTGGGCGGGGGTGGCGGCGCGGAAAAATCATTTGTCCGCATGCCGACCGCGAGCAATTCCGGAAGGATGACGCTCTTTTCGGGAATCAATGTGACCCGTGCCTTGCTTTCAATGATCTTTTGGATTTCCAGGATTTCAAACATCGCAGCTTCCACTTCGGGGTCGGCCGCAACCTGTTTCAGCGCCTCACCAACAATGCTGGGGCGAATCGCCGCGGCCTTGGCGAATTCCACCGCCGCTTGCCGTTCAGCAGTACTGGTGATGATGCTGACCTGGTTTGCGCCATCCTGTTTGATGGACGATGTAACCTGGCGCAACCGGTTTACGACTTTCTCTTCGATCTGCGCGATCATCTGCGCATCGCGGAAATGTACCTTGCGAATATATACAGAACCCAGTTTGTAGCCCCATTCGTGGGACTGCGGTGAAACCTCATTGCGCACGGTCAGGCTCATGGCATGGCGGGTTTCCAGCATGTCAGCCAGTTTCATGTTGCTCAGGCAGCGCACCGTGGAGTTGCCCACGTTAGCAGAAAGCGATCCGCGCGGGTCGGCGTTCTTGAACAGGAAAGCCACCGGATCGCTAATGAACATTTCATACCAGATGCCGATGCCCATGGGCGCGCCTTCTTCAGAGTTTACCGGCTGGCTGCGTTGATATTGCTGGTCAATGCGCATGTCCAGAACGTAAAGACGGCCCAGCCACCTAACGATTGGCGCTTTCAATCCCAATTTCAACAGCAGGATATGCAGCCCCGGCTCATTGATGATCGCCGCCACCTTTCCGAACAAAACATACACGTGGCAACTACCCTCCTGGACCGTGGTGTAGATCCCGAACATCCGCAGCAGTGCAAGGAAGAGAGGAACCAGGACAAGACTGCCAACGAACGCGGCGAGAGCGGCGATAAGAAAAGGAATCATCGTTTTGTCTCCTGCACCACCTGCTGGGCCTGGCTGAAAAGTCCGAGCCGGACACTGCGCACATAGGCGCCCAAAGTGCCTTCACCGGCGCGTTTTAATTCTGACAGTTGGCCGGCCAGAGAAACGAGCGGCTGCACTTCCGCCTGGGCTTTCAATGTTTCGATTTCGGCAGCACGTTTAGAGAGCTCAATCCTTTGGTCGGCCGCGGCCTGCGCAAGACTGATGTCCGATGAAACCATGTTGTGGGCGGTGTTGATTGCGGCCAGCGCGGACTCTACATCGGCTGGGGGATCAATGCCGGTGATGAGCGAAGCCTCAAGCACAATGCCATAACGCGCGTCTGAAGAACTGCACTCGCGGACCATGTGCTCGTTCAGGTCGCGCAGGTTCTTCCGCAAATCATTGATGGAAATACCGGCGCCGCGAGCAGCCTCCGGGACGCTGGGATCGGCTGGCGCTTCAAAAGTTGCAATGCGCTCCCGCAGCACCGAAATAAAATAGCCCATCACGTGCGCGATCGGGAATTTGACACCGAAGAGATATGCATACAGGTTGCGCTCGGAAACGCGGTAGCGAATCTGTCCCGTCAATCCGGTATTCAACTGGTCTTTGGTGACTGCTTCCACCACGGTGCCGCCCTGATTTGCGGATGGTGTTTCTGGATCATAGGCCATGCTGACCGTCTGCGTGGCGATTGATACTTTGTGGATCTTCTGCCACGGCAATTTGAAATACGGGCCGCCGGGCATGATCACGCGTACCTGGGGATATTTATAGCGCTGCTTTTCTTCATCATTCAGCGGGTCGCTGATGGGATCAGCGGTGGTAAACGCCCCGGGAATGCGGTCGGCCCGGCCGAAGCTGGTTTTTACGGCGCGTTCATTCTGGTTGACGGTGTAAATTCCGCCGGCGATACAACGTAACAAAAACCAAGCGACAAAGCCGAACACTATTCCGGCAAGGATGGACATGCACGTCCCTCTTCAATTTATTTGTGGGAAAGCCGCAACATTGTACAACGGATCATGGACGGCGCTTTCCTTTTTCCGCCGCACTGTTGCGTCAGGTATTCACCTTTGCGGGCTGAGCTCTTCGATTTGCCGGATATAGCTTTTGCTATCGAACTTCTTTGAAGTGCTGTTGAATGACATGTAGCGGATCTTGCCGAAGATTGGACGTTCAAACCACGGGCGGTCATGCTTACCCACAATGGCCCACGCGATTCCGGCGTAGCCGTTAGGATCGCGGCCGTCGAGCTCATATTTGTCATTCAGGTAGACAGCCATCTGGAAGGCGCGCGCGGGAGTCTTGCTCCATTCCAGAATTTTCTTGGCCCAGTACATGCGCATGTAGTTGTGCATGAATCCGGTCTTTACCATCTGCATCTGCGCGGCGTTCCACAGCGGATCGTGCGTCTGCGCGTCTTCCAGTTGGCGTTCTGAATAGATTTTGCGCGGATCGCCTGCATGCTCGGCCAGGCTCTTGTGCGCCCACGGCGTGCCTGACTCAAAGTTGTCATAGTCGGGATTGAATCGCACAAAGTTAATAGCCAGTTCGCGGCGGACAATCAGCTGTTCCAGATAAGCTTCCTTCGCCACCTTGGGCGCGTTAGCTTTCTGGATAGCAAGCGCAACGGTGTGCGGGCCAATGTGTCCGAAATGGAGATAGGCGGAAAGGCGGCTGGTGCCATCGCGCTCCGGCCTGTTGCGATCGACGGGATAATTTGCCAGTTCGTTCCTGATAAAACTTTTCAGCCGCTTGAGCGCCTGATCGGTTCCGCCGACGATATCGTTCACCGGCGCGACCGAAAGATCCAGCTTCCATCCTTCTGTGATGTCTATATCCGGCTTGAGCGATCTCAATCCGCGCGGCGGCTGCCATTCAGTCTTTGCGCGGGTGTTTCCCACGGGCTGCAAAAACTCAGGTAGCAGTCTGCGTATGATCGGTCGCGCCGTGTAAGCACCGTACTGCTCTTTCATCAGCAGCTTTGAAGGGACGATCACATCGGCATCGACGGTCCAGAAAGGATCGCGCAGTTGATCGGCCGCCTTTGTGCGCCAATGCTCCAGTTCGCGCATGGGATTTTCGTCGCCTACGACCAGAGCCGGATGCACTTCGGCACAAAACTTCAGCAAATGATGATCGGGAAAGCGGCGGAGCACAAAGCCTATGCCGCGCTTTTTCAGTCCTTCGGCAATCGCGGGGATTCCCTGATTCAGAAATCGGTAATGGCGCAAGTTGGCGTGCGGATAAAATGGGACTGGAGCAAAAAAGACCACGCACGGTTTGCCCAGAGCATTTGCCGCCCGCACTGCGACCTCTAGAGCAGGATTGTCGAGCGCCCGCTGGGCGCGCTGCATCCAGTAAACAACGCACTTGCCGCGGGGATCCGGTTGGTCCGCGCGACGGACAGTGACACGAGTACTCGAAGATAGACGATCGAGTTCATCCATCTTTAATTCGGCCATCTGTAACAAGTATCACGCGCAGCCCTTCTACGTCTTGCAAGACATTGGCAACAAGCTAAGCCAGCGCCGTATCTTCAGTATCAGATTGAGTGTCGGATTGGACCGGCATAGCGACCAGTTCCTCATCGGCAGAAAATACTTCCTGTTGTTTCGGGAAGATTTCTTTGAGTGCCGCAACGATGATAAAGCTGATGATCACCAGCAGCATCCAGGAGCTGATTTTTGTTGGCCCCACAATGGCCCACTGCCGCTTCTGGTGCGGGTACTGCCAAGCCCCAAAATAGGTAGCAATATTTTCCGCTATCCATATAAAGAAGCCGATCAGAAGAAATGAAAGCGCCAGAGGCATGCGACGCTCTTTGCTCGTGACAATGAAATTGACCTGCGTGCGCCGGAACAGCAAGAGCACGCAGGCAGCCAGCGGCCAGCGCAGGTCCACCATGTAGTGATTGGCAAAAAAGTTTGCATAAATGGCAGCGCTCAGGCCAACGGCCAGCGTGAACGACGGGAATTCAGTCAGCCTGAGACGCATCAGTCGCCATGACTGCATGATGTAACTCGCAACAGAGGCATACATGAATCCGCTGTACAAAGGGACTGTCTTCAAGTGAAAAAATGCCGGTTCCGGATAGCTCCACGATCGGATGGTGGGCGATGTCTTGTACAGCTCAAGTCCGATACCAACCAGATGGAACAAAGAGAGTACAGCGACTTCGCGCCAGTTCTCCAGCCGCACGGCAACAAGGACGATCTGGATGGCGATTGCTCCTAGAAATAAAAAGTCGTACCGAGCAAGGCCGGGAATGGAAATGTGGCTTGAGATAGCCAACAGAAACAAAAACGATCCCGCAAAAACACACGCAGCAGCCTGCTTGAGGCCGAAAACAAGGAATTCGTAAATCGCAGCGGCAAGGCGCGGCCCCAAGAGACGAGAAAGCATGGGTTCTATTAAGAGCGGAAAGCGGCTGGCAATAGAACTGTTCACGAGATTCGATCCGGGGAGATTGCTGTGGGGGCGTTCACCGCGATCTTCCACCTTTCCGGCACAGGCCCAAAATAGAGCGTATGATCGGTTTACCACTCATGACGACTTCTGTGAAGACAAAAACGCGGCTCTGCCCCATCTGTCACGGCTCAGGACTAAAGGATGGCATGCGGTGTTCTGCATGTGACGGCAAGGGAGAAATCTCGCATACTCCGCCGCCCAAAACCGAATAATTCCATCCGGTTGGGAATTGACGCTGACCTAAAATCAAGTGGCATGTCGAGGCAAGAAGACCCGCTGTAGAATGATTCATGGTAACTACTTCCATCCGTCTGCTGGCCCTGGATATTGACGGCACTTTAACCGATCCGAATTTTCAGGTGCCGCCGCGCAATATAGCAGCATTGCGAGCAGCTCATGAAGCAGGCATAGAGATCATTCTGGCCACCGGACGCCGCCATGACTATGCACTGCCAATCGCCAAAGAACTCGGCTTCCCTGTTTGGCTTATCAGTTCCAACGGAGCCCTGATCCGTTCCAGCGACAGTGAGACTTTTTTTACCGACCGCCTGCCCGCAAGAACCGCCAGGGAACTCATTCAATATATGGACGAGTTTCGCGGGCATGCCGTGCTTACGTTTGATCGCGCCGCCAACGTGGCGGGCAACGATTCATTGGTCCTGGAAAGCGCCGACGAGCTGAACAACACGGTCTCGCGCTGGCTGCAGGTAAATCGGCCTTACATCAAGTTTGTATCGCCGCTGGAGGATGCCCTGACCGAAGACCCTTTGCAAGCCATGTATTGCGGCCGGGTGGCTTTGATGCAACGCTTGCAGAAACGGCTCAGCCGGGCTGCTTTTCTGGACAAGATCACCGTTATGAGGACCCAATATGACCATCGCGACCTGTGCATTCTGGATATCCTGAACCGGGAATGCTCCAAAGGTCACGCGTTGCGGCGCTGGGCTGAAAAGCGTGGCTTTTGCCGGGAGCAGATTATGGCTATCGGCGATAACCACAATGACCTGGAAATGCTTGAATTTGCAGGGGTTGCGGTTGTGATGGAAAATGCATCCAATGAATTGAAGCAGAACGGCTGGAAGGTGACCGGCAGCAATGAGGAAAGCGGCGTGGCCCAGGCCGTAGAGCAGATTTTGGGGCTGGCTTTCAGCGGCTAATTAGGCGAGAATGGACATCTTGCGCTCGATATGAGATTTTCAAGAATAATAACGATCACGGCGCTCCTGGGTTTCGCGCAAATGTCTGCTTTTGCAGGCCAGATTGCCATCCTGAAAAATGGTTTTTCCATCCATTTTGATCACAAAGAGCAAAACGCCAAATCCACCCGTCTTTTTACCCCGACCGGCTACCTTGATATCGCCAGCGACCAGATTACGTCGTTTGAAGAGGATGAAACTCCGGTCGCGCCTGAACCGTCGCCAGCCGCACCTCCGGCAACACCTGTGGCCAGCCAGGCTATGGTAAGTAAGCCGATGGTGAGCAACCCTTTGGCAAATCCGATTCCGGCAGTTCAGCCTGCAGCAATGAAAGTGACGGTTCCGTTGAGCACGGCGGCGACCGCTATTGATCTGGAGCAGGTCGTGCGCGAAGCCAGCAACCGGAACCGGCTCGATCCTGATTTTGTGAGCAGCGTGATCATGGCGGAGAGCAACTTCAAGACTCATGCGGTATCGAAAAAGGGCGCTCTTGGGCTGATGCAGCTGATGCCCGCCACCGCAGCACAACTCGGCGTGGCTGATCCGTTTGATCCACGGGCAAATGTGGAAGCAGGCGCCGCCCACCTGAGCGCGCTGCTGGACCTCTACCACAATGATCCTGTTAAGGCGCTGGCTGCCTACAACGCCGGGGCACATCGGGTAAAGCAGTACAACGGCGTGCCTCCATATCGTGAAACACGCGCTTACATCAACAAAATTGTTCGTGACTTCAACGCCAAGAAGCGCGCGCAGATGAAAGCCGCTGGCGTAGTGAACGTCTCGGGCCCGGCCAAAGCCGCCGGTCCCAAGTCAGTTAAGAAGCCAAAACCGCAGCAAGCCAGCGTGGCCAAATCCACGAATCCGGCGTAAGCATTTCAGAGATAGAGCAATAAAGCGCGTCCTGTCCGCAGGGCGCGTTTTTGTATGATGATTAGGCCCGACGTAACTACATGAGCAAAAAACGATTTCTGATCACTGCCCTGGTACTGGTTGTGCTGGCCGGTCTGGTCTATCTACAGGTCAGGGCCTGGAAGAAATTTGACTGGCACCGCTTCTGGGTGGCCACTCACAACACGAACAAGTTCTATCTGGTGGCCGGCGTGGCGCTGGTCTATGCCGACTATATTCTTCGCGCCATGCGCTGGAAGATTATGCTGCGTCCGGTATGTCCTGAAGCCAAGACGTCTGACCTTGTAGCCCCCACCATGATCGGCTTTGCCGGACTGGCGCTGCTGGGAAGGCCGGGAGAGTTTATCCGTCCCTACTTGATCTCGCGCAAAGTGAATTTGAGCATGGCATCGCAGTTGGCGGTGTGGACCGTGGAGCGCATTTTCGATATGGGCGCTTTTGCCCTGATCATGGCTGTAAATATCCTATGGTCAAGACACACGCTGAGCCGACTGCCCGGCTTTGCCAATTCCGCCCGGCGACACTTTCTGGGCCATGAGATTTCATCCTTCACTTACTTTGAAATGTTTGCGCTGGCGTTGCTGGCCGGCGTGTGCTTTGTGGCCCTGCTGGCATTCCGGGTAAGGAAAAATCCAGCCACCGCCGCAAGTGTCTTTGTTCGGTTGTTTGGGCGCATATCGCCCAAATTCGGCCACGCGATCGGCAAACGGGTAATGGCTTTTGGTCAAGGACTGAATACCGTAAAAGACATGAAGTCATTTTTTCAGTTATCTGGCTTATCGATTGTAATTTGGCTGTTTATCGGATTCGCGTATCTCGCCGTGACCCATGCCTACTCCATCCACCGGCTTTCCCAGATGACGCTCTCCAGCGTCTTCCTGCTCACCGCCGCAAGCGTTGTGGGAGGAATTTTGCAGCTGCCCGTCGTGGGCGGAGGCTCACAGTTGGCGACCATCGGAATGCTGCGCGGCGTTTTCAATCTGTCGCCTGAACTGGCTACAAGTTGCGGCATCATGCTCTGGCTGGTGACATTCATGTCCGTGACGCCTGCCGGACTGGCGATGGCGCGGTCAGAGCATGTCTCGATCACGCAGATGGAAAAAGCGAGCATCCAGGAAGAAGAAAAGTTTCTGGAACAAGACTAGGATCATCGGGACAGCGGAAAATCGGGACAGTTGATCATCGGATAGCAAACCTTACCGCCAACAAGGCAATTGTCAGAATTGGCCAACATTGCCAAAGACCGCCGAAATTGCACACCAATCCTTGGGTCATTACTGGCCGATCAGAGTCATCCGTTTTCATCAGTGGTAAGTTTTGCTTTTCCGATCTGCGCTTTTCCCATCTCCCGATCTCTCGATGTCCCGATTCCCCGATTTCCCGATGTCCCGCTCTCGCCTGTTACAATCTTAGTCATCACACCCCATTGAGAGTTCCGGTTAAGACACGATGAAATGTCCGTTTTGCGGGTTCGAAAATGACAAAGTGGTGGACTCGCGCGAGAGCAAAGAAGGCGAATCGATTCGCCGCCGCCGCGAATGCCTGAAGTGCGAAAAGCGCTTCACCACGTATGAGCGCATCGACGAAATCCCCTACATGGTTGTGAAAAAAGATGGCCGCCGGGAGAAGTTTGAGCGGCAGAAGATCCTGGCCGGGCTGCTGCGTGCCTGCGAGAAACGGCCAATCTCCATGGGCAAGATGGAACAGATTGTGAATGAGGTGGAGCAGTACGTGATCGATTCACCCGAGCGCGAGCGCACCGCCAGCGAACTGGGCGAGCAGATCATGAACAGCCTCAAACAGATTGATAAAGTGGCCTACATACGTTTCGCCTCGGTGTATCGCGACTTTAAGGACGTGGGCGAGTTCCACTCTGAGTTGGAGTCACTGCTCAACACCAAAGACGATAAGGCCAAGCCGGTCAAGGCCAAAAGCAACGCAAAATAGGAGATCATGGGATACAAAGTCACGCTGATTCCGGGAGACGGTATCGGCCCAGAAGTTACGAACGCCGCCGTGCGCATTGTGAATGCATCCGGGGTAAAAATTGACTGGGAGAGATTTGCGGCGGGTGCAGAGGCATACGCCAAGTTTGGCGAATATATTCCCAAAGAGCTCACACATTCCATTGAGAGCACCGGGCTGGGACTGAAAGGGCCGGTCACCACGCCGATCGGCGGCGGTTTTTCCAGCATCAACGTGGCGCTGCGCAAGCAGTTTGAGCTTTTCGCCAACTTCCGCCCCATCCGCAACCTGCCTTCCCTGCCTACTCGCTATCCCAGCGTGGACTTGGCCATCTGCCGTGAAAACACAGAGGGACAGTATTCGGGAATCGAGCATGAAGTGGTGCCGGGGGTGGTGGAGTCGCTAAAAATAATTACGGAAAAGGCTTCCACGCGGATCGCGCGGTTTGCCTTCGAGTATGCGCGGCGGGAAAAACGCAAGCGCATTCACGCCATTCACAAAGCCAACATCATGAAAATGAGCGATGGCCTTTTTCTGCGCTGCTGCCGCGAAGTGGCCAAGGAATATCCAGAGATCACGTACGGCGAGCACATCATCGACAATACCTGCATGCAGTTGGTGATGAATCCGTACCAGTATGACGTGCTGGTGATGGAGAATCTTTACGGCGATATTATTTCCGACCTGTGCGCAGCTTTTGTTGGCGGGTTGGGACTGGTTCCGGGAGCGAATATCGGCACCAGGTGCGCGATCTTTGAAGCTGTGCATGGGTCGGCGCCGGATATTGCCGGCAAAGACATTGCCAATCCCACGGCGGTGTTGCAGTCGGCCGTGCTGATGCTGCGTCACATGGGCGAAGTAGAAGCCGCGGACAAAGTCCACGCAGCACTGGAAAAGACCTATAAAGAAAAACTGCACCTCACGCGCGATGTGGGCGGGACGGCTGGAACCAGCGAGTTCGCCGACGCGGTTATTGCCAACATGGAGCACGTGGCCGTGGCGACCGGCGACTAGCAAAACCTTACCACGGATGACACGGATAACTATGATTTACACGGATAGGGCTAAGAACTTTCAGTCAGGCGCGGCAAGAATCTTGTTGAGTGCTGCGCTCGTTGGTGTGCTGTCACTGGCTTGTTGCAGCAAATCACCTTCGGGGCCTGAACAGTCCGCCGCAGCGTCCAAGCCGGCAACAATCAGCGTTGACACATCTACGGTTGGCACGATTAGCGGCGTGGTGAGCCTAAAAGATCAGCCCCCCAAGATGAAGCCGCTGGATATGACGGCCGATCCAGGCTGCCCGACGGGCCCGCAGCCAGCGGAAGTTGTGGTCGCGAAGGATGGCAAGCTAGCAAACGTTTTTCTTTATGTGAAAGAAGGCTTGCCGCAAGGCAACTTTGCTGTCCCGAGCGAGCCGGTGGTGCTTGACCAGAAGGGCTGCCGCTATAGTCCGCACATCCTGGGCATCATGGCGGGTCAGCCGCTGAAGATCACCAACACTGACACGGCAGACCACAATATTCACGACATGCCAAGCAATAATCCGCCGTTCAATGAGTCGCAGATGCCCACGGACAAGCCTGTCATCAAGAAGTTTCCTAACGTGGAGATGATGATTCCGGTGCAATGCAACCAGCATCCGTGGATGCGGGCTTACATCAACGTGATGTCGCACCCCTATTTTGCGGTGAGCGGGCCGGACGGAAGCTTTGAGATCAAGAACCTGCCTCCGGGGGAATACACGATTGCCGCGGTGCATGAAAGATTTGGCGAGCAGACGATGAAAGTGAAGGTCGGGCCAAAGGAAAACGCGAAGGCGTCGTTTGTTTATTCGGCGGCGGGGCAGTAAGTTGTTTAGCATCCCGAGCGCAGCAAGGGAGCCCTATTGCGAGAAAAAAGTAAAGGTTGGTGCATCCGCTTATTGATCAGCAACAATCCATCTGTTCCAGATAAACAGTTGTGGCCATAGCGATCCCTCGCAAAGCTCGGGATTTCAGAAAAACGAGTGTTAAAATAATCAGTACTCTCAGGGAGCAGTTCTGACCTCTTCCACGTATAACGCCGCTCAACATCGGTTTACCGTTTTTGTTGCCGCTCTGGCCTTCCTGCTGATCGTTGCCGGCGGGCTGGTCACCAGCAACAATGCCGGTCTGGCCGTCCCCGATTGGCCGACGAGCTTTGGCCATTTGTTCAAGATTCCCAGGATGATTGGCGGAGTAAAGTTTGAGCACACGCACCGCATGATCGCCGAGTTTGTCGGGCTGCTGACGATTGTCGTAGCGATATGGACTTGGCGCGTGGACAAGCGCCGCTGGATGCGCGGTCTGACGATCGGCGCCGTGTTGGGGGTAATTTTTCAGGGAGTCCTGGGCGGCCTGACGGTATTGAATTTTCTGCCACCAGCGATCTCAACGGCCCACGCGACCGTGGGCCAGACTATGTTCTGCATGCTGGCTGTGATTGCGGTTTTTACCAGCCGGAGCTGGCTCGATGAACCTGCGGAAAAGATCACCCGCAAAGATGCTGGGCCGCTACTGCGGCATTGCTGGATGCTGATCGGATTTTTGTATTTGCAATTAATCCTTGGCGCGGCTTTCCGCCATGTGTGGACCAAGTGGGGCCCCATGGGATCGAACCACTGGCCGACGCACAAAATAGTTCATGCATTACTTTATCCTCACATCTTGAACGCCTTGCTGGTGACGGGATTGCTGCTCTATGTGAGCTTGCGAACTATGACCAAGCATTCGACCATCCCGCACCTACGCCGGCCCGCTCTCTGGTTGCTTCTACTCCTGATCGGACAGCTGCTATTGGGCGTAAGCGCATACGTAGTTCGTGTTATACAGGGCGTGAATGAAGCGCAGCCGACCATGACGCTTGTCGCTGTGACTGTCGCGCATCTTGCGGTAGGCGCGCTGATTCTGGCGCTCACGATGGTGTTGACCGTTCAGGCTTACCGTCACACGGGCGATCCGGCAACGGTGATCCCATTCGACCGGCAGCGTGAGGTGGCCACGGCATGAGCAGCATCCCACAACGGCTGGAGCAAGAAACATCGGTCACAACTTCTGCTCCTGCGGCTCCGGTGGTACTCAGGAAGAATTCCCTGCTCGGTGATTACTTCCAGCTCTTCAAGGTTCGCGTGACCTCGCTGGTCGTGATGACGGCGTGGGCTGGCTTTTACATGGGCGCAGCCATGAGCGGCGTTTCGTCATTGACTTGGACTCTGCTCAATGCGCTGGTAGGAATCGGCGCAACCTGCGCCGGCTCGGCGGCCTTGAATGAAGTGCTGGAGCACAAGATTGACGCGCTGATGAGGCGCACGCGCAACCGTCCGCTGCCTGCCGGCAGAATGAGCCTGGCGACAGGCCTGACGGCGGGAATATTGGCAATGGTGCTGGGACCGGTTTATCTTTCGCTGACCACGAACGTTCTGACAGGCCTGCTGGCGTTTGGCACCGCGGTGACGTATCTGGCGTTCTATACGCCGCTGAAACGCCTCTCGCCGATCTCCACTTTTGTCGGCGCCTTCCCTGGCGCGATGCCGCCGCTGCTTGGCTGGACGGCCATACGCGGCAAACTGGAAATTGAAGCCGTCTCTCTCTTCCTGATCGTGTTCTTCTGGCAGTTCCCGCACTTTCAGGCCATCGCGTGGATGTACCGCGAAGACTACGAAGCCGCCGGCATCAAAATGCTTCCGGTGGTGGACAAGGCCGGACACGCCGTGATCCGCCAGATGTTGACCTATTGCTCCACTCTCATTTCCGTAAGCCTTGTTCCGGCCTTGCTGCGCATGACCGGCAGGACCTACCTGTTCGGCGCGCTGGCGCTGGGGCTGGGATTCCTGTGGTTTGTAGTCCGCCTGGCGCGCACAAAGCTTCCCACCACATCACCCGACTCACGCTTGTTTGCGCGGCAACTGCTGCAAGCCAGCGTGATTTATCTGCCACTGCTTTTTGCCTTGATGATGCTGAACGTGGTGCATTCATAAATTATGGCAACTGCTTTACAAGAAAACACTTTTACGGGCACTCAAGAGAGCGCTTCCGCCGTGATTCGCGTGGAAGACATTCGCCACAGTTATGGCAAGCGCACAGCTTTGAAAGGCATTTCTTTTGACGTAGCTGTAGGCGAAATATTTGGTCTGCTAGGGCCGAACGGGAGCGGCAAGACAACGCTGTTCCGGATTCTTTCCACTCTCATGCTCCCCACCAGCGGTCGCGCACTGGTCTCAGGGTTTGATTCGATCAAGCAAGCCGATGAAGTTCGCCGTCGAATTGGCGTGGTTTTTCAATCCAAATCGGTCGATCTGAAATTGACGGCAGCAGAGAACCTATGGCATCAGGGACATCTGTACGGACTGCGCGGAGCAACCTTAAAGTCGCGCATTCAGGAAATGCTGGAACGGGTTGCATTGGCGGATCGTGCCAAGGATAAGGTTGAAACGTTTTCCGGCGGGATGCAGCGCCGTGTGGAGCTGGCAAAAGGACTCATGCATCGGCCAAGCGTGCTGCTTCTGGATGAGCCGACGACCGGGCTAGATCCCGGCGCGCGTCGCGATTTGTGGCTTTACCTGGACGAACTGCGGATGCGGGAAAAGGTTTCGATCATCGCGACCACGCACCTGATGGAAGAAGCCGAGCACTGCGACCGGCTGGCGATCCTTAACCTGGGTGATATTGTTGGGCTGGGAACGCCAGCCGAATTGCGAAGCGAGATCGGCGGCGACGTGGTGATGCTGGAGGCCGCGGACCCGGCGGCGTTGGCGCAGCGGATTCAGGAGCAATTCAAGATCGCCACCACGGCGTTGGACGCCAAAGTCCGTCTGGAAATCAAAGACGGGTTGAAATTTGTGACGGCCGTGGCGGAAGCGATGCCGGGTACAATCCAATCGGTTTCCATCAGCAAGCCCACACTGGACGACGTGTTCATCAGCCGCACGGGCCACAGGTTCTGGACGGAGCAGGAGCAACAGGAGAACGACTAATGGCCCAGGCAGCAATTACTCCCGCAGTTGCACCCAGAGTGAATCCCCTGCTCCCCGCATTCACCTTGTGGTGGCGGGAAGTTGTGCGGTTCTACCGCCAGCCGGCGCGAGTGGTGGGCGTGGTGGTTTCGCCGCTGCTTTTTTGGGTGGTCATCGGCGCAGGGTTTGGCACGTCACTGCAAAAGGGCGCAACCGGCACGGGAAACTTCCTGAATTATTTCTTCCCCGGCGCGCTGATGATGATCGTTCTCTTTACCTCGATCTTCACCATGATGTCAGTAATTGAAGACCGCAATGAAGGGTTTCTGCTTTCCGTGATGGTCGCGCCCGTGCATCGATCAGGGATAGTGCTGGGTAAAGTGTTGGGTGGAACAACACTTTCGACTATCCAAGGATTGCTCTTTCTGATATTTGCGCCATTCATCGGAATAAAAATAGGCGTTGCACAATTCCTGATTGTGGTGCTGGTCACGTTTCTGGTGGCGTTTTCTCTTACCGCGCTTGGATTCGTAATAGCGTGGCGCATGGAATCGTCGCAGGGCTTTCACGCGATTATCAATCTGTTCCTGATTCCTCTGTGGATGCTTTCCGGAGCGCTGTTCCCTGTTAGCGGAGCGTCAGGCTGGATCCAGTGGCTGATGCGCATCAACCCGCTTACCTACGGCATGGACTCGCTGCTGCTCACGCTCTTCCCTGCCACCACGCACGCCACCACGCTGGCCTTGTGGCCTTCCATTGGCGTGCTGGCGCTTTTTGCGGGCATAGTATTTGTGGCGGGATTCATTGTCGCCAACAAGCGGCGCACGCTCCCGGCGGCGTAAGGATCAAATGACCGATTACAGCCTCTTCCCCGCCCTGAATGCCACGTTGAATGGCGCGAGCGCTGTCTTGATCACCACCGGACGGGCATTGATCGCACGGCAACAGATCAGGCTGCATCGCGCATGCATGATTGCCGCTTTTGCCACTTCGAGCGTCTTTCTGGTCAGCTATCTCTATTATCACGCCCACGTGGGTTCAGTGCATTTTCCCGGACAGGGATGGGTAAGACCCGTCTATTTCACCATTCTGATTTCGCATACGATTCTGGCGGCGGCCGTGGTTCCGCTGGTAGTTATGTCGCTTACATACGGCCTGAAGTCGCGATTTGACCGCCATCGCAGAATTTCGCGGTGGACGTTTCCTGTCTGGCTCTATGTCTCCGTTACCGGGGTGATTGTTTACGTGATGCTCTACCAGATTTATGGCGGACATGCGTGAGGTTGGTCTAGAATTACGCCTGTTTTGTTGCTGCCACACTTTAAGAGATTGCGGCCCGCTGATATATTTACCAACATTCGCAAAGGAAAATTTCTTTTATGGCAAAGAGCGTAAATAAAGTGATTCTGGTGGGAAATCTGGGAAAAGACCCAGAAGTTAAATTCACGCCCAGCGGCGTTCCCGTGGCCAAGTTCAGCCTGGCAACCAATGAACGCTATAAAGATAAAGCAGGGGAGTGGCAGGACCGCACGGAATGGCACAACATTGTGGCCTGGCAACGGCTGGCGGAGATCGTCGGCGAGTATGTGAAAAAGGGATCCAAGATCTATATCGAAGGGCGGCTGCAAACGTCGAGCTGGGAAGACAAGCAGAGCGGAGAGAAGAAATACCGCACTGAGATCGTCGCCAGCGATCTGGTGCTGCTGGGCGGGCGCGGCGAGGGCGGTGGCGGCGGAGACCATGAAGGACGTTCGTCGCGCGGCGCTTCTGCGTCATTTGACCAGCGCAGTTCGCATTCTGAGGAACACGCCCCGGCATCAGCCGAGATTACGGATGAGGACATACCGTTTTAGTAACCTTTTCCCTTCAGAGGGGGCGGAATATCATGCCAGGTATTCCGTCCTCTTATAAGGGTTCCGCTCATTTGGAAGTTCTACCCGCCCCCTCTTTCCCGCTCCAATTCCAACAATAAAAAGTGTACCTGCCATAGGTTGTAAGGCTGAAATGACAATTTACGTCATTTTTGGCAAAATGTAAAAGTAAACACTACTTTACATTTGTTTACATTTTAAGGGTATGTGTATGACCTGTAAGGAGTTGGAAGGAACCTCTCTTACTGACCGGCAGAATGGCTCGCAACTTGCATTCTAGAAGCAGCAACAGCGTTGGTCGATTTGCTAGTTGACGTTGCAAAACTAGTCAAGTTCGCAAAAATCTGATTAACGACCAAATTATCCAGAAGAAGAAGAGAGAAAACAAAAAATGCGCAAACAAAAAGGCTTTTCACTGATCGAGCTGCTGATCGTAGTAGCTATTATCCTTATCATCGCGGCCATCGCGATTCCAAACCTGCTGCGGTCCAAGATGTCAGCCAATGATTCCGCCGCTGCCAGCACCATTCGCACCATCAACACATCCGAGGTAACCTACTCGACCACGTATCCGGCGAGTGGCTATGCTAACACCTTGGTTGCCCTGGGTCCTGCACCCGCGGCAGGCGCCTGCACCGCCGCCAATGCTTGCCTGATTGACAACGTTCTGGCTTGTGCAGCAGCTTTCTGCCCCAAGAGTGGCTATAACTATATGTTGACCGCGCAGCCTGCGGTTGCCGGCGTGTTTGGCGACTACACAGTCAGCGCCAGCCCCATCACCATGCAGAGCACGGGCACCAAGAATTATTGCTCCAACCCTGATGCGGTGATCAGATCAACTTCCGGTGCAATCCCGCCGGTCACTGCCCCAACATCCATTACGGCTGCGGTCACTTCCGCAACCTGCAACACGATCACTGCTTTTGGTCCAATTCAGTAACTGGATTTTTTCGGCAAGTACCTGGGGGAGGGTATGAGCCAGAAAAAAAGGACACGGCGCAAGCCGTGTCCTTTCTTTCTTTGCGCATAAGAGTGCGCCTTAGTTAGAGTCAGATCGGAAATCTAAAAAAGACAATTTGTGTACCTTTCCCGGCACAAATTTGACATTTTTTGTCATACTTCGGGAGCCATACACGGGGCAGCAATCAAAAGCGTCATGTAAGTTGTTAAATAATAAGCATGTTACTCGATAAAAATTTAAGCTCTCAGTCAACGAATGGCCATTCATTTGCCATTAAACCTAACTGGTAGTCATTAGGCATTTTCAGGCTGCAAATCCAGCTTTTTAAGTCCCAGGGAGCGTTGGCATGGCAGAAAGACAAAAAGGGTTTTCTTTGATTGAGTTGCTGATTGTGGTGGCAATTATTTTGATTATTGCCGCGATAGCCATTCCGAACCTCCTACTCTCGAAGCAATCGGCGAACCAGGCTGCCGCGGTGTCGGTTCTCCGCAACGTGCATAACTCGCAGGCGGTTTACATCATTGAGTTTACCAATAGCATTGGGTATGCCGACAACTTGGTCAAACTTGGCCCTGGTGTTCCTTGCGACATGAACCATGCCTGCTTGTCAGATCAATTGGTTGGTTGCGCTGCTCAGCCATGCGTCAAAAGCGGTTATCAATTTTACCTGGTCTCAAGTGCAAGTGGCGTGCCTTTCAGCGATTACACATCCACGGCGACTCCTGTATCCTGGAACCAAACAGGTTCCAAGAACTTCTGCACAACCGATGATGGCATCATCCGGTACCAGAAAACGGCGGCCGCCAGCCTGGCCGCTGGAGTGATCCACTCCGATTGCATGGATCCTACGCAGTACACGCCTCTTGGAGGCTAACTTTTTTCACAGATTGATTGTGAGACCGCTGCGACCATAAAATGGGTCAGCATTAAATTCGACATGCATGCCATAGAAATTCGGGCTCTCTCGAAAGACTATCCTGTTGGGTTTTGGAAAAGGACGCTTCGTCCCGCGCTCAAGTCTTTGGACCTGACGATTGAAGCCGGAGAAACTTTTGGCTTCCTTGGCCCGAACGGGGCCGGCAAGACAACCACACTGAAGCTTCTGATGGGGATTATTTTCCCCTCCTCCGGTTCGGCTACGATTCTGGGCAAGGACTTTCTAGACCCGGAGATCAAGCGGAAAATTGGTTTTTTGCCGGAACAGCCGTATTTTTACGACTATCTAAGCGCCCCTGAGCTACTGGACTACTATGCCCAGCTTTCGGGTGTTCCCGCGGGGGTAAGAAAGCAGCGAATTGGGGAATTGCTGTCCCGCGTGGGTTTGAGCGATGTAGGCAACAAGCAGCTGCGAAAATTTTCCAAGGGGATGTTGCAACGCGTCGGGATTGCACAGGCCATCGTTCATAATCCCGATGTGATATTTCTGGATGAGCCCATGTCAGGCCTGGACCCGGTTGGCCGGCATGAAGTCCGAGAGTTGATCCAGAGTCTGAAGGACGATGGAAAGACGATCTTCTTCTCAACCCATATCCTCTCAGATGCAGAAGCACTGTGCGATCGCGTGGCGGTGATCCATAAAGGCGAGTTGCGCGGAGTCGGAGTCGTAAACGATTTTCGATCAAGTGTCGCGGATAAGACTGAGGTAATCTGGCTGGGCGCCGGCGCTCTGCGGGCAGTCGAAGAATCTGTGGTCGAGCCCCACATCACCGGAGACACCGTTCGCGGGACAGTACAGAGCGCCGACCTCGACCGCGTGCTGGACATACTCCGGCAGCGGCATGCCCGGCTAATTTCGGTCACACCGATCCACCGCACACTGGAGGAATACTTCCTGTCCAAGACCAGGGAACGAGAAAAAGAACCGGTGCAATTATGAACTCGCGTCTTTCTGCAATCACGCTGAATACGTTTCGTGAAGCCGTTCGCGACCGCGTTCTTTATAACCTTATTCTGTTTGTCCTCCTTCTTGTGGCATCGGCGCCGCTATTCAGCCAGATCTCGATTGGCCTGGAAAAGCTGATGCTGGTAAATGTCGGGTTGAGTTCTATTTCTCTCTTTGGTGTGATCATCGCCATCTTCATCGGCATTGGCCTGGTCTCTAAGGAAATCGAAAAGAAAACGCTTTACACCATCCTGTCGCGTCCGGTACGCCGCTGGGAGTTTATTGCCGGTAAATATCTGGGGCTGCTACTGACACTGGTGGTCAATGCCGTATTGATGACCGCGGGATTTTATGCCGCACTGCTGATTTTCATCCACAGTCTGGCCGGGACAGATGCCAGGATGCTGATTGCAGTTTATTTCATTGTGCTCCAGTTCATGATGATGGTGGCCATCACACTTCTGTTCTCCGCCTTCTCCTCTCCAATTTTTTCCGCCACCTTCGCGTTTGCCTTGTTCGTGATCGGTACCTTTGGCGAGGACCTGAAGAATTTTGCTGCCATGTCGCACGGTGCGACAAAATATCTCGTGACCGGCGCCGCCTACATCCTGCCGAACTTTGCTTCACTCAACGTCATCTCGCAGGTGGCCCATGAACAGAATGTGAGTGGGCAGCTAGTCTTGTTCAATACGATCTACGCCCTGCTCTATTCAGTGGCAGTGACCGTCGGGGCGATATTGATCTTTGAACGGCGTGATCTGAAATGAAAAGCAGGCGACAGGCGAATGTAACTTGGGGGCTTCTCCTCGTAGCGCTTTTAGCAGGCGCTATCGTGAGCCGCCGGCAGGTGGACAAGGTCCGCGGAACCCAGACCACGCTGGAGGACGCCCTCTATCTGCCATCAGGCAAGACTGTTAAGCGATTGAGCCTCGGGTATTCAAGCCTGCTGGCGGACATCTACTGGACTCGCGCTGTACAGTATTTCGGTGCCCGGCACGTTCGGGGCGCTCAGCACTATGAGTTACTTGACCCGCTGCTGGAAATTACTACAGATCTTGATCCCAACCTGATTGTGGCCTACGAGAACGGAGCAATCTTCCTGTCTCAAAAGGTTCCCGAGGGAGCAGGACAACCCGACGCAGCCGTACGGCTGCTGGAAAAGGGCATTCGCGCGAATCCACTGTACTGGCGCCTTTATTTCACGTTGGGATTCGTCCACTATGTTGACCGGCACGATTACCGGGCAGCCGAGCAGGCGTTTCAAAAGGGTTCTGAGGTCCCAGGCGCACTGCCCTGGATGGGAGTGATGGCGGCGAGGATGGCGGAGCATGCTGACGATCCCGCAACCGCCGCTTACCTCTGGAAAACGATTTACGAGACAACCAAAGACAAAGAAATCAAAGATACGGCCGAGAAACATCTGATTTCGCTGCGCGTGGAGTCAGAGCTGGACGAGTTGGAGCGCCGGACAAAAGCCTACTACGAGAGCCGCGGCGCCTACCCTGAAGAATGGTCTGATCTGATCAAGGTAGGTCTCCTGCGTGGCGTGCCGGTGGATCCAAACGGCGTTCCCTATCGATTGAGGCTTGACGGCACGGTCCAGGTCGCAGATGCCAAGAAGTTTATCTACCTTGAGCGTCATGGGAAGCCACTCAACAAGTAACAGAACCTGTTATCCTGAAGCATCAAGGGCATATTTTTCCGATGAAATGGCGCTCGCGCACTTTGGTTACGTCAGTTTTGTTTCTCTGCACGCGCCTTGTCTTTGGCCAGCCTCCTGACGTGCGCTCAGCCGCCCATGCGGTGGATGAACATTACAATCACCTGAAAACTTTCAAGGCGGCGTTCACTGAAATTTACCAGGGTGACGGCATATCGCGCACGGAAAGCGGCACACTGTGGCTCAAAAAGCCGTCCCGCATGCGCTGGGAATATCATGTGCCCCGTGAAAAACTGTTTCTCATCGACTCCCAAACGGCCTATTTTTATGTAACTGGGGATCGGCAAGCCAAAAAAACACCGGCAAAGAATCTGGATGACCTCCGTTCGCCTTTGCGCTATCTTTTGGGGAAAACGAAGCTGGAAAAGGAGTTGGAAGGCTTGTCACTGGCTCCCGACCTGACTCCCTTGCAGCCCGGAGACATCGTCATGCGTGGTGTGCCCAAAATCATGAAAGACCGGGTGTCAGATGTGGTGCTTGAGATTTCTCCCAGCCACCAGATCCACCGGATCGTGATTCATGGGGTTGACAGCACCACCACGGATTTCCGCTTCTCTCAAATCGAGGAAAATGTGCCTGTCCAGGACAGCTTATTTCGATTTACCCCACCCCCGGGGGTGGATACCATTGAAGACAGTCAGGTAACCCAATAATCACTATCTGATTACCTTAGGTAGCTGAAGAATTAGTAAAATTAATCAGCAAAATGCGCAATAATGGGGGTTCCCCCCATTCTAATAAATAGAGTTAACAATCCGCAGAATGTTAGACTTATATAAGGGAGCCGGAGCTTCCCCCGTATTCTCATTTCATGGCTGAATTTCTGGTTAAAATGGCGGACGAGCGCGGCCACGTGCTCCAGCAGGTTGAAAGTGGCGTCTCTGAACAGGAGATCAGGGAGCGCTTTATCCAGCAGGGCTTCATGGTCTACTCGGTTAAGAACCGGCGTGGACTGCTGTCCATGGGCGGAGGCGCGCGCAAGAAGATCCTGAAAGCCGATCAATTCGTCATTTTTAACCAGCAATTTCTGACCCTGATCAAAGCAGGATTGCCGATCCTCAAGTCCTTAAATATCCTCAGCAAACGGCAAAAGAACCCGCGGGTTAAGGCCATCCTTGATAACGTTCAGGAACGGGTAAAAAGCGGCGAACTGCTGTCACAGGCCTTTGAAGCCCAGGGAGCGACATCAAAGATCTATACCACCACGTTATTGGCGGGAGAGCGAAGCGGCAATCTTGAAGAAGTCCTGGCTCGTTATATCGCTTTTCAGCGCCTTACTGTCTCTTTCCGCAAGAAACTGATCGCGTCACTCTGGTATCCGGGGCTCTTGATTTGTGCCCTATCAGTGATGCTGACATTCTTGATGACTTACGTGGTGCCTCAGTTTGCCGACCTTTACAGCTCGCTCAATGCCAAGTTGCCGGCCATTACCGTGTTCATGCTTAGCATTGGGAGCGGCATCCGAAATTATTACTACATCATTCTTGCCGCACTTGTGGCTCTGGTCGTCATGGTTGCGCTTTTCGTCCGCTCGGAGAGGGGATCCAAGTGGCTGGACGCACTGCGCTACCGCTTACCCCTCTTTGGCGAGATTTGGATGAAGTATCAGATTGCCATGTTCTCCAGAACGCTTTCCACTCTGCTGACGGGTGGACTGCCGTTGGTGCCATCGCTGGAAACAGCCAGCCAATCCATCAACAGCTTCAAGATTGCCAGCAACGTGGGATACGCCTCCAACCGGGTGCGGGAAGGCCGCGCCCTTTCCTTCAGCCTGGAAGAAACCAGGTTCTTCCCTGACCTGGCAATTGAGATGATTGAAGTGGGTGAATCCACCGGCGCGCTGCCAGCCATGCTGAATTCCGTGGCGGAATTTTATGAGGAAGACGTGCAGAATTCGCTTTCCACTGCCATGCAGTTGGTTGAGCCAATCATTTTAATTTTCATGGGCATTACGGTTGCAGTTGTGCTCCTCTCGCTGTATCTGCCTATCTTTTCACTGGGAGCACAGGCGCACTCGTAGGATGTTATGGACCGAAAGAATTTGACAGTCATGGAAACCACTTCACCAATCAACGGACTGCTAGAGGGCACTGAGCAAAAGGCCCGCGACATGGCGGCGCGCTATCGCTGCGAGTTCGTGGATCTGCGTGATTACCACCTGGACGCGGAGCTGTTTAAAACCGTCCCGGTGGACCTGATGTTCCGTTACAACTTTGTCCCGCTGGAACAGAATGAGAGCACGCTTTCCATTGCCATCGCCGATCCCAGCAAGCTGATGATGATTGATGAAATCGGGCTGCTGTTGAATCGGCGCATCAAGACCAAAGTCGCCACGCTGGTCCAGATCAGCGAGATTCTCAAAAAAACTGAGCAGTCACAGCGTGTGCTGGAAGAAGCCAGCGAAGGCTTTGTGCTCGACGTTGTCCGGGACGACGAGGGCAGCGGCGACGAAAACATTACCATTGACCGTATCACCGGCACGTCGGAAGCCGACGTTAGCCCGATCATCCGCCTGGTGGACACCACAATTTTCACGGCGCTGCAAAAGCGAGCCAGTGACATTCACGTTGAGACTGAAAGTGACTCGGTCGTCGTCAAATATCGAATTGACGGCGTGCTCACGCCGGCCATGCAGCCGATGGCAAAGGAGCATCATTCCACCATCATTACGCGCATTAAGGTCATGAGCGAGCTCGATATCGCGGAACGTCGCGTGCCACAGGACGGACGTTTCCGGGTGAAATACAGCGGACGCCTGATCGATTTCCGCGTCTCCATCATGCCCACCATTCACGGCGAAAATGCCGTGCTCCGCGTGCTGGACAAAGAATCGATGAGCGAGAAGTTCCGCAACCTGGTGCTGGACGTTGTGGGCTTTGACGAAGAAGATTTACGGAAGTTCCGGCGCTACATTCTGGAACCTTACGGCATGGTGCTGGTCACCGGCCCCACGGGCAGCGGCAAGACCACCACGCTCTATGCCGCGCTGAATGAAATCAAAACCGATGAAGACAAGATCATCACGATTGAAGATCCAGTGGAATACCAGATCCATGGCATCACGCAGATTCCGGTAAACGAGAAGAAGGGCCTTACTTTTGCCCGCGGTCTGCGGTCAATCCTGCGCCATGATCCTGACAAGATCATGGTGGGCGAAATCCGCGATACGGAAACGGCGCAAATCGCCATCCAGTCTGCGCTCACCGGCCACCTGGTATTTACCACGGTCCACGCCAATAACGTGGTCGACGTGCTGGGACGGTTCCTGAACATGGGAGTGGAACCATACAACTTTGTTTCGGCGTTGAACTGCGTTCTGGCGCAAAGGCTGGTGCGAATGATTTGCCTTCATTGTAAGACGCCGGTACGTTACTCGGATGAAGAGCTGGGAAATTTTGGTCTCTCGCCAAAGGAATGGCGCGACATAACGTTCTACGATGGCCCTGGATGTATCGAGTGCGGCGGCACCGGCTATCACGGACGAACGGCGATCCATGAACTGCTGGACCTCTCTGATCGTATCCGTGAACTGATCCTGGAAAAGCGGCCGTCATCGGAAATTCGCAAGGCCGCGCATGAAGAAGGAATGAAATTTCTGCGCGATTCGGCGCTGGCGCGCGTCCGGGCCGGCATCACTACGATGAAGGAAATCAACAAAGTCACTTTCATCGAGACTACGAGATAAAAATGGCAGGCTCGCAACAAAAAACGGTACGGCCACGGCTGGCGTGTGAAATCACCTCGGAAGGGGTAATCGCCGCGCGCGCCTCCGAAAAGACATCGAAGCTGGAGGTCTTTACCTCAAGGCGCTTCAGTGAAGGCACAATTGCTCCGGGATTGAACGTGCCCAACATCCTTAATCCTGAGGCGTTGCGCGCCGCATTGAGCGGCGCACTGGGCGCGGTAGCGGGAAAATCAAAAGACGTGATCGTGGTGTTGCCGGACGTGGCAATCCGCATGATGCTGCTGGATTTTGATTCCCTGCCCACCAAACGCGATGAAATCGAGCCGGTCCTTCGTTTTCGCCTCAAGAAATCTCTTCCCTTTGACGTGGACCAGGCAACACTTTCTTACGATGTAACTCGCGCTAATGGAACTGTCAGGGTAGCGGCTGCTGTGGCTCCGCGCGAAATCATTGACGAATACGAAAAAGCCTTTCGCGATCTTGGATATGAGCCCGGAGTCGTCCTGCCATCATCCCTTGCGGCGCTTGGGCTGGTGGAAGGCGAGCGTCCCACGCTGGTGCTGAAAGTTGACCCGATGAACATTACCATCACGGCGGTTGAGCGGCAGGAACTGCGGCTGGTGCGTACGCTGGACAATCCACATAGCGGCATTTTTTCCGCGACAGAGCTGTCAGAAGCTGTGTTGCCCTCGATCGTCTTTTTTGAAGATACATTTGCGGCTCATATTGAAAAGATCTATGTGGGCGGGCCGGCCCCGCTAGACGAACTTGGCCCGTTGCTGCATCAACAGACGGGAGCGCAGGTCCAGGAATTGGCCCCGGAACTTGCCGTTGAGCAGAACCTGTCCGGTGAGCATGTTTCGCCTACGACAATGGCGGGAATTGTGGGGGCTCTGCTGGGATAATGCGCCTCAATATCAATCTCGCAACGCAGAAGTACGAAGATGTACGGCAGTTTTATGTGCGCTGGAGCGTGGCCATCGGAGCATCAGCCGTGCTCATGCTCGTACTCATCGGATTTGCATGGAGAAATTTCCATAACTCGTCCCAGTCCGGCCAGCGAATCAGGCAATTACAGGCTGAGATTGCCGATCTGCAAAAACAGCGTGCTGCCGCGGCGGCAATCTCCAATTTGCCGGAAAATCACGATGTTACCGAGCAGAAGAATTATTGGAACCGCCAGATCAACCGTCGCCAGCTTTCCTGGACGCAGCTGTTCAATGATCTCCAGAGAATCATGCCGGCCCGCGCCTTCCTGAGTTCTGTCCATCCGGAAGTGACCCCGGACAACCGCCTTAAGCTGACACTGGTTGTGATGGGCGACACTCACGAGAATGGGCTAGAGCTCCAGAAGAAGATGGAAAAATCTGAGCGCTTTCGCAGTCCGCAAATTACCAGCGAAGCCATACAAAAGCAGCCGAAGACTGAAGCGCAGCTTTACAAGTTCGACATTGTGACCTATTACTCTCCCGCGGCGACTTCCACGGCGCGAACCAGCAACAGGGAGGGCTTGTAATGAAGCATCTGGAAAAGACGCGGAAGCAATTTACGACAATAGTCGCCGTCCTTGGCGTGGTGAATTTGTTGCTCATCATTTACCTGTTGCTGCCCGGCTCCAGTCCTTCTGCGCGCGCGGCGCAAGAAGCTAGTTTGCGGGAGCAGAAGCAGGCGCTGACCGGCGAAGTGACTCCGCTGATTGGAATCGACAAGAAATTGGCGCAGACCCGGGTGGACGTTAAGAAGTTCTATGCGGAGAAAGTGCCTGGCCAGTTTTCCCAGATATCACAGCACCTGGAAAAGCTGATGAAGGATGCCGGCGTGACCACGGCTGGAATCCGTTACGGCCAGGACAAGAACGCGAGTACAGAAAAGAATGAACTGCCTGACGTGCAGCGCGTCAACATTGATACAACTGTCACAGGCGAGTACTCAAAAGTTGCGAAGTTTATCAATGCCATGGAGCAGGACAAGTTCGTGTTTATCATTGATCAAATATCGCTCAACAGCCAGGAAGGCGGAGTGGTATCACTGCAGGTGAAGTTTGAGACGTTCCTGAAAGAAAGCTAACAGCGGCGACGGCCGCAAACATTCATAGCCAGAGGAGAAGGACTCTACGTGAAGATAGGGGCGGAAAATAAAAAGCAGGTGCGATGGATGATCGCACTGCTGGCGATCCTGCTGCTGGTGGGCATCTACAACTTTGTCGACTTCGGCACAAGTTCCGCCAATTCTCCCGCACCCGCAACTTCCACACAAACAGCAGCGCAGACGACGAGAAAGTCCACGAACTCGACTCAACTGGCTGATAGCACTCTTGATCCCAGGTTCCACTGGCACGAGCTGGCCGTTAGCCAGAGCATTAAGTATGAAGCCGGCGGAAGAAATATCTTCCGGATGGAAGAGCAGGCAATTCCGAAGATGATAGGTCCGGCAAGGCTAAGTGAAATGGGGCCGCCAGCCCCGCCCACACCCACGCCAACACCTCCGCCGCCCCAGATCCCGCTTAAGTTTTATGGCTTTGCCAGCAAGGGCAGCGAGCCGAAGAGGATTTTTCTTGCTGATGAAGGTGAAGTATTCGTCGCCAGGCAGGGTGACATCGTGGAGAGAAAATATAAGGTCATTCAGATCAATAACACCAGCGTGATCATTGAAGACATGCTGAACAGCAATCGCCAGACAATCCAAGTGACTGCCAAATAGCCTTGCGAGAACAGATATGAGTTACATGAAATTAAATCGGGCCAGTTCAACAGAGGCCGGCTACGTGCTGCTGGCGGTGATGCTCACGATGACGCTGATGTTGATCGCGTTGTCCGTGGAAGCGCCCCGGATCGCGCAGCAGATCAAGCGCGATAAAGAAGAAGAGATGATCCATCGCGGCAAAGATTACGCCACGGCGGTAAAGCGATTTGTCCACAAAAGTGGCGGCCAATATCCCGTTTCCATTGAACAACTGGAGAACACCAACCACGTTCGTTTCCTGCGCAAAAAATATGTAGATCCCATGACCGGCGAGTCGGACTGGAAAATGGTGCACGTGGGTGAGGCACAGGTCAACATTCCCGCCCCTAATCCGGGTCTTTCCGGTGGCGCAGGAAGCGCAAATCCCGGCTTGTTCAACAACGGACCGGGGGCGAATCCCGCTCCCGGCGCTACGCCCACAGGACAGACTCAAACGCAAAACCCGCCAACAGGCCAACCCAATCAGACTGGAGGCACTGGACAGCTAGGTACATTGAACACCTCGGGGATTGGAAATGGACAGACCGTGGGCGGTGGTCAAATCATGGGAGTAGCCAGCGTCAGCAAGAAACAAGGGATCAAAGAATTCAACGACAAAGACCATTACGACGAATGGTATTTCGTCTACGACTTGCGCCTGGAACAGAGTGGCGGTAGCGGCGTGACCGTTGCAGCACCGCGGGCAGGAGGAACTACGACAGGAGGCTCTGGCGCTTCTGGAACTCCGGGCGCTGTGGGAACTCCGGGCGCTGTGGGAACTCCAGGCGCTGTGGGATCTCAGAATGCTCCG
>DAHUXR010000270.1 GCA_027307045.1 Acidobacteriaceae bacterium
CGGCCTCAGCGGAGTCGATGTTCCGGAGCAGTACGGCGGAATGGAAATGGACAAGGTGACCTCGTCCATCATTGCCGACCGCATAGCGAAGCACGGTGGCTTCAGCACGACTTGGGGCGCTCACACCTGCATCGGGACTCTGCCTATCGTTTACTTTGGCACTGAGGCGCAGAAGAAGAAATATCTTCCCGGGCTGGCCAGCGGAGAAACGATCGGCGCCTATGCACTTTCGGAATCGTCGTCCGGGTCCGACGCGCTGAATTGCCGCACCCAGGCCAAACTCTCGGCCGAGGGCAAGCACTACCTGCTGAACGGCGAGAAGATGTGGATCACCAATGCCGGCTTCGCAGATCTGTTCATCGTATTTGCCAAAATCGACGGAGAAAAGTTCACCGCTTTCATTGTGGAGCGCAGCTTTCCTGGATTTTCCGTTGGCGCCGAAGAGCACAAGATGGGAATCCGCGGGTCCTCGACCTGCCCGCTGATTCTCAACGATTGCCAGGTTCCGGTGGAAAATGTTTTGGGCGAGATCGGCAAAGGGCATCACATCGCCTTCAATGTTCTGAATGTCGGCCGCTTCAAACTGGGTGCGGGATGTATCGGCTCGGCTCGCACCAGCCTCGAGAGCGCGGTCGC
>DAHUXR010000271.1 GCA_027307045.1 Acidobacteriaceae bacterium
AGTATTCGTCACCAACGTGGAAGAGGCACTTCGGATATTGGACGAGACAACGTTCCGCGTCGTCTTCCTCGATCACGATTTGAACTTCCGCGATGCAGCTTTTCCGGAACAGGCAGGTAGTGGTCAACGGATAGCCCACTACCTCGCAACGCATGGGTGCAACTCGGTGGTAGTGATACACAGCGTTAACCAGACTGGTTCTACCAAGATGAAGCGCTTGTTGAGACAAGCGCACGTGGCGCCGTTCGGAACCTTCGAAATCGAAGAGTGAATGAGGCGTGTTCTCGTGAGTCTGGTGCCGGGAGGGGGACTTGAACCCCCACAGACCTTTCGGTCCTGCGGATTTTAAGTCCGCTGCGTCTGCCAGTTTCGCCATCCCGGCGGGGAGGCCCGCAGTTGACGCGCCGCGACTAGGCGGTCTGGAGTGTCTGGGCTCGCGCTACGTTGATCTTATCATCGCGTACTGTCAGCTTCAGGGTCGTCCCGGACGTTTTGCGAATTCTCCGCCGGCCTCATCGAGATACCGCCACTGAAGGCTCTCCGTTAGCTTGGAGAGCGGGGTCGTTCTCCTTCCCACGCTTCGTTCTTGCCGGCGACTTTGACATCTCGAACAAGAGGAACAATGCGATCCCAACC
>DAHUXR010000272.1 GCA_027307045.1 Acidobacteriaceae bacterium
AGCACGACTTCCTGATATCCGGCCGCGACCAGGGTGTTTACTTCTTCGAGGATGCGATCGGTGGTGAGCGAGCGGCTTTTGCCGCGGACGTAGGGGATGACGCAGAAGGAGCAGCGGTTGTTGCATCCGTCCTGAATCTTGAGGTTGGGGCGGGTGCGTTCGTTGGCGGCGTCGAAGACGGGGGCGGCGAGGAGTGCGGTATGGGCGACGATGTCTGAGACCCAGACC
The DNA here is from genome assembly GCA_027307045.1 of Acidobacteriaceae bacterium. Lineage (GTDB taxonomy): Bacteria > Acidobacteriota > Terriglobia > Terriglobales > Acidobacteriaceae > Angelobacter. The sequence goes on from DAHUXR010000272.1 coordinate 229, forward strand.
TCGGACCTCGGACTTCGGGATCTCGTCGTTGGTCGTTGGTCGTTGGTCGTTGGCCGAAAACCGGTCGCGGGTCGCCGGTTGCGGGTGGCGGCAACGCGTCCAGTGGCACAAAACCGTTCGGTTGATTTGGCTGAATGCTGAGTGCTGAATGCTGAGTGCTCAGCTCTGCCAGCAAGTGCTTGTGCGAATTGCCGATGACTTTGGTGACGCCGGGGAGGGCGGCGAGCTCTTGGGGGGCGCGTTGGGCGTAGCATCCGGTGACGATGATCTGGGCGCCGGGATTCTGGCGATGGATGCGGCGGATGGCGGCGCGGGCATCGTGATCGGCGGCGGCGGTGACGGTGCAGGTATTGAGCACGACCAGTTGGGCGACGTCGGGAGTGCCGGAGCGTTCGAGTCCACG
>DAHUXR010000273.1 GCA_027307045.1 Acidobacteriaceae bacterium
GGCCGGCCGTTTACCAGCCTTACACCCAGGTTCCAACCGACACTGCGAATCTCGAAGTGCGATATCGAGGAGATAAAGCCAGCATCGTGAACGCGGTTCGCGCAGCTATGAGGGAGGTCGACCCCAAGCTTCCCATCTTCGATCTCCGCACCCAGAACGAACAATCCGACGCATCGGTCGCCGAAGAACGAAGGTTCGCGAATCTGTCGAGTGGAGTCGGCTTGCTGACCTTGCTGCTCGCCGCGGTTGGACTATATGGAATCATGTCCTACAGCGTCGGCCGCCGCACCACCGAGATCGGCGTGCGCATGGCGCTGGGCGCCCAGCAACACGACGTGCTCTCGATGGTTTTGCGTGAATCGCTGATTCTGGTGATCGCGGGAGTAGGTATTGGCGTGCCTGTCGCGCTGGTAACCACCCGCACCCTTTCGGATGAACTCACCGACCTGCTCTTCGGCGTCAAGCCCGTCGACGCGATCAGCCTGGCACTGGCCGTCCTGGTAATGATCGTGGTCGCCGTGTTTGCGACCTACCTGCCGGCCCGTCGCGCCTCCCGGATCGAACCCATGGCCGCCCTACGTTCGGAATAGCCACTGCCGGTTGGGCGTTGGAGAGAGCGAAGAGCCCATCC
>DAHUXR010000274.1 GCA_027307045.1 Acidobacteriaceae bacterium
CCATGTTGATGACGGTTGCGCCTTCACCGCGCTGCCGTTCGGCCTCGGATTCCAGTGCGGAGGTGTCTACACCCTGCGACCGCAGGAACGCCGCGTTTCCGAGAAGCACCTTCCTGCCCTCGACGGTTCCGAGCGCTCCCTTTCCGGCAGGCGAGTCGAAATCCCTGACATCCGTCGTCTGGACGCCTCGATCCTTGGCCTCATTCACGATGGCATCTGCAAGCGGATGCTCGCTCGCGCGTTCGACGCTCGCCGCAAGCCGCAGGATCTCGACTTCCGAGTATTCGGCCGTCGGCACCACGGCCACGACCTTCGGCTTTCCTTCCGTCAGCGTGCCGGTCTTGTCGACGACCAGGGTGTTGATCCGCTCCATCCGCTCAAGCGCCTCGGCGTTCTTGATCAGCACACCGGCCTGGGCGCCGCGCCCGACGCCAACCATGATCGACATTGGCGTAGCCAGCCCAAGTGCGCAGGGACAGGCAATGATCAGCACACTGACGGCTGCGACAAGCCCGAACGCGAAGCGCGGTTCGGGCCCGTAAGCCGCCCAGGCGGCGAATGCCAGGATCGCAACCCCGATGACGGCCGGAACGAACCAGCCTGCGACCTGATCGGCGAGACGCTGAATCG
>DAHUXR010000275.1 GCA_027307045.1 Acidobacteriaceae bacterium
GCCGATCCCGACAGCGTCCGCCACCTGACCGACAGCCTGCTGACCCTCCGGGTGAGCTACGCCAGGCTGTACCAGGATGAAGTGGCCGAGATGGGCCGCTACCTGTCGCCAGTCCAATGCGCCCAGTACTACCTGCTTCGCGAGCGGCTGCTGCAGAAGATCCAGCAGGCCCGCCAGGCGCGCTCGGCGGACGGCGGGGGCGGTGCGCCGCCGGATCCCGGGCCCTGAGGATAATGGCCCCTTCAGGATGGCGCGACCTGCAAGGGTCTCCCCGCCGGTGTGCGCTGGATCACGTCAAATATCCTTCGGTGACAGTACCTTAGGGGCGTTCTTGCGACTTGCGGAAGCCACGCGGATGGGCGAGCTTGTTGCGCAAGCCCGAGTGGCGGAATGGCAGACGCAGCGGACTCAAAATCCGCCGGGGGGCGACCCCCGTGTGGGTTCGACTCCCACCTCGGGTATCAGCTCCCGAGCGAGGCCCCAATCATGACACTGCGACGTACGATCCCCCTTGCGCTCGCCGCGGCGTTGGCGAGCCTCGGCGCCTGCAACGACCTCCCCACGTCACTCCCGATCGTCCCCACCACCTGGATCCTCCCGATCAAGGCGGACACGATCTCGGTGGCCCA
>DAHUXR010000276.1 GCA_027307045.1 Acidobacteriaceae bacterium
CCAAGATCGCCGGCCTGAAGCTCTGCGCCGCCTATCGCCGGGAGTATGGCAGCGACTTCATCTCGGCCCAGCCGACCAATCTCTACGGCCCCGGCGATACCTTCGACCTGCAGGCAAGCCACGTCATTCCCGCGCTGCTGGCCAAGACGCATCGGGCAAAGGTCACAAACGCGGCCGAGGTCGAGATCTGGGGCACGGGCAAGCCGCGGCGCGAATTCCTCCATGTCGACGACCTTGCCGATGGGCTCGGCGCCCGTCTCCGCGAGCAGGGGACGCAGGATCTCCATTCCGGCCTTCATGGAGTTGGCCGCCAGGAGCACTTCGGGAACGAACAGGATGCCGTCGCGAAAATCGATGCCGACGATCCTCATCCCCTCCACCAGCGCGTCGCTCAGCACCTTCTCGGCGCCCCAGCCGCGTTCGAGGAAGATCTGAGTTGCCTCCACGACCTCGTCGCGCAAGCCGTTGTAAAGATCGTCGTGAACCTGCTCGGTGAGCTCCTGGTCGTTCAGGTCGCGCAGGTTGAACTCGGACTGCTCTGACATACCTGGTCCTCGGCTCGGGGGCGTAGGCCCGCGAGGAAAAATGGTAGCCGAGGGGGGCCGGTCCATGGGGTGATTTTGCG
>DAHUXR010000277.1 GCA_027307045.1 Acidobacteriaceae bacterium
CGTCGATGCAGCCTGACTAAAGTCCCATACGGGCACTGAATATGCTGTCAGGCGCGATTACTTAAGTCATGGCAATCATAGGGTGTTGAGCCGCAGATTCAATCACCCGAAGGGGTTAGTGGCAAAAACAAAATGGGTGCACGACTCCCCTGACGGTGACTGTTACCGGTTGAAACCGGCAAGACGCGGAAAATGGACACCCGGCCGGCGGATGGGAATGCGTCGGCACTGGGCGATCCTCGAGAGTTGTGTGGTCAGCCGATTTTCAGCTGTAGCGCAGCCAGCGCACCAGCTCCGGCAGCGTGGCCCTCTTGCCATACATCAGGATGCCGACGCGGTAGAGCTTAGCCGATATCCACAGAACCACCCAGATACTGACAACCAGCAGTCCGATGGAGAGTGCCAGTTGCCACAGCGGCGGGAACTGCGAAGCCATGCGCAGAAACATGATGATGGGCGCGGTTGGCGGGAAGAGGGATCCGGCAATCGCCCAAAGCGAATTCGAATCGTTCATGACCACCACGATCAGTGAGAAGCTGAGCCAGGTGGGCGCCGCTGCCAGGGGCATGTACATCTGGAGTTCCTACTCGGTTTCGCACGAAGCAGCAAGACCGGCGAAGAGGG
>DAHUXR010000278.1 GCA_027307045.1 Acidobacteriaceae bacterium
CATGGGCTGCAAGCCGCCGCCGCCGGCCCCTTGCAAAACGCGGAACAGAAGAAGAAATCCGAGACTTGGCGCGATGCCGCAAAGCAGAGAACTCGCGGTAAAGACGCCGAGGCATGACATAAAGAAGCGCTTGCGCCCTAATGTGGCCGCCAGCCAGCCGCTGATCGGCAGAATGATGGCATTTGAGACCAGGTAAGAAGTCAGCACCCAGGTACTCTGGTCATTGCTTGCTCCCAGATTGCCCGCCATGTAGGGCAGAGCCACATTGGCGATGCTGGTATCCAGCACCTCCATGAAGGCTGCCATGGCCACAACCACCGCAATGAGCCAGGGGTTGTACTTGGGCTTCCAGGCTTCCTGATCGAGCGTGACGGCGGCGGAACTCATTTGAGGTACACGTCCGGTACGACGTTCATGCCAGGGCGAAGCCGGCGATCCCGGTTTTCTCCCGGCTCCAGCACGATTTTTACTGGAATGCGTTGCACAATCTTCACGTAGTTTCCCGTCGCATTCTCCGGTGGAAGCAGACTGAACAGCGGCCCGGTCGCTCCCGCAATGCTGTCGACGTGGCCCTTTAGAGTCCGGCCGCTCGAGTCCACCTTGATTTCCGCTTTCTGTCCGAC
>DAHUXR010000279.1 GCA_027307045.1 Acidobacteriaceae bacterium
AAAGATCGCCTTCAAAAAACCATGCGCGAGCAACATTCGCGGCGCCGCGATGTCGATAATTGTGATCCTCTTCTTGGCCGCGATCGCCTTGAAGTAGTTCTTGCAATGTGGAGCGCGCGCCGCAATGCGGGTTCCCTCGCAGGCAGGGTTGCGGGAATTCAGAATGTAGACCGGAATATTTTTCTGGATAGCGGGCAATACCGTCGCTGGATGCAGCACTTTGGCGCCGAAGTACGCCAGCTCTGCTGCCTCATCGAAGCTGATGACCTTGATGCGCTTCGCATCCGGGCAGATGTTCGGGTCGGTGGTCATCATGCCATCAACGTCCGTCCAGATTTCGATTTTGTCGGCGCTTAATCCGGCGCCCACAATCGCAGCCGAGAAGTCGGACCCGCCGCGCCCGATGGTTGTCGTTACTCCAGCGCGGGTCGCACCGATAAAACCGCCCATCACCGGAACCTGACCGCCGTCGACGAGTGGCGCCACGAGTTCTTTCAGCTTGGCGTTCGTGTCGTCAAACAGGGGAGCAGCGCGGGTGAAAGTTTCATCCGTAACAATGCAGTCACGCGAATCAACCAGGACTGCCGGAACCGCATGCGCAGACATTGCAGCCGTGACCAGCT
>DAHUXR010000027.1 GCA_027307045.1 Acidobacteriaceae bacterium
GGATTGAGGCGCAGATCAGGCGCGGCGCGACGCATCCGAAAGAAGCGGACGTATTGCAATTTGGCCCGGTGCGAATCGATCTGAAAGGTACAACGGTTTCACGTGAAGGCAAGGTGCTGCCGCTTTCCGCGCGAGAATTCCGCCTGCTGCGTTATTTTGCGCAGAACCCGGGCACAACGTTGTCACGCGAGGTGCTGCTCAAAGAAGTGTGGGGTTACAGCGAAGAAACATTTACACGCACCGTGGATGTACACGTCGGTAGCCTGCGGCAGAAGCTGGAAAAAGATCCCAGGCAGCCGGCGATGATTGTGACCGTCCCGGGCCTGGGCTATAAGTTTGTGGCCTGAAAGCGGCAGTCATTCTAATCTCGCGCCTGGTAATTTCTCCGTTGGCCCGATGTAAAAAGCCTGTAAAGCCTATGGACTTCAGGAGCGACCGGAGGGAGAATCACCGCCATGCATCAGCAATTATGCAAGCGGGGTACGGAGCTATTTGCCCGGGCGTCCCAGGCGGACGAGCTGTTTAAATCCCGGCTGCTTGAATTCTTTTCCAGCGTTAAAAAAGACGACCATGAGATGCAAGAGATAGAAATCCTGGGCGAAACCCACCGCGACGCCGACGAGGCTTTTCATCGCCATAAAAGGTTTTGCTCGGCCTGCGCTGAGATACACGTGGTATCACGCTACGTGGCGGCGGATTAACGGCGCGCTTCCCGAGAAACAGCGGCCTTCTACACATCACTTTCCTTCGCTTCCTATTTGGCATTACCGACCCTCAGTCGAATTCTCCTTAAAGACAGATCTAAAACTGAGCCATCACCACAGGGGCAACCCCGCATCTGTTCTGGTGAGCAGCAATCCCGGAGCGGGCAAAAAGCGCCGGGTACAACCAAGTCTTTTCCCCGATGCTGAGGGTCGCATTGCTTATGAGGGCCCTCTATGCTCCGTCCAGATAAGTTTCATTCCTTCCACGCTATTGCAATCCTGTCTTCTCTTTTCGTTGTATGTCTGATCACGTACCGATATCTGCCTGCGCCGGAGAAGCCCCTTGCTGGGGCCAGGCTTCAGGACGTAGCGGTCATGCCGCTGTTATCCAATAGTTCGAATCATGCAGAAGCACAAGAAGAAGACAGATTGCGTGTTGAGGTTGGTTACGGAAATCTGCCATTGAGTTTTGAGCCGAATCGCGGGCAGGCTGATCCGAGGGTGAAGTTCCTCTCACGGGCGGGCAATCGAACATTGTGGCTGACGAGCGATGAGGCGGTGCTGGCGGTAGGCCGACCGTCGCGGCCAAGGCGACCCGACGCAAGAAGAGCGGCTGGGGTGAAAGAAAATCAGATTGCGCCAGCAGTTTTGCGGATGAAATTTGTGGGCGCGAATAGCAGCCCGACGATAGAAGGCGACGCCAGACAGTCGGGTACCATCAACTATTTTGCCGGGAGACCGGATCAGTGGCGGACGAAGATTCCTACCTATGCGCGAGTGCGCTACCGGAGTCTCTATCCCGGCATTGATCTGGTTTTCTACGGCAACAATCGGGAACTGGAGTACGACCTGGTGGTCGCGCCGGGCGCCGATCCGCGGCAGATCAAACTGGCGGTGGCGGGCGCAGACGAAATCAGGATCAATGATGCAGGAAATTTAGTGCTTAAGACTTCTCAGGGCGAGGTGACGCAGGAGAAGCCGAGGATTTACCAGCGCAAGGGAACCAGGCTGACAGCAGTCGCGGGCGATTATGTAATCACCGGCAAAGACGAAGTTGGCTTTCAGTTGGGAAGTTATGATCGGCGCGCTGCGGTCGTGATCGATCCGGTGCTGCGGTATTCGAGTTTGCTGGGCGGAAGTGAATTCGATGCGGCAAGCGCGATTGCAGTTGATTCACAAAACTTTGCTGTTGTGGTGGGCGGAACGTGTTCTCCGAATTTTCCAATCACCGCTGGTAAAACGACTCCGATTCCATGCTCAGCGTTCATTACGAAATTCGACTTTACCGGTTCCCGATTGATTTTTTCCACTTCCATCGGTGCAGGAACGCTTTTCACCGACGTAATCTTTGGACTGGCGCTGGATCCGGCCAACAATATCTATGTCGCCGGAACTACCAGTTTTCCGGGCAATTTTCCGACAACTCCGGGCGCATTCCAGACGGTCACGAAGGGAGGCGATGATGCCTTCGCCGTCAAGCTGGACCCAAGCGGGTCACACATGATTTATTCCACGCTCTTGGGAGGCTCCAATTTTGATCGAGCCGCGGATGTCGCCGCGGATGCATCAGGCAATGCATACATCGTGGGTTCCACTCAATCCGTGGACTTCCCTACAACGCCAGGTGCTTTTCAGAGACAATGCAAAAGCGTTACTGTGCCCGGCTTTTGCGATTCACGGCCTGCCTTCGTAACCAAACTGAATGCCAGCGGCACGCAGGCGATTTACTCCACAGTCTTGGGCGGCAGCGATAGCGAGACCGGTTCCGGCATTGCGGTTGATTCATCGGGGAGCGCGTACGTGGCCGGCACGACGACCTCTCCGGACTATCCCACGACAGCAGGCAGCGCGCAGCCGGTGTTTGGCGGCGGAAGCCAGGATGGTTTTGTTACGAAGCTCAGCCCGTCCGGATCACACCCGATCTATTCCACTTACCTGGGCGGAAACGGGGCTGATCAGGCAATATCGATTGCGGTGGATGATTTCGAAAATGCTTTTGTGACTGGAGAGACCGGATCAAAGAATTTTCCGACCAAGAAGGCATTCCAACCGCAGTGCGCCCTTGTTACGAGCGGTGGATGCAGAAACGCTTTTGTGGTTAAGCTGAGTCCCAATCTTGGCCAGTTGATCTACTCGACCTTTCTTGGCGGAGGGCGGGACGGATTTGATTTCGGCGCCGGCATTGCGGTCACAAAGGATGGACAATCTTATGTGGCCGGTTCCACGACCTCGTCAGCATTTCCTACGACGCAAACCGCTTTTCAAAGAATTTTCCGCGGAAACTCGATCAACGCCAACGCATTTATCAGCAAGTTCAGCAGCGCGGGCGGCTTGATCTACTCAAGCTATCTTGGAGGCGAGGCGGATGCTTTTGCTGCCGGCGTGGCATTGGACCGGGACACAAATGCTTACCTTGCCGGGGGTGTTGCACCAAGCGGCTTTCCGGTGACACCGGGAGCATTTCAGCAAAAGAGCAAGGGCGGGGAAGACGCCTTCGTCGCCAAGGTGGTCGCGCTATGCGCATTAAGCACGGTGAATCGAACAGTGACCATCTGTTCTCCTGGCAATGGCAGCACGGTGAAATCGCCTGTGAATATCGTAGCCGGCACGACGGACGTGACACTGGTGCAGCTGACGCAGGTCTACCTGGACGGCAAAAAGATCTATGAGACCCCACTTTCCGCCATCAACGTGAATCTTCCCATCGCAGGAGGAACGCACCGGCTGACAGTGCAAGGGCTGGATACGGCCAATGTGTTCTTTAAAAAATCCATATCCATCAACGTGAGCCCGCACTAGAAAAGGGAGTCGTGGGGGAATGTGGGGCAGGAGTAGTTGATTGCAGCGACCATTACATTTGTCACCTTGCAGGTGGTTGTTTTGACGGCGTATGCTTAGGCGAAGCAGACCACCTTGGAACTAATCCTTAATCTCGCATGGGCCGGAATTGCGGCGACTCTGCTGCTGTTTTGGGCGGGGCGTTCATCAGCTTCCCGGCTGGCGCGCGCCGATGCGCGTCGAACGGCAACTGCGCTGCTGGCCTTGCTGTGTGTCATCTGCATCCTGTTTCCCGTTGTCTCAATGACGGACGATCTCAATGCCAGCCCGGCTGAACCGGAGACGGTGAAGTCACAATTGGCGATGGTGACGCCTTTTCTGATGACCAGCGGTTTGTGGACGCTGGTGTATGACCGGAACGCGTCTGCTTTTCGCCACGAAATTGAAATCCAGAACGATTTTGGCCCGCCATCACACGCATTTCTTCCTTTCTTTTTGACGCGCCGACCTCCACCGATCCAGTTCACATAGGCGTCCGTTCCCAACATTTTTCCCGGTTTGATCAGCTTTGATCCGTAGCGATCTATTTCGCCTTGCGGGCCGCTGCCGGAGAAACATTCAAGATCCATGGCACGAGACAACAAGAAGCCAGATGCGTTCTGGCGTGGAGGTAGTTATGTTTGAAGGAATCATGCAACCGATGCACCTGCTGGTGATTTTGGTGATCGCACTTTTATTCTTTGGCCCGTCAAAGCTGGGAGAACTGGGCAAAGGGCTGGGCGACGGCATACGGCATTTCAAAAATGCGGTGAAGGAAGGCTCAGAGACGGGGACACCGGCGGCCCCTGCTTCCACGGAACAAAAACAACTGGAAAAAAAATAGCGGAAAAGATGAATGTAAAGGCCAGCAGAGCAGCGCTGGCCTTTTTGTCTTGTATAGGCCACTGCTATTTCTTTCCCGGCACGGGCGTTACGTCGGAGGCGGGCAAATCCCAATGGCCAGGAGGAACGCGGAAGGTATAATCCCGCGAAGATTGGTTGCGTTAAACCGATCCTTGGGGAGATGAATATGGGGCAGGCTCCGTGAGGCTGTGGGGACAGGTAATATTGGCATTTGGGTTATTCCCGCTGTCACCGTCTGCGGCCATGGCTCCCGTGCCCGCGAGATCGGCGGTTGGACCAGTCATCACCGAAGTCACGCTGAATCCCGCCTCGACCCTACTGCAGCAAACTTGCCCCGTGGTGCTGGTTTTTCATGGCGATATCACCACTACGCGCGCTACTTCCGTCACGTACACGTGGGTGGATTCCCATGGCCGGACATGGCCGGAACATCGGCGGAGGCTCTCACTTCCCGGCGTCAGCGCCGTGAGCCATAAATGGAAATTGGGGAAGCCGCGGAGAACGGTGGATGAGTGGGTGCAGCTCAAGGTAATCTCGCCGGAGCAGAAAACTGTCGAACAAGGTTCCTGTGCACTTTACTTGTGTAAAGTAAGAGTTGCAATGAAAGATATTGAGATCAATTCCGATAAGGCCACGGTGCTATTCTTCATTTTCTTTCTGGTGTGGTGCCTTGTGGGGCTTGTCTCTAATCTGCTGGCTCTGGCAAGACACCGGCTAGAGTTTCCCGATCTTCATTTCTGGGACTATTTGTTGGCGATTTTCAACGCTTATGCGGCGGTGACAATCTACTGCGATGTGAAGCTCCGCAAGAGTTATCCCTATGGAGTGGCCGGCATCTGCTTGATTGCGCTGGTTCTTGCCGTGAGGATCGCGGCCCATTGGGCGAAGGGATTTCCTGAAACGCAGAGTTTATTTTGGGCGAGCATGACGGTGATCAATATCGCAAGTTCCGGTCTTATCCTGGCAGAAGGCGTTCGATGGTTCAGGAGAAAGGTGACGCTGATCTGATTGAACCAGTTCGCAGGAACGACCGTATCACTGGTGCAATCGCCTGTTTACAACAATTACTCATAAATGTCTTGGGGTTCGGGTACACTGGCCGTTAGCTGGGTCTCTAACGCTATGAGAAAACGTGTGTTGACGATTGTAGGTGCAGGGTTCCTTATTGCACTGCTGATCTTCAGTGGAATCGTCGCCTATCGCGTCAGTCGAGCTTTATCAGCGGCAGGACAGTTCAAAAGCGTGCCCAGCGATCTAAAAGGTGCCAAGATCGTTGCTGGTGCGAGGCGTTTCTCGAAAGAAGTTTTCTTTGCCCAAGGCGATCTCGGTGTGATTACCGATTTTGCACAGAACCCGAACCACGAACTTGTGGTTGTCGGACAGAACGGTGCGGTGTTCCTGACTGAAGGCAACTCCACCACCAGAACCGTTACCTTCCACCGATGCTCCTCGGCGGTTGTTTCGGTAAGGCTGGCAAGCGGTTCCTTCTTATGCCGAGGCGCTTGGATTACAAACGTGGAGTTGTTTGACGCAGCAGGCAAGACTTTGTGGTCCTATGAAGGTGGAGGCAGTGGCATCGATGACGCTGCCGCGGGTACTCTAGGCCCTAATGCGACTGAAAGCATTGTCGTCGGATTTAACGGCGATGGCGGGGTGCGTTTACTTAATGCCGCAGGCAAAGAATTGTGGAAGCAAGATGAGGGAAACGTTTGGCATGTCGAGATTGCACCCGCAACGGACAAGTCGGGTAATGTCATCCTTCACAGCAACGCCAAAGGGCAGCTCACTGTGAGGGACGCGATGGGCCATGTAGTCGGGCGCTACGAACCCGAAATCTATCTCGCTTCGTTCTCGATGACTTCCTGGGGCGACGATCCGATCCGCAACAAGGTCATAGCTTTCGACAACGACTCTATCTACGTACTCACGACCGATGGAAAGACCGTTGTGCGCCTGCCTTCTCCAGGCAGTGCAGCTATGCCGAACCCTAAAGGAACGTCGGTACATCTTTCGGCGAACGCTCCGTTCTTTGCTGGTCTTCTCAATTATCCCGTGTGGAACCGCTCGCTGTTGTACATTTATGACAACCAGAACCAGCTGGTTTACCATGAAATTCTTGACCATAACTGCGGTGCCTTGCAGGCCATCCCCACCAAGAACGGAACCGAATACTTGCTCGTCGGCTGCGATGGCAAAATCTTGAAATATTCGAAAATAACGAAGGAATAGAGCGTTCGTTGCTGACCTAGGCGGTAAGCTCGAGATTTGTTGGCGATAAAATCGCCTTACACTCCACAGTCATTTGTAGAAGTTACCTGTTACGCTGCGCGAAATTGGTCGCCCATTTTTCGAGTCATCGGACGCTCATTTCGCTTGACTTTCGTTATGCGTTATGCTAACTTAAGTCATTTAATTGCAGTGGTTTACGCTGCTTTGTGGTGCTGGCCGTCGCTTTCTGGAATGCCCTTGGGATGTTGTGCGTTAAGTGCTTTGGAATCCTAGTTGGAGGCCAGGGGGGAGGGGTACCCCGCGAGATCGGTTGATCCGGTGATCGGGGGAACCCGAAAACTCTACGCCAAATGGAGAGCAATCGCTGAAGTCTACGCCAGTCTCGGATGCCTTGGGATGCGGTGGGATGCCAAGGGAGGGGGTAGGAGGTAAAGATCGGGAGATCGCCGTGATCGGGTGATCTGAAAACCCCGGAAACCGTACCGTTCGAGAGGCGGATTGCACCAATCGAGGTGAAATAGTCGAGTAAGAAGAAATACGTAAGTAGAATATTAAGAGCGGGAACCTGTTGAGGAGAGGCTTCGCCTGATTTGGATCGTTCGACTCGCGGCACGCCGCTCGCTCACGATGACAAGTTGAGGCACCGCGATTGGTGCGCGGCGCGGCTTACTTGGGGTCTCGACTAAAGACAGATGAAATCATTTCTAGAGACAGTTCGCGAGCGCGTTGTTATCTATGACGGCGCCATGGGCACGGAGATTCAGGAGCGCCATCCGTCGATGGATGACTTCTGGGGCAAAGAGAATTGCTCTGAAGTCCTGGTGCTGAGCCGGCCGGACATAATAAAAGACATTCACGCGGCTTATTTCAAGGCCGGAGCAGACGTAGTTGAGACCAACACGTTTGGCGGCACGCGCATTGTGCTGGGCGAATTTGACCTGGCCGACAAGGTCCACGAGATCAATAAACGCGCGGCCGAACTGGCGCGAGAGGTGGCGCAGGATTTTTCCGCCAATGGCAAGCCGCGGTACGTTGCGGGTTCGATTGGGCCGGGAACGAAACTGCCATCGCTGGGACAGATCAGCTATGACGACATGTTCAATGCCTATCTGGAGCAGTCACTGGGGCTGATTGATGGCGGAGTGGACATTCTGCTGATTGAAACCTGCCAGGACATTCTGCAGACCAAAGTTTCCGTGGCTGCGGCCTTTCAGGCGATGAAGCAGCGCGGCAAGCGCATTCCGGTGCAGGCGCAGGTGACGTTGCAGGAGTCCGGCACGATGCTGCTGGGCACGGAAATTGGCGCGGCAGAGACGGCGCTGGAGCCTTTTGATTGCGAGGTTATCGGCCTGAACTGCGCGACCGGGCCAAAAGAAATGAACGATGCGGTGCGCTATCTGGCGCACAACGCGCCCAAAGAAATTTCAATCCTGCCCAACGCCGGTCTGCCGGAGAACGTTGGCGGCGTGGCGCATTATCGACTGACGCCGCAGAGCCTGGCGGAGTGGCACAAGAAGTTCATTACGGAATATGGTGTACGAATCGTGGGCGGATGCTGCGGCACCACGCCAGTCCATATAAAAGCAGTGGCCGATCTATGCGCGAACCTGGAACCTGCGAAGCGCGAAGTTCAGGTCACGCCATCGGCTTCAAGCGCGTATAGCACCATGCCGCTTGATCTTGATCCCAAGCCGCTGATTGTAGCCGAAGAGATGAACACCACCACGCGGGTGGAGGCCTTCAAGAACATGGTCCGCGAAGGCAAGTATGACGACATTCTGGCGCTGGCCAAAAAGCTGGTGACGGAAGGCTCACACATGCTGGACCTGTGCACGGCCATTGTGGGCGAAGACGAAAAGGGCTACATGAGCACGATCCTGGAGAAGGTTGCCACGCGGGTGCCAGCGCCGGTGCTGGTGGATTCCACCGAAGCCGACGTGATTGAAGAAGCGCTGAAGCGAATTCCGGGCAAGGCGATTATCAATTCCATCAATCTGGAAGATGGCGAGAAAAGGACGGCCAAAGTCCTGCCCATGGCCAAGAAGTACGGCGCAGCGGTGATCGCGCTGACGATTGACGAAGACGGCATGGCGCTGACGGCGGAGAAGAAAGTCGCGGTCGCAAAGAGAATTTTCAAACTCGCTACGGAAAAGTATGGCATTCGTCCGATCGACCTGATTTTTGACGCGCTCACGCTGCCGATCTCAACCGGCCAGGACGACTATCGCACGGCGGGCACGGAGACGCTGAACGCGATCAAGGGCATTAAGCAAGAGCTGCCGGACGTGAAGACGATCCTGGGCGTGAGCAATATTTCATTTGGGCTGAACACGTACGCGCGGCGCGTGCTGAACAGCGTGTTCATGAAAGAAGCCGTGGACTACGGGCTGGATATGGCGATTGTGAACTACGCCAAAATCTATCCTCTGTATAAGATCCCGCAGATTGAAGTGGACCTGGCGCGGAAGCTGATTTATTACGACAAATCGGCGGGCGATCCGCTGCAGATTTACATGCAGCATTTCACCGGGCTGGACAAACAGCCGCAGGTTGAGGCCGCGCCGCTGGAGACGCTTTCAGTCGAGGACAAGCTGAAGCGCTGCATCATCAACGGCGAGAAGGCCCTTGGCGATGGCGCGCAGAAGCAGACGCTGGAGCAGATTCTGGACGATGCGCTTGCGAAATATTCTCCGCTGGAGATCATCAATACCGTTTTGCTGGACGGCATGAAGACTGTTGGCGAACTCTTTGGCGCGCGCAAGATGCAGCTGCCCTCGGTGCTGGATTCGGCTGGCGTGATGAAGACGGCGGTCGCCTATCTTGAGCCGAAGATGGAGAAGAAGGAAGGCAACCAGAAGGGCACCCTGGTGCTGGCGACGGTGAAGGGCGATGTTCACGATATCGGGAAAAATTTGGTGGACATTATTCTGACCAACAACGGCTATAAGGTGGTGAACCTGGGCATCAAGCAGCCTTCGGATTCGATCATTGCCGCGGCGAAAAAGCACAGCGCGCATGCAATCGGGTTAAGCGGACTGCTGGTGAAGTCGACGCTGGAGATGAAGTATGTGATCCAGGATTTGCAGGCGCAGGCGCTGGATTATCCGGTGATCTGCGGCGGAGCCGCGCTGACGCGCAAATACGTGGAAGACGATCTGCGCCGCGAATACTCAAATTCAGTGTTCTACGCCGACGACGCATTCACTGGCTTGCACCTGATGGACGATCTTACTTCAAGCAACGGAGAACGCGAAAAGCGCTTGCTGGAAGGCCGCACGGTGAAGGAATTTGCCAAGACCACGATGATTGCCGGTGCGGAGGGTTCTACCAGCACGGAGCGGTCGCCGGTGGTGCAGCAGCCGCCGAATATTCCTGTAGCTCCGTTTTATGGCGTGCGCGTGCGCAAGGATTTTGACCTGAATGAGGTCTTCCAGTACATCAACCACACGGCGCTGTTCAAGAACCAATGGCAGTTGAAAACGGCGTCGCAGGCGGATTATCTGAGAATCGTGGAAGAGAAGTATGTTCCGGTGCTGTCTGAGTTGCAGAAAGAAGTGGCGGCAAAAGACTGGTTCGAACCAAAGGTCGTGTATGGCTACTTTGCCTGTCATGCAGACGGCAATGATGTAGTGCTTTTCGACGCGCCAGAGGCGCGCAACGTGATTGCGAAGTTTATGTTCCCGCGGCAGCGCGAAGGACGCAAGTTGTCCATCGCCGATTTCTTCGAACCTAAGACATCGGGCAAGTTGGATGTGATCGGTCTTTCTGTAGTCACGATCGGCAGCCGTGCTTCAGAGGAAACAAAAAAGCTTTTTGACGCCGGCGAGTTTACGAAATATCTCTACCTGCATGGTCTGAGCGTCGAGACAGCAGAGGCGCTGGCTGAGCTGTTCCACAAGCAGGTGAGGGAAGAGCTGGGCATCGCTGGGGAAGACGCGCCGCGCGTTGGAGACTTGTTTCACCAGAAATATCGCGGATCGCGCTATTCGTTTGGATATCCCGCGTGCCCGAACCTGGAAGACCAGACCAAACTGTTTGCACTGCTGAAGCCGGAAGAGAACATTGGCGTGCGCCTGACCAGCGGCTTCCACATGGAGCCGGAGCAGTCGACTTCGGCGATTATCGTGCACCATCCTCAGGCGAAGTATTTTGTGGTGTAGTGGATTCTGATTTTCAATTCACACTAAAGGACTGCGATGAACGTTCTTAAGAAATTTGAACCCACTGCGTATGCGGCGCTGCGAATCGTGTTTGGATTCCTGTTTGCCTGCCATGGCGCGAGCAAGGTGTTTACCATGTTTGGCGGACAGAAGCCTCACGACGTCCTGGGCTGGACGGGTGCGGGGATTGAATTGATCGGTGGAGTGCTCATCCTGATTGGATTGCTTACGCACCTGGCAGCTTTTCTGGCCAGCGGCGAAATGGCTGTGGCGTATTTCATGGTGCACCAGCCAAGAGGTTTTCTACCGCTGAAAAATGGCGGCGAACTGGCGGTAATTTATTGCTTTGTTGCGTTGTTTATCGCTTGCCGCGGCGCGGGTAAATGGGCCGTGGACAAGGGCTGATCCTTGCTAGGCGCTGACTTGTAACGATGCGCGGTAACTGTTTAGGCCGCGCTGCAACTGCGGCAAGGCTGCTTGTACTGATTCAGTGGGTATACCGACGCCCATTCTGAAGCGATTAGGTTCCTCAAAGAAGCTGCCGGGAACCACGCTGGTTTCAAAATCGTTGCGCAATATTTGGCAAAGGGAACCAACGTTTCCGTTTTTGAGGCGAGGGAAGACAATGGTGCCGTATTCCGGCCAGAAGTAATCCAGATCGTCACGCTTCAGCAGGAAGTCGTGCAGCAGGCGGCGATTTGTATCGAGCATGGACTTCATCTCGTCAGCGATCTGAGGAAGTTTCTCCAGCGCGATGACGCTCAGTAGTTCGGCAGGATGGGCAAATGTTGCGCCGTGCAGATCATTGATTTGGAACATGCGCCGTGAAAGCTCAGGCGCAGCCAGCACCCAGCCGCAGCGCAGGCCGCTCAGTCCATAGGCTTTGGTGAGGCTGTCGGTAACGATGAAGCGCTCAGGATCGATATGGAATGAACTGGAGGGCGACGATTCAAACATCATCTCGCGGTAAACTTCGTCCACCAGAACGCGCGCGCCGACTTTGGCGGCAAGATTTCCAATTTCGCGGAGAGTGTCGTCGGAGACAAGAGCGCCGGTTGGGTTGTGGAGATTGCAGATGACGATCAGCCGTGTGTTCGGAGTGAGGTTGCGTTCAATGTCCGCGGGATCGATGGCGAAGTTATTTTCCGCGCGACGCGGAAAGCGATTGATCGCCAGTCCCAGATATTTTGCAGTACTGAGAATGAGTTCGTAGGTAGGCTGCTCGACCAGGATTTCATCGCCGGGCTCAGTGGTGGCGGCAAGCGCAAGGTAGTTGGCCATTGACGTTCCCACGGCGCTGACGACACAATCCTGCGGCACGCGATATCGCCGCGCGATTGCCTGAAGCAGCGGTTCGTATCCATAGATGGATGGGCCGTTGATTTCCAACTGGTCAATGGTGACACCAAGTTTGGACAAGGGATAGTTGGCCACGCCGCTGGTGGCAAGATTGAATTTGGCGGCGGAATGCAGTTTGGCCCAATCCATGTAGGGAGAATGGGCTGTGCTTCTGGAATATGTCATGCGCGTAAGGTCCGTCTCCAAATGTAATACATGGGAACGCCTGCGACCAGAATTGCGAACCCGATCAATGTATTTTCAGGATATCTGTACAGCGTATTGCCAACCACGGCCAGGCAAACCGCGCAGAAGAGCGCCGTGGTGAAGGGATGTCCGGGCATGGAAAATGCTGATCGCGCCGGATCGCGTTGGCGAAGAACGAAGAGGGATGCGGCGGTAAGCGCCCAGAAAAGCACGTCCATTGAGGTGACGTAATTCAGGATCTTGTCGTAGCTGCCGGTCAGCAGGATCACCATGGTCCAAACGCTTTGTATTGCGATGGCCATCACCGGCGCTTGCGTTCGCGGATGGATCCACGCCAACTGTCGAAAGAAGAGCCGGTCGTTGGCCATGGCGAAATAGACGCGCGGCGCGGTCAAAACGCTCTGGCTGAGAAATCCCAGCGTGGAGATTGCGATTGCGAGCGCGATGATGGTAGCGCCACGTTGTCCCAGCGCCATTCGCATAACAGCAGATGCCGGCGCGGGAGTATTTGCCAGAGTAGATACGCCGAGCGCGCTCACGCAGACATAGTTGACCGAGAGGTAGAGGAGCGCAACCGCGATTACGCCCATGATCAAGGCTCGAGGCAGATCACGGCGCGGAGCTTTCATTTCTGCCGAGGCAAAAGTGGCTGTGTGCCATCCGCCGAAAGCAAAGACCACGGGAACCATTGCCGCTCCAAAGGAGGAGAACAACCCGCCAGAGACTGGTTGGTCCAGAGCGGGTTTCCAATTGACGTGTCCATGCAGCAGGAACGCTCCGGCAAATACCAGCAAAGCGATGGCGCCGATCTTCAAAACCATGAGCCCGCTCTGGAGTGTTCCTCCGGCACGGACGCCCATGCAGTTGATGATCGTAAGCAGAGTCAGGGCGACGAATGCGATCTGCCATTCACCGGCGCGCCATCCGGTGAGTTCCAAGAAATATCGCGAGAAGGTGACTGTTACGGCGGCCATTCCGCCGGTCTGGATCACCAGCAGCAACACCCAGCCATAGAGAAAGGAAATCAGCGGATGATAGGCATCGCGCAAATAAGCATATTGGCCACCGGCGGCGGGCATGCGGTCCGCCAGTTCCGCCCAGATGAAGCCTCCCATGAGAGCGATGCAGCCACCCGCCAGCCATGCGCCCAGGACCAACGCCGGCGTGTGAACGCGCTGGGCGACCACATAGGGATTCATGAAGATGCCCGTGCCAATGATTCCGCCCATCACCAGCATGGTGGCGTCGAACAAGCCAAGCCGCCGAGCCAGAGAGTGTGCCGAACCCGAGTTGGCCTGAGGAGTGGGTGAGTTCAATTTGTCCGAGACCCGAACGAGATCTTAAGCGAGGCAAGCCCGGAAAGGATAGCAAATCCGCCAATCGATTCATTTACAATCTGGAATTTGTTATGGAGGCCATTTTATGAAGAAAATTTTCTGCTTCGCCGCATTGGTATTTTCCCTGCTTTCCGCTTCGTGTGGCAGTTCCTCCTCAAAGACCGGAGGCGCCACCGCGGCGACGCCGACGCCGGCGTCATCGGCATCTTCCAGTAGTGACGTTCAGCCACAATCGCCCAAAGCTGAGATTGATCCATGCTCTTTATTCAGTCCGGCGGACGCGCAGACAATTACGGGAGTGCCCATGAAACTTGCGCCCGGTCATGGCGACATTGTCTGTATGTATGAGGAAGTATCGCCCAAGCCGGATATGGATACCGCGCGGATCTCTCTGATGGTAAACGTTGCCAGATCCATGGAGGAAGAAGATAAAGAATGGAAAAATACCAAAGACATACGGCGGCTTAAGCCCGGAGAGAAGAACATCACAAAGTTGAGTGGGATTGGCGATGAAGCCTGGTTCGATGGGAACGCTGAGAAAGGGAAAGTCGGTCTTGGGGGAATTCTGGCACGCAAGGGAAAGGCAGATTTTGCGTTGCAATCGGCGGTGCTGCAATACCGGTCATCGCTGGAAAAGATGAAGGAGATCGCGCGCCGCATCGCTGGACAGTTGCCGTAAATCGTGGTCCTGCTTCAGGCAGTCTTGCGTTTTCGTCCATCACCAATGCGGGCTAGCAGTCGCTGTCCCAGGCATCCGAAGAGAAACGCCAGGCCCATCACGGCGCTGATGTGGCGGTCGCCGGAGTGGAATGTGATGGAAGGCATGTATTCATAAACGGCATAGCCGCACAGTCCCGCAAGCGCGCCGAACAGAACTGGCGTAAGGGTGATAAACAGACTGGAGGCCGCTGCCTCGCTTCGTCCGGCAATTAGCGATTGTGCGCAGCAAACCGCAGAGCCGAGCAGGCCAAAAAACAGCACGGCAGCAACCATAGGCGCGCGCCCGGTAAGGAAGATGAACGGCGCTGATGCCACCGCAGCTAATCCGCAGACGATCAAGAGAATGCGAAGGCGGTCGCCAACGATCCGGGTTTTGAAATGCTGGTGGCTGAAATCTTCATTGCGCAAGGCAATGGCGTCGGCCACGTTTTCGGCGGAAAGCTGATCTTCAGGACCTGAGAGTAAGCTTTCCATGGCTGCGGCGCGCCAGGAGTTGATTTTCAAGGATTCCTCGCGCAGAACATGCGCGCGATTGGCAAGTTCGATTTGATTCATTCCAAAGACGGCATAGCGCTGCGCCGCATGCAAGCCGAACCAGCCGCCTTCAATGTCGTCGCTTTCCAGGCAGCGCAAAACGTTGTTGAGTTGTTCGTGCGCTGCGATGGCCCAGAAATTGTCTGGGCGCGCACTGCGACGCTCCAGGAATCCAAGTTCCACGCGAAAAGCTTCGCATTCCCGCAGCAGACGCGAGTGCGCACGGTGCGTTTCCACGGACAGGTTCTTGGCGATCTCGGGCCTTGCGGCCGCAACATGGCTCGCGGCTGTCGCAACATGGCTTTGTGCACTTGCGACTGGTATTTCCGATTGCTTGGGGATGCTTCCGACCCGAGAGAGCAGAGCTTTTTCCTGCGCATGGGTTAGGCGTTCAATAGCGGCTGGAACCTGAAGCCACAGCGCTTCGCCAATTTGCTCGTTGTTCCTGCTGCCTTTTTCTTCAACCAGTGTCATTTTCCAAAACAGGACAACCTTGGGCACGCCGTTGTCAGAATAGCTAATCGTTCCCAGATAATTTCCGATGCGGCAGGAGCAGCCTGTTTCATCCTCCACTTCGCGCATGGCCGCTTCCTGAAAGGACTCGCCATCTTTTACTTTGCCGCGCGGAAGTGTCCAATCCTGATGGCGCTTGCGGTAAACCACCATCACTTCATCGCCGCGGGGAGTACTGCGCTGCAGAATACCGCCGGCGGCTTTGATAACCGGCGGATCTACCGGAGCAATCGGAGCAATCGATGTCGCCATAGTTTGAGAGAAATTCTAATTTTGGATTGTAACCCGTATCACGAGAAATGAAAGAGTCATTTTTACTGCCCCACGTCTGCACCCAGCTGCTGTTTCCCGATGGTGGTCGCATTCAGTGTGCCGGCAATGTCATACGCCTGATAGCCGCGCAAAATCTTTCCCGTCGGCGAGGGTCGAAGAACATATACGTACGGGCGGGGCGGTTGAGCCTGCTCTTCGCATTCCACCTCAAACCATCGACCGTTAATGCCAATGGTGACGCTGGAGTTCCAGCCTGACTTTGGCGTGGCTGCGGCAATCCGTATCCGGCTATCTGGGAGGTGCTCCACTGCATCAGCCACGGCTGCGCCGTGGCGTCGCCGTTTGACTGATCCTGATGTTGAATCAGAGAGTTTGAAGAGAAGAAGAACCAGCAGGCTGGGGACAATTTCAACAGTAATGAGACTGCCAATAAAACGGACAGCGCCTTCCAACGCAACGTAGAGCAGAAAAACTGACAGCGGATGAAACAAGAATTCGAGGACAACAAGAACGGTAACGACGGCTTCTCCTGTCGAATTCACGCCACCCATATGCGGGGCCATTTGTTGCGATCGTGCAATGAAGTAATGCTTGAACTGCGCGCTTAGAACTAATGCTGTTAGAAAAAACTGGGCCGATCCACTCAACATTGCGGAGCGCAGGACTGTGAGCTGCGAACTGGGCCGCCATGTCTGGCGCACCTTCGCCGGACAAAATGAAAGCAGGAAATCCCGCAAGATACTCTGCATAGTCTCTGTGATCTGGAGAGTACATCTGGCGCGATGGCTCCAGCAAGCAATTTTGATTTTGATCTTTCCGCCCTGATTTCAAAAATTCATGCGTTGGCCACCACGCGCGGGGTTGCCTAGTCCTAAGGGATTAAGTTGGCTTAACCAATTTGTTAAAAAACCATGAATCGGGAGCCAACTAGAGAGAGGAGAGCTGACTCAAAGCCATCTGAGAGAGGTGCGGTTCCCTTGAAACGAATATTTTTGTTTTTTTTCAGCCCTCTATTTCTGGCCCTAACAATTGGATGCGGCGGCGTGAAAGCTCCGTCTGCCACGCCCACTCCAACTCCCGTGACACAAGCAGCTGTAATTAAAAACGTTGTTGTAGTAATTATGCAGAACCGCTCATTCGATAACCTTTTCGGCACTTTCCCGGGCGCCAACGGGATAAAGGCCGGAGTTCCAGGCTTCACGCAGGTCACCTCAACCGGGGCCACAGTTACGCCACAACTGCTGACCAGTACCTCCACGCCAGACCTGCCGCATAACCGCAATGACTTTTTGCGCGTGTGGGACATGGGGGCCATGGACAAATACGCGTTTTATAATGGTGTGACTTCCATGGGACACTATGACAATACGAGTCCCGGAGTGGGCACGCTGTGGAGTTGGGCCCAGCAATTTGCTTTGGCTGACAATTTTTTTCCTTCGGTGATGGGCGATGCTCCCTCGAATCAACTCTATCTGGTGGCGGCCGATGACAACAACGATCCGGGCACGCTTCAGCCATTTTTTCCTCCCTGCAACACAGAGGTAAAGGCGAGCGCGGGCTATACGTTTCAGCACGTGGGAGATCAATTGACCGCCAAAGGCCTGAGATGGGGCTGGTACGCGGAAAATCTGAACGATTGCAGCCTTTACGTGCCCCAGGAAAACCCCTTCCAGTTTTTCACTGATTCGCACAGCTCCACGAGCATAAAAGACCTATCTAATTTCGCCACCGACTTGAGCTCAGGAAATCTCCCAGCGGTTTCATACATACAGCCCGCACCTGCACACAGCATGCATCCCGGCAGCGGCCCTGTGGAGGGTGGCATTACCTGGCTTGACGGTTTCATTAAGCAGATACAGGCAAGCCCGGCCTGGGCGAATGCCGCGATCGTCGTAATTTGGGATTCGAGCGGCGGCTGGTGGGACCATGTGCCTCCACCTCAGGTGGATGCGCAAGGATTGGGCGCGCGCGCACCTATGCTGGTAATCTCCCCCTTCGCCAAGAAAAACTACATCTCTCACGTACAGATGGATGATGTTTCGATTCTGAAATTCATCCAGGGTACGTTTGGTCTGGCGCCCTTAAATGCACGAAACCAATTGGGCAGCAATCTTAGCGACATGTTTCAATGAATGGCGATTTTGTGCAAGATTGATTGAAGTAGCAGGAAGGGGCTGCGCTGTATCTGCGCGGCCCTGCGTTTTTCGCGGGCGAAGGCCCGATCCCAAAGCGGATTTACTTGGACGGCGTTTCTTCCGCGATGCCCAGATAAGCGCGGCGCACAAATTCATTGTTCATCAGCATTTCCGTGGAGCCTTCCAGGGTGATGCGGCCGGTTTCCATCACGTATCCGTAATGAGAAATTTGCAGGGTGTAATTCACGTTTTGTCCCACCAGAAGAATCGTGACGCCCTGGCGCGCAATGTTGGTAATGAATTCAAAAATCTCATCGACCAGTCTGGGAGCCAGTCCGAGCGATGGTTCATCCAGCATGAGTAACTGAGGCTCGGACATCAACCCGCGGCCGATGGCGCACATCTGCTGCTCGCCGCCGGAAAGTGTGCCGGCCATCTGATGGCGGCGCTCTTTCAGCCGGGGGAAAAGTCCATAGATCCGTTCCAGCCCGGGATGCGCCTTGGGGCGGAACTGGCGCAGAAAACATCCCATCAGAAGATTTTCTTCTACTGACATTCCGGGCCAAAGCTGGCGCCCTTCAGGCACCAGACTGATGTGGCGGCGGACGCGATCCCGGGGGGAAAGGGAAGTAATGTCATCCCCGTTGAGCAGCAGCCGGCCGTTTTTCGCTCGAAGCATGCCGGCAACGGTATTGAGTGAAGTTGTTTTGCCGGCGCCGTTGGAACCTATCATGCACGTGACTTTGCCTCTGGTCACGGAGAACGAGACGCCCCACAGGACCTGGGTCGCGCCATAACTTACTTCAAGTCCTTCGGCGACCAGGATCTTGTCATTTTGTTTTGTTTCAGCTTGCGGCTCAGCCACGCTTATCGTCCCCAAAAGTCGTTTTTCCCAGATAAGCTTCAATCACTGAAGGATCGTTTTGGATATCTTCTGGCTTGCCCTCAGCCAGCTTCCGGCCAAAGTTCAGCACGGTGATGCGATCGCACACGGACATGATCGCTTTCATGTCATGCTCCACATACATAATTGTGGTGCCGCCCTCGCGCACGCGCTGAATTAGATTCATCATGGCGCGGGTTTCTGCGCCGGTAAGACCACCGCAAATTTCATCGAGCAATAACAACTCAGGGTTCGCGGCCAGTGCCCGCGCGACTTCCAACCGCTTTTGATCTCCCAGGGAAATCGCGGACGCAAGGACATTCGCCTTATGCTCAAGTCCAACCATTTTCAAAGCTTCCATGGCATGTTCCCGGGCGATGGAAGTACGCGTTACCGCGCGGCGGCCATAGTGCACGGCCAGTTGCACATTTTCGAGCACCGTCATGGCTTTGAACGGACGCACCACCTGATGGGTCCGCGCCACGCCCTTTTTCACCAGGGAAGCTGCGTTCATACCCGTGACATCTTTACCGTGGAAATGGATCTGGCCGCCGGAGGGACGGACCGCGCCGGTAATCAGGCTGAAAAGCGTTGTCTTGCCTGCGCCATTGGGACCGATGAAACCGCAGATCTGTTTTTCCGGGATATCAAAGCTCACGTCCTTTAGCGCCGCCACGCCCCCAAAGTACTTGGTCAGCGCCTGGACTTCCAGAATCTTCACTTTTTCTCCTCACCCGTGGTCCCCGGTCGGCCCCGGTTTTGGCCGGCTGGGTGGTCATCCGGGGTTCCCGGCAAGCTTGGTTTTGGCTTGCTGTGATGGAAAGAGCCGGAAAACACGCCGCAAGAGACCTAGCAGGCCATCAGGCTCCAGCAAGATGATCGCAATTAATAGTGAACCATAAATCAGCAGATGAAGATTGGGAAATTTTACTGATATCTCCTCTTCCACCATGCCGTAAATCACGCCGCCCAATACAGGTCCCCAGACCGTCCCAATGCCGCCAATCACAGGCATGAGCAGGATCGATATGCCTGTCTGGAAAGCAAAGACGTCTCCAGGATAAAAGAATGCCGCTCGGCGCGCGTAGATGCCACCAGCAATGCCGGTTAGCCCCGCGGCAATGGCATGGACCCAGAGCTTGGAGGTGTACGGATTCACGCCCAGATCGGCGGCGGCATCTTCATCTTGCTTGATGGCTCGCAAGGCCAGGCCAAACTTGCTATTGGCGATGACCGTAGAAACCAGCACGGCCAGAGCCACTGCCACAATCGCGGAATAATAATGCTCATTCTGGCTGAAAGGCTGGTCTTCTGTGATGCGGTAGCCGCTGGATCCGCCGGTGACATCCAGATTATTCATGATCACGCGGACGGCTTCAGTCACGCCAATGGTGGCGATGACGAAATAGGGGCCGCGCAGGCGAAACGTGGGCAAGCCAATCAGGAAAGAGGCAAGCATGGCAATGGCCGCGCCGCCGATAAAACCGAAGTATGGACTGTGTCCGGCGTGCATCAGCAGCGCCGTGGTGTATGCGCCCAATCCAAAGAAGACGGCAAATCCAAACGAAACCTGGCCTGCCATACCGCCGAGCAGGTTCCAGCCCAGGCTGGTGGTTGTCCATACCGCGGTGATAAACAGCAACCGGATGAGATTGTCGCTGGGATTGGTTTTAGGCAGCAACAGTAGAACTGCCAGCAACAGCCACGGCAGAATGGTTTTGAGCCAGCCAACCACTCCTGAAGGTCGCCTCATGCGGCTTTCCATTTCCGGTTGAACAAACTGGACAGGCCTTTCGGCAAAATCAGCAGAACCACGACCAATAATGCGAACGGGATTACCTGCTGGTAGCTCGGAGGGAGGTAATGGAAAGACCATCCATGCCAGTAAACCGGGAGTGGGATGTTGATTCCAAACGTTTCCAGGATAGCCAGCAGGATTGCTCCCAGCGCGACACCAGAAACGGATTCCAGGCCGCCCAGGACGATGATGACAAATGACCGCAACAGAAAAGGCCGGCCAAAATCCGGACTAAAGGAGAAGAGCATGCCAAGCAAGCCGCCCGCAAATCCTGCAAATGCCGCCCCCAGGCCAAAGGTAAGCCGCGCAGTTTTTTGATCGTCAACTCCGACGATCTGCGCGGCATATGGATTCTGAATCAGAGCGCGCATGGACCTGCCAAACCAGCTGCGGTGAAATACAATTTGCAGGACGGCCATGCAAAAAACTGCCGCCGCAAATACCACCAGATTTACCTTGGGAATCGAGATCTGGCCTATCTGCACGGAAGAAAGCGTGAGCGGCGTGAGAATGGATTGGTCTTCATTGCCCCAAATCAGGTAAGCAATGTTCTGCAGGACAAGCCAGAATCCAAACATCAGCAGAAGAGATGCGAGTGTCGGAGTATCGGATTTCGGAAGCCACCGGATCAGGAGCCAGTGCACGGCCATCCCAAAAAGAAAGAAAACAGGCAGGGCGAGCACAGAGCCTAGGATCGGATCAACGTGGAAGCGCTGAAACATTTCCAGGGCAAAATACGCGCCCAGCATCAGGAACCCGGCGTGCGCCAGGTTCACGATTTTCATGACTCCGTAAATCACGGTCATCCCTACTGCCATCGCCGCATACACTCCGGCCAGCAGCAGGGACTTCAAGAGCAGGTCGAGATACTCGACAGCATCCATGGGATTGCAGGGTTCCCTGTTGTAAGTGCCGGTTCTTACTTATTGGGGTTCGGCGCAACCGGTTCGCCGGTTGCGGCGTCTTTGGGGAAAACAATGTCCACCTTGTTGCCAGGCTTGTTTTGCGTGATCACAAAGGGATATTCAGATTGTCCGTTGGCGGCAAACTTCAAAACCTGGCCAGGAAGCACTGAATCCTTCAACTGTGCTTTTTTAAGGGCATCGCGGATGGCGGTTTTATCCAGCGAACCGGCGGCTGCAATGGCCTGGGCCAGAATGCGCATGCCATCATATGCCGGTGCGGCGTACCAGGAATCAACGTCATGACCGGTGAAGGCTTTATAGTCCGTGGCAAACTTCTTGGCCTGGGGATAAGGCAGCATGTTTGACCACCAGATGCCGGCAAAGATGTAGTCTGTCCCCGCGCCCAATGCCTGGCGGGCGTTCGCTTCAGGTCCACGCGCTCCGTAGCTCACCATTTGATGGTGCAGGCCATTCTGCAAGTATTGGCGATGCATGGTGATGTAGTCCGGCAAATGCGCGTCAGAAAGGAAAATATCCGCATGGCTGTTCTTCACTTTCTGCAATATGCCGGAAAAGTCGGTGGCTCCCAGTTCAAACTTTTCATTCAGTACAATCTGGAAGTAGCCAGGATGCTTGTTGGACCAGTCGGTGAAGCCCTGGACGTAATCGGTGCCGTGATCGGTGTTTTCTACCACCATGGCGACCTTCAAACCCTTTTTGAGCTTGCCCTGGTCCATGAGTGACCCCAGAAATTCAGCCGACGTGGTTCCAATCAGCGCTACCGGGCTCAGGCTTCCGAAAGCGTATTGATAGCCTTTACCGAAAATGGCTGTTGCGCCGGCTCCAGTGGTGATCCACGGGGTCTTATAGCGGTCTGCCATCACGGATTCGGCGGTGCCCAGTGCTGTCGAGTAGCCTCCCAGAACGGCGACAACGCCATCCGAACTCATGGCCCGCTCGGTCAGCGAGGCGGACTTTTTAGAGTCGGTGCCATCATCGTAAAAGACCTCTTCTACCTTGAGCTTTTTGCCTTTGCTCTTCACCATGATCCCGCCAGCGTCGTTGATCTGTTTGATTGCGAGTTCAATACCTTCCTTCTGATATTGGCCAGGCTTGCTCTCGCTCCCGGTGGTGGGCAGGACCACCCCAATTTTGATAGTGTCGTCGGCGACGGCAGCGCGGCTGGAGCCGGTGCAAAGCGTTACGATCCCACCCAAAGCCAATGCCAGTATTGAAGCGCGGCGGATGTTCTGGCCAATGAAAATTAAAGTCCCCCTCATGAATCCCTCCTCAAGGCAGTACGCGGCCCAATATGACAGAAGGCCGGAGTTTTTAAGATATCAGCGACATGGCTGGTAAATACAGATGGTGCATGATATTCCTGCGAGTGCTGATTCACAAGTGGGGCATTGAATCCGGCTCGGGCCGGGCCCCATGGACCCTCGCCAGTTCAGCCGTTCCGTAAACGATTCATGTTCTCCGATTCATTTCTGCTTGACATCTACGGTAATCCGACTACCCTAGGTTGCCAAATGGACAATCGGGTTCGACCTGCTGTTAGTGCAGGCCAAGGGCCGGGAGATCCCAATTTTTCAGCCACGTTACCAGGAAATGGCTGAAGCCAAGGTCGTGTAAAGGTACGGCCCACAAGGCAAAGTTTTCATTTCATACTGCATTATGCTCAGTTTTGATGCTTCAAGATCAGCTCAACATTACAGGGACCAGGTCCGGCCGGCTTGGTTCTATTCCAGGAGGGCCACATGTCTAGCGCTTCTTCTACTATGCCGGTGACTTCATCGAGCCAGATTACGACTTCAAAAATCTGGAGCGTCATTCTGGCATCATCGGTTGGAACGATGATCGAGTGGTACGACTTCTATATTTTCGGCACATTGGCCCCGTATCTTGCCCCCAAGTTTTATCCGCCAGGGAACCAACTGTTTCAGTACATCGCTTATCTGGCTACCTTCGCTGTCGGCTTCATGGTGAGGCCTTTTGGCGCACTTTTCTTCGGGCGCATCGGCGACCTGGTGGGCCGCAAGTACGCCTTCATTGTGACGCTCACGATCATGGGCGGCGCCACCGCGCTTGTGGGTGCGCTCCCCAGTTATGCCCAGGCGGGCTGGTTTTCTCCCATCATCCTGATCGCGTTACGCGTGCTGCAGGGCCTGGCCTTGGGCGGTGAATACGGCGGCGCGGCGATCTACGTGGCCGAGCACGTGCCTGACAATAGACGCGGCTTCTACACCAGTTTTATCCAGATCACAGCTACCCTGGGCCTGTTTGTTTCCATTGCCGTCATTCTCGGCACGCAAAGCCAGATGAGCGATCAGGCATTCAAAAACTGGGGCTGGCGCATTCCGTTCCTGGCTTCATTGATCCTGGTCCTGATTTCTTTGTACATCCGGCTGCAGATGAAGGAATCGCCGATTTTCCAGCAGATCAAGAGCTCGGGGATGGCTTCTGCGGCGCCGCTGAAGGAAGCCTTCACAAAATGGCCGAATTTGAAGCAGGTGCTGATCTCATTGTTTGGCGCCACCGCGGGCCAAGGGGTGGTGTGGTATACGGGACAATTCTTTGCCTTGTTCTTTATGACCACCATCCTGAAAGTCCCTGCGCGTGACGCAAACATTATCGTGGCCAAGGCGCTGCTGATTGGTATGCCCTTGTTCGTCTTGTTTGGCTGGCTCTCTGACAAAATCGGACGCAAGAAGATCATTATGGCCGGGTTGCTGCTGGCGTGCCTGACCTACCGTATGCCGGGAACGAATTTTGGCATTTATCCTGCGATGCAGCGCGCTGCCGGCAATAACGTGACCCATGTGGACGCTACCAAGAATGCGGTGACAGGCGCCACGGTCCTTACGCCTCAAACCCGGGATGCGACTGGAAAAGCTGTAACCGCTCCCGTCGCGACTAATGCCGATAAAAACATGCTGATGTGGCTGGTGTTCATTCAGGTGATCTTCGTGACGATGGTTTACGGGCCGATCGCGGCCTACCTGGTGGAAGCTTTCCCGGCTAAAATCCGGTATACGTCTCTTTCATTGCCGTATCACATCGGCAATGGCGTGTTTGGAGGATTGGTGCCTCTTGTCTGCGTTTGGATACCAGCTATTACCGGCAATCCATTCGATGGCCTCTATTACCCAATAGCCATCGCGGCGCTGACTTTCATCGTTGGCAGCATCATGCTCCGCGAAACCCGCAACGTCCACATCTGGAAGGAGGTCGCTGACTCCGCTTCTGCCGCTGCCCGCAAGTAAACGCATCGGCTTGCGCAGGGATGGCCCTCTAGGTGTAGGATGATCTGTTTCGGACTGGCGGGTGGCAGCCGTTGCCACCCGTCCTTGTTCGTTACGGCCCACCCCCACGGGCTGTGCGACTTTGAGCGATTCGATTGAGAAATCCAAGAGGTCGGTGCCATGGCTGACGTTCGCGTAATGAAGGAAAAGGAACAAGAGACAGAGGTCAATGAGGCGCAAATCGCCGTCCATTGGAAAGAAGAGCAGTACTTTTACCCCAGCTCGAAATTTATTGGGCAAGCTTATCTGACCGACCCCGCCGTTGATCAGCGCTTCAGCGAAAAGAATTTTCCCGAATGCTTCCGTGAATATGCAGATCTTTTAAGCTGGGACCAGTATTGGCACACCACGCTCGATACCAGTGACGCTCCTTTCTGGAAGTGGTATGCCGGAGGCAAGCTCAACGCCTCTTATAACTGTATTGACCGCCATCTGGAGCAATACCGGAACAAAGCAGCATTTGTCTTTGTGGGCGAGCCGGAAGACGTTCCGCCGCTCTCCATCACGTACCAGGAGCTTTATTACCAGGTCAATGAAATGGCGGCGCTCCTGCGCGATTTTGGCGGACTGAAAGCTGGAGATCGCGTCACCATCCATATGCCAGTGGTTCCTGAGTTGCCGATCACAATGCTGGCTTGCGCCCGCTTAGGCGTGATCCATTCTGTGGTTTTTGGTGGATTCAGCGGAGAGGCTTGCGGCATGCGCGCCGCGGATTCAGGCAGCAAGGTCCTGGTGACCATTGACGGCTATTACCGCAGCGGCGCCATGACTGATCACAAGGAGAAAGCCGACATCGCGGTAAAAACGGCTAAGGATGAAAAGCATACGATTGAAAAAGTCCTGGTCTGGCACCGCGAGCCGGGTAAATACAATTCGAAGACGCCGATGGTCGAAGGGCGTGACTTCTTTGTTGAAGATGTACTGAAGAAGTATGCAGGGCAAATTGTTGAGCCAGTACCCATGCCTTCAGAGGCTCCGCTTTTCCTCATGTATACAAGCGGCACCACGGGTCGTCCAAAAGGCTGCCAGCACGGAACTGGCGGATATCTCTCTTACGTGGCGGGTACCACCAAATATATTCAGGACCTTCATCCTACTGACGTTTACTGGTGCATGGCCGATATCGGCTGGATCACGGGCCACTCTTACATCGTTTATGGCCCTCTGGCGCTGGCGGCAACCAGCGTTCTCTATGAAGGCGTGCCGAACTATCCTGACGCGGGGCGGCCGTGGCGCGTGGCCAAGCGCCTGAACGTAAATATTTTCCATACATCGCCGACGGCGATCCGCATGCTGCGCAAAGCCGGTCCTGACGAACCCGCAAAATACGACTACCACTTTAAGCATATGACGACCGTGGGCGAGCCCATTGAGCCGGAAGTGTGGAAGTGGTATCACGAGGTGGTGGGCAAGGGCGAGGCCGTGATCGTCGATACATGGTGGCAGACGGAGACCGGCGGATTTCTTTGCAGCACCAAGCCGGCCATTGATCCCATGAAGCCGGGCAGCGCCGGGCCAGCATTGCCGGGGATTTATCCGGTGATCTTTGATGAAGAAGGCAAGGAAGTAAAAGGCGGTTCGGGCAAGGCAGGGAACATCTGCATCCGAAATCCGTGGCCGGGCATGTTCCAGACAATTTATGGCGACCGCGACCGTTTTGTGGCGCAGTACTACCGCAAGTACAACAAAAATCCCAAGAGCAAAGATTGGCGCGACTGGCCGTACTTTGCCGGTGATGGCGCGGTGCAAGCTCCTGACGGCTACTTTAGAATTCTTGGGCGCGTGGATGACGTAATCAACGTCGCTGGTCATCGCCTGGGGACAAAAGAGCTGGAATCGGCTTGCCTTACGGTGAATGAAGTTGCCGAAGCCGCTGTGATTCCGGTGGTGGATGAAGTGAAAGGCCGAGTGCCGGAAGTCTACGTTTCCCTGAAGCCCGGCCAGCACAATGCCACCGCCGTTTCTGAGGCCGTGACCAAGGCGATTGAACATCAGATCGGCAAGATTGCCCGTCCGAAAAAAGTCCATGTAGTTCCGGACATGCCAAAAACGCGCTCGGGAAAAATCATGCGCCGTGTGCTCGCCGCAATTTCCAATCAAATGGATACTGGAGACGTAACCACGCTGGCAAATCCTGATGTGGTGGAGCAGATCCGTGTGATGGTTCAGGGCAACCGTCCGGTAATAACTAAAGATGTTCCTGAAGATGTAAAGCGTTTTGGCGAAGAACGTTGATGCGGAAGTCGATAAGTAAAATCTTAAGATTCACATTGGCGATTGCCAACCAATCGCTGAAGGACTGAGGAGGCAACATGAAGGATGAAAAGAAGGGCAAGGGTGTAAGCAGAAGAGATTTCATGAAAATTGCCGGGGCCGGCGGTGTAGCTGCTGGATCGCTCGGGCCTGCATTCCTGTTTCCTGAGCGCGCCGCGGCGCAGCAGAAAACGCTCAAGATTTTGCAGTGGAGCCACTTTGTTCCCGCTTACGACACGTGGTTTGACGGTACCTTCGCCAAACAGTGGGGCGAGAAGCACAATACCAACGTGGTAGTTGACCACATCAACCTGGTCGATCTCAATACCCGTGCCGCATCGGAAGCGCAGGCCAAAAAGGGCCACGATCTCTTCATGTTCCTCTCGCCGCCGGCCGCTTATGAAAACCAGGTCATTGACATGACCCACGTCTACCAGGAAGTGGAGAAGAAACACGGCAAGAAGATCGATCTGGCCCACAAATCGACGTTCAATCCGAAGACTAAAAAGTATTACGCGTTCTCCGATTCGTACGCGCCCGATCCTGGCAACTGGCGGAAAGACCTCTTTTCACAAGTCGGTTTCCCCAACGGCCCCGATACTTATGACGATCTGCGCAAAGGCGCCAAAGCAATCAAAGAGAAATTCGGCAACCCATGCGGCCTGGGACTTTCACAGGAACTGGATACCAGCATGGCCATGCGCGCTCTGCTGTGGTCCTTTGGCGGTGCCGAGCAGGATGAAGCCGGCAACGTCGTTATCAACTCCAAAAACACAATAGAAGCCCTGAAATTCATGAAGGCGCTGTACGAGGAGTCGGAAACTCCGGAAGTCTTCACCTGGACGCCTCCATCGAATAACCAGGCCATGCTGGCGGGAAAAGTTTCCTACGTGGCGAACGCAATTTCGATTACTCGCCAATCGGAAAGAGAAAAGCTGCCCATTGACAAGAACATCATGATCAGCCGGGCATTGAAGGGCCCCGTGCGCCGCATCGCCGCAGAGCACGTGATGGATTGTTACGTGATCTGGGAATTTGCCGAGAACAAGGACGGCGCGCAGCAATTCCTGATCGATTACATTGATGCCTTCCATGAGGGTTTCACCGCTGGCCAGTTCTATAATTTCCCGTGCTTCCCGTCGACGGTTCCCAACCTGGCGAAGGAGATTTCAAACGATCCCCGGTCGACTCCGCCGGATAGATACAAGGTGCTGGGAGACGTTTTGGATTGGGCGACCAACGTCGGCTACCCCGGATACTGCTCCGCGGCAATCGACCAGGCATTCAAGAGCTGGGTGATACCCACGATGTTTGCCACGGTTGCGAATGGCAAGGCAACTCCGGAAGACGCCGCTAAAACGGCGGAAGCCGAATACAAACGCATCTTCGAGAGATTCAAATAAACTGAGGACCCTGAATGGCCGTTGTTGAAACCCGAAAGCTAACCAAGGTATTTAAGCAAGGAGAGCTCGGAGCAGTTAACGAAGTAGACCTGGAAACTCGCGAAGGCGAGTTTCTGGTTTTTCTGGGGCCTTCGGGTTCAGGGAAAACCACGCTCTTGCGGATGATCGCCGGCCTGGAATCCCCCACGGCCGGCGAGATCTTGATTGGCGGCAAAGTGGTGAACGATCTCACGCCGCGTGAGCGCCGAATTGCCATGGTATTCCAGAGTTACGCGCTCTATCCGCACCTTACGGTTTACAAGAATATTGCATTTCCCCTGAAAGCGCAGAATGTCCCCAAACATCTGCACAAAGAGAAAGTGGAGTGGGCGTCGTCACTGCTTGGCATCGGAGCATTGCTGCAGCGCAAGCCGCGCGAGCTCTCCGGTGGCGAACGCCAGCGCGTGGCTCTGGCCCGTGCCATCGTCCGTGAGCCCTCGGTCTTTCTGCTGGACGAACCGCTTTCCAACCTCGACGCAAAGCTGCGTCTTTCCGCGCGCGAGGAGCTGGAAAGATTTCATCGCCGCGTCGGTACCACCACCATCTACGTTACGCATGACCAGGTGGAAGCCATGGCCATGGGCGACCGCGTAATGGTCTTGAACAAGGGCGTAGTGCGGCAGTTGGGCACCCCCAAGGACGTTTATGACGATCCGGCGGATACTTTTGTCGCCACGTTTCTCGGTTCACCGCCGATGAACCTGATCGAAAATGGCGATCTCATCATCGGATTCCGCCCTGAGCACTTCCGCCTTGCCGTGGACATGAAAGAAACCGACAAGGTCCTCTTTAAGTTTCGCGTAGACAACGTGGAATATTTGGGCGCGGAGTTTATCCTTGCGGGCGTCCTGGTGGGAGGCAAGGCTGACGGAAAGAAAGTGATTGCGCGTCTGTTGCTGGGACACAGTTTTGAAGTGGGCGTTACCTATGACTTTGCCGTTCCGGCGCGGGAGTTGAAGTTCTTTGATCGGACGACGGAGAAGAAGGTTCCAGCGAGGGCCATTTCATGGCAGTAGGCACCGCAAAAATCAAATCTGCCGGTGCTGCTCAAAGCCCGTTGCTGGGCTTGGCCATGTTCAGTCCTGCGGTGCTGTACATCGTTCTGCTGATTGGTGCGCCATTCCTTCTGGCCATCTTTTATGCGTTCAGTGATGCGCGTATCGGCGGAGGCCAATTACATTATGTTGGTCTTGAGAATTTCCGCAGCATCGTGCAGAGCCCCAGCTTCAAGGCGGCGTTGAAGAATTCCATTATCTTTACCATCGTGGCGCAGATCGTCGTGCTGGTCTGTTCAAACATTCTTTCCATCGCGCTGGAAAAGCCGTTTCGGGGACGCGGACTCGTTCGATTTCTGATCCTGCTGCCATGGGTGGCCCCGGTTTCGCTGGGCACAATCGGATGGAAATGGATTCTCGATTCTATTTACAGCGTGATTACATGGGTGCTGATCTGGCTGGGATTTGTCAGCCGTTTTTCTCCGCCAATGTGGCTGGGAGAGGAAAAGCTGGCCATGGCCTCGGTGATTCTGGTGCACTGCTGGCGCTTGATTCCGTTTTCCACGGTGATCTTGCTGGCGGGCCGCACAGCGATTCCCAAGGAAATCCCTGAGGCCGCCGCTATTGACGGAGCAGGCTTCTGGCGTACCCTGTTCCAGATCAACTTGCCCATGATGATTCCAATTCTGGGCGTGGCCGTGCTGTTCGGGACGATTTTTACTTTCACTGACATGACGGTGGTTTACATTCTCACCAATGGCGGTCCGTATGATTCCACCCAAACGCTGCCGAATCTGGCGTTCAGCCAGGGCATCCAGGGCAGTGATCTGGCGGCAGGCGCGGCAATTTCCGTCTTTCTGATTCCTGTGCTGGTGATCATTGCGTATTTCATGCTGCGCGTGGCGCACCGTGCGGAGGTCAACTAAATGGCTGAGATCAAGACGCCAAGACCTGATAGACCGTTGGGAGTTACAGCGCTCAGCATTCTTCTGGCTGTGTCAGCACTCGCATTACTGGCGCTAGCGCTGCTGCATCATGTTGCGGGGCTGGCGGGATTCGGCCGCCTAGTCGTCGTAGTCGCATTCGTATTGATCGCCATCGGGCTTTGGAAAGTCCATAACAACGCGCGTGTATTTCTCTTTTTCCTCCTGGTCTCTGACATGATCGGCTGCCTGATGGCGCTGTTTCTCTATGCCCTGCGCCAGTCGCAATATCGTCTTGCCGTCTTCCTGGTCATACAGCTTTGCATCGCGGCAGCTCTGGCCTGGTACCTGCAATCACCCGGCGTAAAGAAAGCCTTTGGCGGGCTGAACCCATGGCCCACGACCGTCAAAATGCTGGTGCTTACCATCTTTACCGTGTTGCTGGCGTTCCCGTTCTACTGGATGGTAATTGCCACGTTCAAACGGAACGTGGATTTGTACGGGATGGAGAACAATCCCTTCATCTTCAATTTGCCGCCGACGCTGGAGAACCTGAGATTGCTGTTTCAGGAGACGGGATTCGTTCGCTGGCTGGGCAATACTGCGCTGGTGGGAGTACTGGTTGTTACCATCACTTTGTTGTTGTCGCTGCCGGCCGCTTATGCGCTGGCGCGCCTTACGGGCCGATGGGGCGAGCGCCTGGGCATCGCGATCTTTCTGACATACCTTGTTCCACCGACACTGCTTTTCATTCCCTTGTCTCGCGTGGTCGCCATCCTTGGCTTGCAAGACACGATATGGTCACTGGTGCTGGTCTATCCCAGCATCACCGTTCCTTTTTCCATCTGGTTGCTGATGGGGTTCTTTAAATCGATCCCCAAAGAACTGGAAGATGCCGCCATGGTGGACGGCCTGACGCGCTTCGGTGCTTTCATCCGAATGGTGGTGCCGATCTCGCTTTCCGGCATTCTGACGGTGGTAATCTTCAGCTTCACGCTGGTGACGCAGGAGTTTGTCTACGCCCTGACGTTTATCTCTCCAGAGTCAAATCAGATGGTGGGCGTGGGAATCCCGATCTTTCTGGTCAGGGGTGATGTTTACTTTTGGGGTTCATTGATGGCGGCCTGCCTTGTTGCCAGCTTGCCCATTGCTTTTCTTTACAATTTATTTCTCGACCGGTTCATTGCAGGGTTTACAGTGGGGGCCGTGAAGGGCTAACAGAGATCCACGATCGACCGGGCGCACACTCTTAGAATTTCTAAAAGATGCGTGCGTCTGGTGTGTGCTCTTGATTGGGGGCATGTGGACGATTTTTTACAAAGATTTTCTCCCTCGGAAGCCGGGCCAAGCCGCATAAAACACTTGACAGATCAGCGCCAAGGGCTGAAAGTTATGGCGCACTTTTACGCCTCATTTCGTCTGCACGTGGCCCGGGGTCGGGGTGCGATAGGTTCTTAAGTTGGGCCAACGGAAGTTCTCAATTCAGGAGAAACTGATGCCGACTTGGACACAAATTTACGATCCTTTTGGACACTGGTGGCTTTCCGCGCTGGTGGCTGCACTCCCGATTGTTGTGCTCTTCACCATGATGGCTGGCTTTCGCGTTAAGCCTCACTGGGCCGCTCTTTCAGGAGCGGCGACGGCGGTCCTGGTTGCCTGCCTGGCCTTTCACATGCCGGTTTCGCTTGCCGCCGGCAGCTTCCTCTATGGCGTTTCTACAGGGTTGCTGAATATCGTCTGGATTGTGGTGGCCGCTGTTTACCTGTATGACATTGCCGTCAGCACCGGGGATTTCGAGATCATGAAATCCTCCGTGGCCGGAATTACCGCGGACCGTCGCTTGCAACTTTTGCTTGTAGCTTTTTGCTTCGGCGCTTTCATCGAGGGTTGCGCGGGTTTTGGCTCGCCGGTAGCGATTGCCGGCGCTTTTATGATCGGTCTGGGATTTAAACCGTTCCACGCCGCGGCGCTGAACCTGATTGCCAATACCGCGCCTGTGGCCTGGGGCGCAATCGGCACTCCGGTCCACATGCTGGCGACAGTAACGGCGATGCCGGAAGCCGATATGAACGCCATGATCGGACGCATTCTGCCCATCACGGCGCTCATTGTGCCGTTCTGGCTGGTTCGCGCGATGGTTTCATGGAAGGAAACGTTTGAAGTTCTTCCCGCCATCCTTGTGGTAGGCGTGTCGTTTGCTTCCATGCAATTTTTCTGGTCGAACCGCATGGACAGCAACCTGGTGGACATCACCGCAGGTCTGTTCTCCCTGCTTTGCACGGTCGTGTTCCTGCTCTTCTGGAAGCCCAAAAAGATCTGGCGCTTTGAGGATGAGGGCGGCCACATACTGGTCACATCGGCAGGAAAGGGCGTTCCCAGCGTTTCCGGCGGATCAGGACCGGAAGTTCACTCTTACTCCTTTGGACAGACCTTCAAAGCGTGGCTGCCGTTCCTGATTCTCTCTATTTTCGTTTTCCTGTGGGGTTATAAGCCGGTCAAAGTTATGCTAAACAAGACCACGCCGGCCTGGACAACGGCCGATGGCAAGCCTCGCGGTGGATGGGAAACCCCCATCCATAAAAAGATTTCACGAGCGCAGCCTGTCGTTGCCAAGCCTACGCCCGAAGGCGCTCAATTCCCCTTCATCTGGCTTTCCGCTACCGGCACGGGCTGCTTCCTGGCGGCGATCATCGGCGGGCTGATCCGCGGCGTGAATCCAGTAAAGCTGTTGACGATTTTCGGACATACGCTGTTCCGCATGCGGTGGGCGGTGATCGCTATTTCCGCCATGCTTGGGCTGGGATTTGTTACACGATACTCGGGGAGTGATGCCGTCTTGGGCCTGGCATTCACTCATACGGGTTGGTTCTATCCATTTTTCGGGACCTTCCTCGGCTGGCTGGGTGTGGCATTGACCGGTAGTGACACCTCGTCTAATGCTTTGTTCGGCAGCTTGCAGAAGATCACGGCCCAGCAGCTTGGGCTTGATCCCGTGCTGATGACGGCGGCAAATAGCGCCGGCGGCGTGATGGGCAAGATGGTGGACGCGCAATCCATTTGCGTGGCCACGGCTGCTACCAACCAGGTGGGCAATGAAGGCTTTATCTTCCGCTTCGTTGTCTGGCACTCACTTGCCCTGGGAGCAATTGTGGGCGTGATCGTAATGATCTATGCCTATGTACCCTGGGCAAAGGCGCTGGTGCCGCACGGGGTAAAACTGCTCTCGCAGTAACCCAAAACGCATTGCTAACAAAAGCACCGCCGGGAAAAACGGCGGTGCTTTTTTATGTCGAGAACGGAGGCACCGGCGAAAGTTGGCCGCTAGTTATTGAACCCCGGCAAATCCACCCGCTTGGCGATGTGGTCCTTGATCCAGTGAGCGTCCCACCATTCTTTGGGATCGATCTGGATGCCCTCAAGCTGCATGCTGAAGTGAATGTGATCGCCTCCGGCCATACCGGTCATGCCGCTTTTGCCCATGATCTGGCCGCGCTTCACCATGTCGCCTTCATGCACCTCGATTTCGCTCAGGTGGCCGTAAATCGACTGCAATCCATAGCCGTGGTCCACCACAATGCAGTTGCCGTAAATTCCCAGCGGAGCCGCATAGACAACGCGCCCGTCATTCGTCGCTTCCACACCTACGTGCTGCGTGATGGAAAGATCGTAGCCCAGGTGCACTTGCTGGTCGATCTTCTTGCCCTGATAGATATAGTTGCGCACGTCGGCAAAGTTGGCTTCCACTTTGGAATTGGATTGCTGCCTGAATGGCTGCGACCAGAGAAAATGGTCGGCAGTCTTCAGGCGCAGATCGGCCAGAGTCTTGTTGTTGGCGCGGCGCATCTCGCTATTGATCTTCACAAACCGCTCCACCGGATCGCCTGATCCGCTGGGATCAAGCTCATTCACTACCTTCTGGACAAACTTGTCGTCCAGTTGCAGATCGCGCACGCGATACTTTGGCTGATCTTTCTTGGGAAACTCGTAAACCATCTGTCCTGTGACTTCATTGCCGGCGGGATCAGTGGCGTAAACCAGCGGAGGCGTTGCGGCGGGCATGTTCCAGGCAAAAGCGAAAAGTGAAAATAGGCCGGGTTTTCCGCCGGGCATGGGCCAGCTGCGAAACTTCTCGTCGCCCACACGCACGCCGGACTCGCTGGCATATCCAGAAACATTGAAGGTGACCAGATCGGCCATGCCTAAATAAAGGTAGTGCTGGTCTGAATCCACGCTGACAGAAGGCGGCCGCGTGACGACCGTGACTTCACGCTCGCTGCTGACTGTCTTGCCGCGAAAGTCATTTGACGTGGCTTCCACAACCAGGCGAGCCTTGCCGTCCCTAAGCTGCGGAGTGGTCCTGGCGCCGGCATTGAAAGTGTACGCAGCGTCCGCCACCCCACGCCTCCAGCGCAGCCTGCGCGAAGGCTGCTCCATATCCCACACTTTGTAGCTGGAGCCATTTTGCTCCACTGTGGCCACAGCGATGCGAATGCCATGCGGATCGCTGACATTGATGGTGATTGGCGTGGATTGTCCCAGTGCCGTAAGAGACGACGGCAGCGTAACGACTGGAGTGGCAGACATAAAGAACAATGCCATAATCGGCACAAGGATCAACAAAAAGAGGATGAGAAAAAAGGTACGCATGATGGAAATTTCAGAATAGCACGAGGGAAGGAACGCTGTGGCGATCTTCCGGAAACGGCATGAAGGCTTTTTGAGGGAACCCGGCCGTGTCATGGCAAATTGCAGTTTTCATCCGCTCTGCTAATTAAAAGCGACTATATAGGAGCGCGATTCCCCGAAACATACGTTACCAGAGTAAGAAATCCGGGGAGGTGCGTACCGACTGGTTTTCGGCATTAGCGCCAAATCGGGAAAATAAACACATAGTCGATTAGAGCAAAGTGGTTAAGTCCAGATAATCCGCGTACTTAACGCTCCCTATCCTGTGAAGGCATTTCCGCTAGCCCCTGTCCGTCCGTAATGATGAACCTTAGTCGCCAACATTTATGATCGGTGGCCTAAACCTCCCCAAAAAGCTGGATCCCCTTCCAGCGGATTTTGAGAATTTGTAATTCGCGGGATTTTTTATTGAGTCGGGCAAGCAGGTTCGTGGTTGGTGG
This sequence comes from Acidobacteriaceae bacterium, assembly GCA_027307045.1. Classification (GTDB taxonomy): domain Bacteria; phylum Acidobacteriota; class Terriglobia; order Terriglobales; family Acidobacteriaceae; genus Angelobacter. Next base: position 35,462 of record DAHUXR010000027.1, read on the forward strand.
TTAGATATCCGGGGCTGCTCATCCACTCCTAAAAAAATAATTGGTTCCAAAAGCTTTAAAAGGAGTAACAAACATGAAACTCGGATCGAAGAAGAATTTTTGTGGCATTGTGAACTTGGCAATAGGAGTTCTCTTGCTCGGCGGCCTGACCATTGCTCAGGCCCAAGACAATGGCGGTAATGATGGGAAGCAGCCTGCATTGCGAGGCCGAATTGTGGCAGTCGGGATCCCGGGCGCTTCAGCGATCACTCCCGTCGGGCATTTCGTGCCAACAGGGCCGATACCGACCCTTGCGAACCTTAAGCCCTTTATACAACCCGGACAAGTCCTTGATCCGGTCCGTATATTGGTAGGAAGCAACTCAAACTTCGGAGCAGCGTTGGCCCGGGCTGATGAGAGAGAAGGATCATTCCTCTCTATCGATCCGACTGGCCCCAGCACGCTGGTTATTCCCGCCGACTTTGCCTCCGCGGGAGGACAGGCGTCAACTCTCGGGGGAAGCGTGCAGGTTTACACGGCAAACAACGCCGCGTTCTTGAACTCCATCGAGAATCCGAGCGCCAGAACAGGGAATTTTACCGGCGTCAGCAATCCTCTGGGCATTTCACTTAACTGGGCTTTTGGCCGTTTATGGCCGGCGAACGCCCCGACGGGGCTTGCGGGAATCGGTAGTTCCACGATTCTCGATCCTCAAGGCTGGGGGCTGAAGGGCGCACCGAACGCGAATTTTGGCGGCGTATATGCCGACAATCTGGCCAACCGCGGTACGGTCGGCGTAGCTGGCGTGACTGGGCAAGCCATTCCCGGCGGTCTTAACACGGGCGCAGTGGGGACGGCGTTACTTGGCCCCTCGCCGGACGGCTCTGGCAAAGCGGTCTTCGTCGTAATGGAAGCCGATGGCAGCATCGTGCAGGAACACACTCTGCAGGGTCTGGATGGCCTGGCGCCTCCAGGCACCATCAGCCCACTGCTGGGCGAAAGGGACAAAATCGACGGTGATGGCAATCCGGGAGTCACTCCCAGACTGGGCGTGGTTTTCAAGTGGGAAACCATCAGCAACGGCCTTCCTCCCGAGATCCTCTACATCAGCGAGCCGCTCGAAAACCGTATTGCTGCCCTGGTCCTTACCACTGCGACCACCGCTAACGGAAAAGTGTTCGCTGTAAGCACAGTGAGCCGCTTCAGCTCCGATGCTCTCAACCAGCCGGTCGATCTGACCCCGGTGCAGATGGAAGCTACCGACGTTCATTTTGCCAGCAACAGTACGCTGGACGGTGATTCGGATTTCTATGTGGCCAACCGTGGAAATAATACGATCGTCCGGATGACCCAGACTGGCGACGTGGTGTCAGTCCGGCAGATTACCCGCGCGGACGGCATGCCCTTCGGCGATGCCCGTGTGAACGGGATTGCTACCTCACAAGATGGCTCCGTGATCTGGGTGACCGTCACCGGCCACCTGCCCGGCGTACCGCATTCAACAGGTGCGGTATTGGAACTGCCAGCGTTCTAGAAAGGTTTTTTGTTTTAACTACCGAGGAGGCCCCTGAAGAAGGGGCCTCCTGGGTTACTGGGTTCATTAGTCACGCATCTTTAGTGACATTTCGGGGAGTGTTAGATTTTGTTAATGTTCCACCTTCCCCTAGGAACCCATGAATGCTTAGAAGGATATCGGTTGAGCGAAGGCTCACGTACAATTCAATAGTCCCGTTGCTCTTCCTGGCCCTGATGGCACTTGTCGGTGCCCTTGGTCTGGGGATGGCATGGATCATACTTGTACTGGTTCTCGCGCTTGCCATCAGTGTTCCTCTCACAATCTCAATCAGCCGCAGCATTACAGTTCCTATCCGGAGAGTAGGCAGCGCAGCCCGCGATCTGAGCCAGGGCAAGTTGTCAGTCGTGCTGGAAGACCAGCAGCTACATGAGATTGGCGACCTTCACGTCCGTTTTCGCGCTATCGCCGAGTACTTGAAGGAAATGTCGGAACTAAGTTCCGCAATTGCCAATGGCAACCTGACCATCCAGGCAGAACCACGCTCCGACGATGATGTTCTGAGCCACGCGTTCCGTCATATGACAGAAGGGCTGAGCGGCATTGTGCGCTCCGTCCGTTCCGCTGCCACTCAGGTAGCGGCGGGCGCGGACCAGGTGGCGGCCGCGAGCCGGGAAACCGAGCAGGCAAGCGCCCAGGTTTCCACGTCGATTGACGAACTGGCAAGCGCCATGGCGGAGATGAGCGCGAACGTCAAGAACGTTTCCAAAAACACGCAAATGCAGGCCGGTAGCGTGTCACAGACGTCCCAGGCGATTGAGAAGATGGCGTCGGGTTTCCTGGGTGTAGCCACAAACGTGATGCTGCTATGCGATATTTCTGACCGGTCTCGCGAAGAAGTCCGCTCTGGAATGGAAGCAGCGGCAAAGGCCAATGAAGGTCTTAAGCAGATCAACACTTCTATCTCTTCCACCGCAGAGTTCGTTACCGCGCTCGGCCAACGGGCTGAGAGCATCGGCAACATTGTGGAAGTGATCGACGATATTGCGGAGCAGACCAATCTGCTGGCCCTGAATGCCGCGATTGAAGCGGCGCGAGCCGGCGAACACGGTCTGGGTTTTGCCGTGGTGGCCGATGAAGTCCGCAAACTGGCGGAAAAATCGGCCCAGTCCACCAATGAAATCAACGCTCTGATCCGGAGCATTCAGGAAGAAACGCGGCGCGCAGTTCACAACATGGAACAAAGCACCACCATGGTTTCCGAGGGAATGAATGCAGGTACGGAACTGACGCAGGCGCTGGAGAGAATCGGGAATGTGGTGACTGAATTCAATCGGCTGGCGCAGGAGGTGGGCACGGCCACCAGCGAACAGTCCGACGTTTCCGCAAAGATTGAGCGCGCTACATCGCAATTAAACGAGATTACACAGGAGATCAGCTCGGCGATTCAGGAACAGGCAGACGGCGCCGACTCGGCCGTTAAGGCGCTGGAAAGAATGCGGGGCATGATTCAGCGGTTCAGCGCCGGCACAGTTCAATTGGCCGCGACCGCTGAGCAGATGACCAAAATGTCGAGGCTCACACTCGATGCAGTAGGCGGATTTGCGCTTGAAGACGATCAGCCAAAGTCCGCGTCAGCCTACCGGTTCCCCGTGGGAAGCCGGAGGGACCGCGTAGCGGTAATGTGAGGGAGGTCAAGACGTGACGGTTAAAACGGTTGGCTATGAAGATCTGATGACTGCAATTGTGAAAAAACAGATCTCAGTCATAGGCTCCGAGCGGGCAATCTTGTTCGCTCGCAAGGTGCCCCAGATTGCCGTGAGTAATGATGGCACGGTGGTTGGGGGAAACAAGGCCGCATTGTCCGCTTTATGCCAGCAATATATGTCGGTGGCAAGCGGTGTGGCCAAAATGCTCATGAAATCGGCGGTTGCGCCGCTTCTAAACGGGTCCCAGTTGGACCTGCCAGACGAATTGAGGTGACACTATGAGTGCAGGATCAATTTTCTTCGAACCCCATGTAAGTCTCAGCCGCAATGAGAAGTTCACGATGGTCCGTGAAGGATCGTTGGGATTCGCTCTGGCGCTTGCGCTTGGATTTGCCGCCTCTTTCATTTCAAAGCAAGTCAAGGGATTGGATCCCCTGGTGGCGGCCGTCGTGCTGGGAATGGCGGCGTCGCTGGTCATCAATGCCCGGGAAAAAGTCTATTTCAGGCTTCTGCCCGGAATCATCCTCGCGCAATCGATCTTTATTCCGATCGGGATTGCGCTGTATGGAAAGAATCTGGAAATCAAGGTCATGCTCGCCAGCAGTCCGTGGATATTCCTCCAGGTGATCGGCATTACGGGCGTGACTTTCGTCTTGATGTATTGGCTGGGCAAGCTATTCGGATTCAACGAACGCATGCGCTACCTGCTGGGCTTCGGTTCCGCGATTTGTGGAGCGGCTGCTATCGCCATCGCTTCCCCGGTGGTGGAGTGCGAGCCAAATGACACGGCAACTGGTCTGGTGGACAATACGATTGCCGCGCTCATATCGCTCTATCTGCTTTCCACATTTGTGCTGCCGCATGTGCTGCCGCGCGAGTATGCCGCCGCGGCCGGCGCGCTCCTGCATCAAACCGGCTTTGTCAAGATGGCACTGGCCAGCCACGCCAAAGACCTGTTGGAGTTTGGAGTCGTGGTGAAGTCGCTCCGGGTCGTGCTGCTGGTGGTAGCGATACCCACGGTTTCATACCTGATACGGAAGCGCATCTACGTTCCGTGGTACCTGGTCCTGTTTGTGGTTGTGGCGTTCGTGTTCTCTTACATTCCCATGGGGGCCCAGTTTTCCAAGGGAGTCACCACTTTTTACGAGATATGTTTCAGCGCTGCGCTGGCCAGCATCGGCATGAATGCGAATGTTCTTCACGTATTCAAAAGACTCTTCAAGCCGCTGGTTCTCGTGATGCTGGTATTCCTTCTGGATCTGGGGCTATGGTGGCTTACTCGTGGCGTGATCCACTACTAACAAATAACCATCCGGCGCCGCGTCTCTGCCAGAGCAGGGATCGGCGCCCGGTGAGCCTGAAGAAAAAATCTCGAGCGACCGCTATATCGCTGGCGGCGGATTCCGGTCATCAGCGTCCAACGGCGCAGCCGGTCCCGGAGAAATAAATCCCAGTCGCGCTGGATGCGGTACCTCAGGAACGAGACTTTGTCGTTCGGCACTTGGGCCATTGCCACCGCAGCTAAACCTATTTTGCCGCGATGTTGCGTTGCCCCATGAGCCCATTCAAAGTGCGTGGTTGAACGTTTTGGTTCATCCGGAAGAAATTAGCCGGATCATAGTGTGATTTGACCGCGACCATGCGGTCCCAGCGTTCTCTATAAGCTTCAGGAACGCGGTCCTGCTCATCACCACTCATAAAATTCACGTAAACGCCAGGCTTCATAGCCGGCCGTAGCCTGGCAAAGACTCCGCGTACCCAGGCAATATGGTCTGCATCTTCGGCGGGCTCCGACCAGTTCGCGAGAAGATTCATAATAAAGGGAGCGCTGCGGTCGCCGAACGCTGTTTCTCTCGCGTCCACCTGCCCGGCCGCGCCGCCAAGATAAGCGAGTTCTATCTGGGTTTGCGGAGAAGCAATTGTGGCCACTGCTTCAATCATGCTATCGATCGTGCTGTCATCGAGCCGGCTGAAATAGCCCGACTTGGTGTAATAGCGCCGGCCATGCGGGAAATCAGAGTCCGCCATGGTTTGCAGCGCCAAGAAGGGAACAACCCGGCTGCTTACCGAATCGCGGTCGCACAATGAAAGCGCGCGCTCAAGACAATTTTGTCCTGCTTCAGGATCGCCTGTCCAGACCAGCGAATTGCCGGCAACAGGGCGCCCGCGCAGAGCAGGCGGCACTTTTTCGGAGTGGGGCGCCAATCGCAGATCGATGTTCCATTTCAAATCCAGCGGAGCTTCCGGCATGAAATCGCGCCAGAATTCCAGAAGCCGGCGAATGCCGGGCTCCGGGCACAGCCCTTCCGCCAACATCAGAGAGCTGAGAGGATGCAACTTGACTTCAAATTCCGTCACCACGCCGAAGTTGCCACCGCCTCCACGGAGTGCCCAGAACAAATCGGGGTTGTTCGCCGCATCGGCGCGCAGGAGAGATCCGTCAGCGGAGACCAGAGTAAACGCCGCAACGTTATCGCAGGACAATCCGAACCTGCGTGTGAGCCATCCGGTCCCGCCGCCCAGGACGAGGCCACCGGCGCCGGTATGCGAGACCACGCCGGAAGGAAAAACCAGCCCGGCTTTCTGCGTTGCCGTATCAATCGATCCCAGCAGGCAGCCCCCAGCGAACCGTGCGCGGCGCGCTTCAGGATCGACAATGACCTGCCGCATGCGCGAGAGGTTAATCACCATCCCGCTGTCGCATGTGCTGAATCCGGCAAGGCTATGCCCGCCGCAACGGACTGCCGTCAGAAGCCCTACGGAAGAAGCCGCGCGAATCGCGCTTTGAACGTCAGTGACATCGGCGCAACGCGCGATCAGCCCAGGCCTGCGGTCAAACATACCGTTCCATATGCCGCGAGATGCTTCATAAGCGGCATCGCCAGGAAGCAGCAGGTCGCCTTGGAATTGTTCACGAAGCAAAGAGAAGACCTCTTCGGCGGTTTCCGGCATTGAGTGCGCTCCTTTCAGGATTTTCTTGTATACCACACACGTCGAAATCTACGACGAAGGCACCGAGGCACGGAGAAATTCAAAAGGCTTACAAAGCATGAAGGTCGCTAAAAGTTTTCGATACAAACTCCAACTTCGTGTCTATTCGTGTCCCTTGTGGTTAGTGCGCTTGCTTCCGCGGATCATGTACAGCAGCGAGATCACCCCCAGGAAAACAGCAAAAGCCGGAATTGACCATTCGAGGCCATCCACAAAAAAGGTGGTTAGCGATATTGCCAAAAGCAGGATGATGTTCACTATCGTAAAAAACGGGTGGGCCGGAAGACGCATGGGCAAACTTAAAAGCCGTTCACGGGTGATAGTCTTGCGAAATCGGAGATGGGTGTTGAGAATCACCAGCCAGACAAACAACATCCCCGCGACTGCCGTTCCATAAAGCATGAGAAAAGCGTTTTTGGGCGCGTAGATGGCCAGCAGAATGGCCGCGATGATCCCCGCAGTGGAGGCCAGCAGGGCGCGATGCGGCACTCCGTTGCTGCTGACCCTGCCCATCCACGCGGGCGCATAGCCGCCCCGGCCCAGCGAGAAAAGCATTCGCGTTGAAAGATATAGATTTGTGTTTACGCTGGAAAGCGCGGCCGTAAGCACCACGAAGTTCATGATGGCTGCGGCAAAGGGCACATGCGCCGCAGCAAAGGCCGTAACAAAGGGACTACCGGAAAGAGTGGACGAACCGCTGGACTGGTTCCATGGAACCATTGTTACCATGATGGCAATGGCAAGCACGTAAAAAAAGATAAGGCGATAAACGATGTTCCGCATGGCGCGGGGAATAGTCACTTCCGGCCGCTCGGCTTCGCCCGCGGTAACGGCGATTATTTCCACCCCCATATAACTGGTGACGGTGATCGTCAGCGAGAGCCAGACGCCTTTCCAGCCAGAGGGAAGAAAGCCTCCGTGCCGCGTGAGATTGGCCAGGCCAAGCGCATGCCCGGTGCCAATACCAAAAATTAAACCGAGCCCGACGATAATGAAAGCGAGAATGGCAGCCACTTTGATCATGGCGAACCAGTATTCAAACTCACCCAGCCGGTTGACCTGCATGGAATTAAGGGCCACCAGGGCCGCCGAAACCAGCACCACCCAAATCCATTGCGGCACGTGCGGGAACCAGAAAGAAATGTAGATGGCTGCGGCGGTGACTTCCGCGCCAATGGCGATGATCTGCGCCACTCCATACGTCGCACGGATAGAAAAGCCGGCCCAGGGATTCAGATACTTTTCCGCATAAACGCCAAAGGCCCCGGCCACAGGGTGGACGACGGCCATCTCCGTCAGCACGTAAGACATGATCAGAGCGATACCGGCCCCGAGAAGATATGACAAGATCACGCCCGGCCCAGCCAGGCGAATCGTGACGCTGCTTCCCAGAAAAAGGCCCACACCAATAGCGCCGCCAATGGCCATCATGGTGAGTTGCCTCTGTCCCAGGCGGCGGTGAAGGCCCTCGGCTTCTTGTGCGGGCGGTTCGCCGGCGACGGTCGCGGATGTAGGAGAACGCGCCGGATCAGTCATGGGCGTTTGCTATCGCGGCCAGAGCGTTTTGAAATTTGTGCACTTCTTCCATGGTGTTGTAGTGCACCAACGACGCCCTGACTGCGCCGCTTTCTTTGGTCAAGCCGAGCCGTTTCATCAGGCGGGGCGAATACATGTGGCCATCGCGCACGCCAATGTTCTGTCGTGCCAGCGCTTCTGTGACTTTTGCCGGTGAAATGCCAGGAAGGTTAAAGCACAACGTCGGTGTGCGAAGTGAGAGCTGGTCGCGACCGGCAATGCCGTAGACTGTGGCCTTGGCGCTGGACAGCGCGTCCAGCATGGCGCGGGAAAGCAGGGCTTCATAGTTGCGAATGGATTCCATTCCGGCAGCCAGGGCGGCGCGGCGCGACGTTGATGCGGGATTCAACAGCCGGCCCAGATCTTCCAGATATCGCACCGCCGCATCCATTCCGGCCACGTTTTCATAGATATAGGTGCCAATTTCCAATTTCGCCGGCGTGGTGTCGGGAACAAAGTCCTCGCGGAAAGTAGGCAGGGCGTTGAGAGTCTCCTGCCGTCCCCAGAGAAAACCCATGTGCGGAGAAAAGATTTTGTAGCCGGAACAAACCAGGTAATCACAATCGAATCCCTGAACGTCAAGGGGCCCATGGGGACCGTAATGCACCGCGTCAATGAACACCTCAGCGCCGGCGGCATGGGCCCGCCGGGAAACCTCGGCAACATCGAGAATGGACCCGATGGCGTTCGAGGCCAGCGTGCAGGCCACGATCCTGGTTCGCGGCGAGAGAAGCTTCTCCAGGTCTTCGGGATGAAGCTGGCCATCCTCGCGGAAATTCCACCAGACGATTTTCGCGCCTTCGCGCTCCAGAGCCAGCCAGACGGCGATGTTGGCTTCATGGTCAAGATCCGTAACGATGATTTCACGCCGCTCCTGCAATGATTGTCCGATGGCGATGCTGATGAGCCGCATGAAAGAAGTGGCGTTCATGCCGAAGGAAATTTCGTCAGGATGCCGGGCATTCACCAGCAGGGCCACGCTCTCCCGCGCCCGGGCAATCGTTGCATCCACCTCTTGCGATTGCCGGTACCGCCCGCCGCGCTGCACATTGCGATGAAGAAGATGGTCTGCGACTGCGTCCAGTACCGCCTTGGGCGACTGCGCGCCAGCGGCGTTATCAAAGAAAATAAAGCCATCCCGCAAGGCGGGAAAAGCGGCGCGAACCTGATCTATGGGGAAGGCAGCCATGGTTCCAATAATATATAGGAGAGTTCCGGCCGTGCATGCCGAAAAGGCGTATTTGGATGGAACCAGAGAACAATTCTCTGATCTGCAAAAGGATGCAGCCTGCTGCCAATTCGCCCCGGCGAATATTCGCGTTAGAAGGGAATTTTACAGAGAATTTTGGGACGGTGAGTGGGCAGGATCGCGTCTATTCCCTCATAAACAGCGGAGTAGATGGCTTTTTGACGATTATGTCCCTTCCTGCAGAAAGCGCTGGAAGATAAAGCAGGGAACGGAGCACGCTCCGTCTCTGCCCAGCTCAGATCTTATATTTCCGGCAACCCATCGTGGTATCGCTGCCCCGGCGGGCAACAAATTCGTTGGGGCGCGCGTGAGTCTCAGGCAAGCCGCTGGATTAGTCCATCAGCCAGAATGAGATGCTCGCGCCGGTCTTGAGTTCAAGCTCCACGTCTACGCCTTCGGCTGGCATCCCGAGACGATTCAGGCTCAACCGCGGTGAAGTTGGATCAGGTTGAATGCTCCGCCCCGCCACTTTGATGGATACACTGTGAACTTCGTTTTCAAATGCAAGATAGAGCCTTCTGGCGTTTCTCTGCGATCGAACCCGGAAGTGCACGTTCTGCAGCCCATCCTAGTTCGTGTGCTCCTTGATCTCCATCATCGGCGGCGCAGCGTCAATCTGCGGCGGGCCCGGTTTTGCCGAATGATGACCGCTGACTGCTAGATTCGCTTAAACGCCTTCTGTATCTCCTTCACTGAATACCGCAGCACCACTGGCCTTCCGTGCGGACAGCTCATGGGACACTCCGTCTTTGCCAGCTCCTTCAACAGCCATTCCATCTTGTTCTGCTCCAACGGCATGTTGATCTTGATGGCCGCATGGCACGCGATGCTCGCCGCAATCTTGCCCCGGATTTTGTCCAGGTTCAGCGCCTGATCTTCCTGCTGGAACTGGTCCAGCAACTCGACCAGCATTTTCTCCACATCCGCGGGTCGCACGCCTCCTGGCGCAGTCTTCACCGCCACAGTGCGCGTACCAAACAGCTCAACTTCAAATCCGTTGCGCCGCAGTTCATCTGAAATCTCGGCAAACACCGCCTGCTGTCCCGGCGTAAGCTCCACCAGAAGCGGCATCAGCAGCCGTTGACCATCTTGCGCAGCATCGTTCTTGCCGCGATCCCGCAGGATTTTCTCAAACAACACCCGCTCATGCGCCACGTGCTGGTCGATGATCCACAGCCCATCGGCATTTACCGCCAGAATGAACGACTCCCTCACCTGTCCCACTGGCTTCAGGCTGGCCAGCGCCAGTTGATCGACCACCGCTTGCGGTTCGTCTTCCAACACATTGCCGCACGTATCGGCATGGCCATTCACGCGTTGCGCCATTGCGGGAGCGCCTACCGGGCCAAAACCGCTCACGGTCATGTTCGCTTCTACCGCAATCGGCCCTCCACCAAACTGCAGCCGCTCGTTCATCGGCGGTAGTGTCTCCGGGCGTAGCGCAAAATCGCCGCCGCCGTGCTGCTGCGCACCCGGACTCAGCCCGGGTGCGGCCGTGGGCTGTGCCGTGATCTCGCGCGTAAACTCGGGCACAGGACGGGCTTTCATCAGCGCCGCCCTGACCGATTCGCGGACAAAATCGTGTACCAGCGTATGCTGCCGGAACCGCACCTCGGTCTTCGATGGGTGCACATTGGCGTCCACTTCTTCATTTGGCAGCTCAATGAACAGCAGCACCACGGGAAAAACCGTTGGCGGCAGAATATTCCTGTAGCCCTCGATAATCGCGTGCTGCACCATCCGATCGCGAATCAGCCGCCCATTCACAAACACGTAGATCGAGTTGCGGTTCAGCTTCTGCAATTCCGGTTTGGAAATGAATCCGTGCAGCCGTATGTCGCCCGGAACTGGCGCTTGATAATCCTCGCCTCGCCTCCATGGCGGAGGCTCCGGTATGCCCACGCGTTCCAGCTTCATCGTCGCCGCCAGGGGGACAAGCTGATCCAGCGTCTCACGGCCAAATATCTGGTAAATGCGGTCAGAGTGAGAACTTACCGGCGCAGCTACCAGCATCGCTTCCGTGGCGGAGTGCAACTCAAAATGCTTGTCAGGATGCGCCAGCGCGTAATGTGTCACCAGCGACGCGAGGTGCGAAAGCTCGGTTGATTCCGCTTTCAGGAACTTCTTGCGCGCCGGAGTATTGAAAAACAGATCACGCACCGCCAGCGACGTGCCCTGCGGCAGTCCGGCCTCTTCCACGCATAATATCTTTCCGCCGGCAATCTCCAGCACCGTGCCGCCGTCTTCTTCCGTCGCTCGCGTCTCCAGCAGCACCCGCGCGACAGATGCAATCGAGGGCAGAGCCTCACCGCGAAAGCCCAGCGTATGTATGTTCAACAGATCTTCAGCGTCTTTAATTTTAGAAGTCGCGTGGCGCTCGAAAGCCAGCAGCGCGTCGTCACGCACCATGCCGCAACCATTATCGGTGACCTGGATCAGCTTCTTGCCGCCCGCTTCCACCTGCACGCGGACTCGTGTTGCGCCCGCGTCCAGCGCATTCTCCAGCAACTCCTTCAATACCGATGCAGGACGCTCCACCACCTCGCCTGCGGCGATCTTGTTGGCAACATGCTCGGAAAGTACGTGGATGCGCGCCATGAGAGGTAACTCAATTTAACCACAAAGGACACGAAGGAACACAAAGGTTTGATTTTACCTTCGTGTCCCTTCGTGTCCTTAGTCATCCAGGGCCTTCGGCCCGCGCAAGCTTATGAAAATCGGCTTTTCTACCTTGTGGTTAAGTCCTATTTGGAGGCGGTCGCAGAACTCAACGCTGGCGCCGGATATGTCGGCAGCTTTTCCCTCGTCCGGTTCGCCCGCTGAATGTCGAGCTCGCCAAACAAGATTGACGGGGCCACAATCGCGCTGGGCAGCGGCTCCGCCCGGTTGTAAACATAATTGTCAGTGCCCGTGGCAACGATATCACTCCGCAAAGCGCGCGTGTCCAGCTGTTTGAAGACCGCTCCGCGCACCAGTTCCTGGTGCCCATCATTCACGTAGATTCTCCACAATAGCCGCGGTGAAAGCTGCGGCCCAGTGGTCTCAACAAAATATCCGTAGGGGCGTCCCTGGTCTTTGCACATCTGGATCAGCTTTTTCTTCAGCTCGTCGAACGGGACACTGTGCTCTGCTTTAAAGATCAGGTTTGATATCTGGGGACGCGGCGCTCCTGCCAGCGCTGTGCGTCCATGCCCGTTTGAGTGCGGGAAATCACGGATCGGTTCGCGGCCCAGCAAATAATTCGTCAGCATGCCTTTCTCGATCACCGTAACCTTCTGCGCTTCTACGCCTTCATCGTCCACATCGTAATATCCTGCAAGCGACTGGTGATCAAACTCTTTGTCCTTCGGATCGTCCACCACGGTAAAGGTCTCCGGCAGCACGCGTCCTTTGTAATAGGACGCAAATTCTCCGTTC
>DAHUXR010000280.1 GCA_027307045.1 Acidobacteriaceae bacterium
CTCGGCCGCTGCCACCAGTGCGGTGCCGCGTGCGACTCGCACACCAACTGCAGGAACGATCTGTGCAACGAGCTGTTCCTCCAGTGTCCTGCTTGCGCCGCCAAGTACCTGGGAACATGCGCAGGCCGCGCGCGACTATGCCCGCGAAGCGGTGGAAGCTGCCAGGCATACACAGAACCATCGCCTGCTGGCGCGCGCTTACATCTGGCGCGGCCTCACGGCTTGCCATCCGGCGATCCATGACACGGAGGACGCCAAACGTTGTTGCGAGCTCGCCAGCTCATTTTTGAAGGCCGTGGATTACGACGATCTATGGGAAGAACTTCAGATGCTCAAACAGAAAGTCATGCCCAAAGGCAGCATCGATCCGCTGTTGCGCGCATGGTCGCAGGGAATCACCGGTGAGGAGACATTCCAGGAATTGACCGAGCAGTTTGCTGAAATCGTGATTCCCAAAGTCTGGGAAAAAGAGGACAGGAAAGTTGCACGCGTAGCCAAGCGGCTTTCTGTATCGCCCAAGAAGGTGCGCCGGATCCTTGCTCGGGCAGGGAAGCGCAAAAAGTAGACACAAGCTCATGCTTCTTTATTCAGAAGAGCAAGTCCGCCATGCAGTCAAAGTG
>DAHUXR010000281.1 GCA_027307045.1 Acidobacteriaceae bacterium
TTCCATCTGCCGGCGGAAACTCTCTCCGTAACCATGCCACCAGACTTTTTTCATTCCCGGCATGCGATCCATATCCAGATATTTCACCCGCACCATTTCATCCAGCCCAAAACGCCCGTGAGTTCGCCCGACGCCGCTGGCCTTCACGCCGCCGTGTGGTGCTTCGCTGATCCCAAAACACGAAACCACATCGTTGACCATGACCGTGCCGGCATGAATCCGTCGCGCCAGGCGCTCGCCGCGCTTCGCGTCCCGCGTCCAGACGCTCGCTGCCAATCCGTACTCAGAATCGTTGGCGGTGCTCACCGCTTCGTCATCATCGGCGCACGCCATGATCGGCAGCACCGGACCGAAAGTTTCTTCGCGCATGATGCGCATGTCGTGGGTCACGTCGGCCAGAACCGTCGGAGCATAAAAATTCGCGCCCAAATCCGGAAGCCGGTGGCCTCCCGCGAGCACGCGCGCGCCGCGCGCCCTCGCATCCTCCACGTGCGCTTCCACAATCCGCACTTGCCGCTCGCGGATCATCGGCCCCACATCGGTGTGAGCATCCATGCCGTTGCCGACGCGCAACTGCTTTGTCTTCTCCGCGCACGCGTGGGCGAATGACTCGTACAGG
>DAHUXR010000282.1 GCA_027307045.1 Acidobacteriaceae bacterium
CAGTAAATTGGAGAATCTCAGCGACGCGCAAATCATTGAGGCAGTGGCGGCCATGGCGCAACGAGCCGGCATGCTTCCTCCGGACGTTTCTCCAGAGATGATGAAACGATTCGTGTTGGTAGCCATCAGCAGCGGCCTGGCATTTTTTAACTATCGCCCAGCCAATCCAGTGGAGACGAACGTGGTGTTGTTCCGGGCTGCCCAAAGTCTGGTGCACGATCCAAATTGGTGGGCGCCCTGGACGCGAGGCCAGGTGGAGACTGTTCCCGTTGAGGGCACGCACTATGACATGGTGTTTCCGCCGGCAGTGCAGTTGCTGGCCAGCGAGCTTAAGAAATACCTCCACGCGACAGGCTGATCACAGATGAAAAGAGAACTGTGCTTCGGGTCGCGGCATGAATGGCACTCCCACTATGATCCCTTGCCAGCTCTGCCCAACGACGAGGTTCCTACCGGAGCATGACCTGGACATGGGATTTTAAGCCAGGGGCTAGGCCGCGTGCTTCTTTCTTTGCCTCTCGTCCACGAATATTCCGATCATGTCTTGACTGAATGCGAGAAGGTCTTTGGGGTAGCCGCAAAACCATTACAATGGGCTTCTCCTGCTGGTTGATGT
>DAHUXR010000283.1 GCA_027307045.1 Acidobacteriaceae bacterium
GATGGGCTCCAACTCGGGGATGTCATCCGCCACCGATGCCCCCAACTCGGCGAACTTGCGGGCCGAAACCAGCACCCGGTTCTCTAACGATCCAATGGCTTGATTGTAAGCATCCACCGCCCGGTCCAGATTCGTCCCCACTCCCGTAATATGGGTCGCCAGTTTGCGGAGACGATCGTGCAATTCCTTTCCCAGTTCGCTGATCTGCTGTGCGTTCCGCGCCAGTTTCTCCTGGCTCCAGCCATAATTGATGGCCTTTAACAGCGCGATCAGAGTTGTGGGCGATGCCGGAATCACCCGGTTCAAAACGCCGTGCTCGATCAATCCCGTGTCCTGTTCCAGCGCCGCGCTGAAAAATGTCTCGCCCGGCAGGAACATCACCACAAATTCGGGAGTGGAATCGAACTGCTCCCAGTACTTCTTGCCACTGAGCGTGTTGATGTGGTCGCGCACCTGCCGCGCATGATTCGCCAGGCACGTTCTCCGCGTGTCTTCATCGGTGGTTTCGAAGGCATCAAGAAAGGCTTGCAGCGGCGTCTTGGCATCGACCACAACCTGCTTGCCACCGGGAAGCTTCACTATCAGGTCGGGACGCAGCCGTCCGGCCTCGCTGTT
>DAHUXR010000284.1 GCA_027307045.1 Acidobacteriaceae bacterium
GTGGAACTTCCCTTGCGCAATCATGGCAGGCATGACGCTGGCGTCGATTGTCTCCGGCAATACGGTGATCCTCAAGCCCTCGAGCGACTCGCCCACTATCGCGGCGAAGTTTGTCGAGATCCTGGAAGAAGCCGGCATGCCTGAGGGTGTTGTGAACTTCTGCCCCGGTGCGGGTGGAAGTTTCGGCGACGCCGTAGTCGCACATCCGAAGACCCGATTCATTGCCTTCACTGGTTCCCGCGAAGTTGGGTTGCGCATCAATAAAGTTGCTGCCGATCGAGCGCCAGGGCAAGTATGGATCAAGCGCACCATCCTGGAGATGGGCGGCAAAGACGCAATCGTTGTCGATGCGGATGCGGACCTCGATTCTGCTGTTGAAGGCGTCGCGGTTTCTGCTTTCGGTTTCCAGGGACAAAAGTGTTCCGCCTGTTCCCGCGCCATTGTGGACGAGCGCATCTACGATAAGTTCCTGGAGCGACTGAAGGAGCGCGTTGAGCGCATGGGAATGGGCGATCCGGTCGAGAACGCTTACATGGGCGCCGTAATCAACGAAGGCTCGATGAAGTCCATCCTGAATTACATCGAGATCGGGAAGCGCGACGGGCGACTGATCA
>DAHUXR010000285.1 GCA_027307045.1 Acidobacteriaceae bacterium
GGAAGAGAGATCTTCCCAGAGGAGAGAGTAGCCAAATGGCATTCAAGAGAATCGGAAACGAATCTCGCGAATTGCAGCGAGGAAACTCATTCAACCAAAGTGACAATGGACGAGTGAGGGAAACTCGGGCTGAGCTCGAGTAAGCCGCTTGAATCCAACTCGGCGGTTGTGATCTGGTTACCGACTTCCAGATCTCTAACAATTCGGAAAGCGAAGGGCGAGGCTTCAAGGTCTCGCCCTTTTGCTGTTTCGGGGGAGTTCCTGCTTGGGGTGGGGATGGAATAGAATGAAAAATGTCCCTTGGCCGGGATGGCGGAACTGGCAGACGCAGCGGACTCAAAATCCGCCGACCCTTGCGGTCATGGGGGTTCGACCCCCCCTCCCGGCACCAACAAAACAAAGAGATTAGATCGAATTGGCCTCTCGAAATCGGAGACGCCAAAATCGTTTGGTGGCTGTTCTGGTGGCTGTTGGTTCTCGCAGTGGCATTCGGAATGAAAACTGATCTACCGCAACAGACCTACTTCATGACTCGAAGTCCACTTTCGAAATGCGACTTGAAGAACAAGCCCTCATCGCACTCGTCCGCGCATTGGAAACATGAGTCACGGACT
>DAHUXR010000286.1 GCA_027307045.1 Acidobacteriaceae bacterium
CCAAATGGGTCCGCTTCCTTTATTGCTATCCCAATAAGGTCACCCAGAAACTCCTCGACACCATCGCCGAACACGCCGCCCTCGTCAAATACATCGACATGCCGCTGCAGCACGCCAGCGCCAACGTGCTCAAGCGCATGAAGCGCGGCGCTTCGGGCGACATTTTCCTCAAGCTCCTGGAGCGCATTCGCCGCACCATTCCCGGAGTCGCCATCCGCACCAGCATGATCGTCGGCTTCCCCGGCGAAACCGACGCCGATTTCGAAGAGACTCGCGCCTTCATCGACTCTCTTCCCTTCACCTATCTGCATGTTTTCACGTATTCTTCGCGTCCCGGAACACCATCTGCCTCGATGCCAAATCAACTCCGAGGCAATGTCACGCGCGAGCGCAACCGCGTTCTTCGCGAACTCGCCGCCCGCAAAAAGCACGAATTCCAGGAGCAGTTCCTCAGTCGCGAACTGCAGGCGATTACGCTCACGAATTTCGAAAATGGACGAACCGAAGCGCTCACGGACAACTACCAGAAGTTATGGCTACAAGGTCGGCATGATTCGAATCTGCTGGTCACCACCACCATCCTTGGCATTGATTCCGACGCTCTCGTCGGA
>DAHUXR010000287.1 GCA_027307045.1 Acidobacteriaceae bacterium
GTGGATATCTGGTGCTCTCCGCGGGTAACAATGTCTATCGCCTCGACCGCGCCGATCTCGTCCATGGCTTCGAAGGACAGAAAGTTGTCATCAGCGGAGTGCTCGACTCCAAGGCTAACCAGATCCACGTGCTCAAGATTGAGCTGGACCAGAAGCCGTAGATTTTGGCCGTTCCTCCTTCTCCAAAAACTCAATCGAGATTCCCGACGTTTCGCCGGTGTCTGTAGTTGTTGATGTTTATGGTGGGCAGTGCAGGACTCGAACCTGCGACCTCCTGCTTGTAAGGCAGGCGCTCTAACCAGCTGAGCTAACCGCCCCTGGATTTTCCCGAGGCTTGAACGTAGCGCGGATGCTGGATCGATTCGGAGTATCCGGCGCGAAAGGGCGACTGCCTGAGTATACGCGAGCGCGAAAAATGGGGTCAACGCAGCTGTATTCCGGATAGCGTTGCCGTCGAATTTTTCTTTTTGAGAATCGCCGTAGACGCTAAAGCGTATTCGATGCGACTTCTGGAGGCCCTGTGTTCCTGCCATGGATGCTTCGCCTGCTAAACTCGCTCAGTGCGGCGATTGATCGTGAACGCGGACGATTTTGGATACACGCGGGGAG
>DAHUXR010000288.1 GCA_027307045.1 Acidobacteriaceae bacterium
GAATAGGTAGGGCTGACCGCTATTTTCGACTGTATGTTGTGTAAGTTCCGTCATCGCCGTCTCTTACGAGACGACCGACTAGAGAGGTATGACTAGAGCCACCACAAAAGATTAAGAGTCAGTTGCTCTGCCAATTGAGCTACGCGCCCTGTACGTCAGTCGGTCGTCCGTTCCCTTTCGATTACGAACTACGCACAAGCGTAGGTTTTGAGGGTTTTAACCGTTAGTTGCTCTGGCTTCTTTTTCGGCCAGGGCGCGAAGTCCAACGCGAATGATTTCGGAATCGGCCATGATGCCAGTCTTGCCCTTGAGTTCGTCCATCAATTTCCGATCCTCAACGGTAGGCTGCCAAGTCATAACCTTCGGTTTCTTGGGCTTCGACATGCATGTAGTGTAGTCAATAAGCATTATTTGTCAACCATTATATTTAGGCTGAATTCAGCAACTTAGCTGCCAGTGCCAAAAGAGTACGGGCCAGGTCGGAGTTGTCTGTGGAAATCTGAGGCACCTCCGGCATGGGTGGCTTCTTCGGGGTCAAAGAGAGAGCGTCAGCAGCCTCGTTCTTGCGTTCCATGCGGATGTGGGAATAGTACTTTTTCCCCACGGGG
>DAHUXR010000289.1 GCA_027307045.1 Acidobacteriaceae bacterium
GCGGCCCGCGCAAGATCTCCCCGTTTTTTATTCCTGCAGCGATTGTGAACCTTGCAGCAGGCCAAGTCTCTATGCGGTTTGGCGCGAAGGGGCCTAACGAGGCTACTGCAACCGCCTGCACAACCAGCGCGCACTCGGTCGGAGATTCGTTCCGCATCATCCAACACGGCGACGCGGACGTCATGATCGCTGGCGGAAGTGAAGCCGCTATCACTCCGATGGGCGTGGGCGGATTTGCCGCCATGCGCGCGCTGTCGCTCCGCAACGATGACCCGGAACGTGCCAGCCGTCCGTGGGACCGCGACCGCGACGGATTTGTGATCGGCGAAGGCGCGGGAATCCTCATCCTGGAGGAACTCGAACATGCGCGTGCCCGCGGTGCCAAGCCCATTGCAGAAATCGTTGGCTATGGGATGAGCGGCGATGCTCACCACATGACCCAGCCCGCCCCGGAACATGAAGGCGGCTTCCGAGTCATGCGCAATGCGGCCAGGGACGCGAAGGTCAGCCCGAATCAAATCGGCTAAGTGAACGCGCACGGCACCTCAACGCAGATCGGCGACACGCTCGAAGCGCACTCAATTCGAAATATTTTTGGCGATAACAAA
>DAHUXR010000028.1 GCA_027307045.1 Acidobacteriaceae bacterium
CGCCTAGCAGCTACGGCAGGCGTAACTTATACCTATGACGCTAACGGTGAGCGTGTGTTGAAATCCAACACCGTTGGTGGCGCTGCAGTGAAACGTTATTGGTCCATGGGCGGCAACACTTTGGCTGAAGACGATGGCTCGGGCAATATCACTGCTGAATATATTTATTTCGGCGGCAAGCGCGTCGCCCGCATCGATCTCCCGGCAAACACAGTGCATTACTATCTGTCGGATCATCTCGGCTCGACGAGCATTGTTGCCAGCGCGGTGGGGGCGATTGAGCAAGAGTCTGATTATTATCCGTTTGGAACTGAAGTTGTTGTTACAGCGGGACCCAATAACTATAAATTCACCGGCAAAGAACGCGATTCCGAATCCGGGTTGGATTACTTTGGGAAACGCTACTACGGAAGTGCTTTAGGCAGGTGGACTTCCCCCGATCCAAAGGGCCCAGTTCTTAGTTTGACCCTGCCTGATGGGATAGAGACACTACGCCCGGCAGTACAACAACTTCTTGCGGACCATGAATAGATTCACCAGAGCACAAGTGGCAAAGAGCCGGTTGGCGTTCTTCGCCAAACCTCGATAGCGCACCTTGGTAAAGCCGAACTTCAGCTTCATCACACCAACCCAACCAATCCTTTCCTCATGAGCATCGCGACTCCAAGGAGAACCGTTTCTTCAGTTGCGCGGTTCTGCCCTAAAATCAGTGCTTGTTCAGAGGCTCCCTAAGCACATTTCAAGAAGTTGCAACATCGTCACAGGGCTTTCAAGGGATTGACGGAGGCGCTGCATTCCGGTTCTCAGGATAGCAAAGGAATTGAGGAGGACAGAGCTGCTGGTCCGGGTAATCCGGCAAATGTGGCTTATCAGAGATGCGATTGTCCAAAAATCCTAAAGCTCGCTGCAAAGCTTCGTGCGTTGGCGGGGGCGGCTCGCCTTTCACATATTTGACGTCATCAAAATCTTCCCCGAAGGTTGAGTGAGCGTGCTTCTTGTAAGGCAGATCATCCCCGGAACGTATGATTAACTCATGATAATGACCACCTGGATAATTCAGGTCGCTGAACTTCTTCTCCAGGGTCCTCCAGCGCGCATCCGGGGATTTGCCGTCAGCGCTGAACTTGAGCGCAAGGATGTCCACGTTGTGGTCTTTGGCCGTCTTGATGTCGGTCTCGGAAACGTCGAGCCCGGAATGCGAAAAGTACGGCAGCGCGGGCTGGCATAGCATAACAGCGCGGACGTCCCCCGACCCTGTCAGTGCCAGCGGCAGGGCGCCGGTAAGGCACATTCCAATGACTCCCACGCCTTTATTGCCGCATTCCCGATGGATAGAAGGTAGAAGCTCGTTCAGCCACTGCGCTACACGGCTTGTATGGCCGGAACGAAGTCCCGGAAAGGGCGACCCCGGCAATACTGTTTCGCTGAAGCCATACCACAACACGTGCGCTCCATGGCCTTTTCCGTTGGGTTTACCAAAAAACAAAGGCATGTATGCGGTGAATCCAGATTGGGCGACCCGGCGGCCGAGTTCGATGTCTTCCTTGTAAAGTCCCGGCAATTCATGCAACAGAAGCACCGCCGGCCCGCTGCTTTGGGACTTGTAAAGCCGGTAAGTCATACCGGCAGCGCTGGCTTCGCGACAGTCGAATCCGTTAATCCCGAAAGGATCGTTGTTCCTGGCCTTGCATGCCACCATACGGGGCTCTGAGAGCGCGTGCAATGAGGATCCGATCATTCCGGCAATGCCGATCAAAACTTCCCGCCGCGAAAGTGTCATGTTGCTCCTCGTCTTTGCTCAGTCCACACAGACCGGTTGCGTTCTCTGCCGGGTATTTCCGAATCAGTCCCTCCATGCAAGGCTCTGCGCGATCACTGGCTTGGCGCCGACGTCGGGGGCCCTATCTGCATGATCGCGGGTTTCACCGGCGTTCCCGGCTGGGTGATGTCCAGCCGCCGCAAAATGAACTGCTTCAACAGCTGGCGGAATGCGGGACGAAATATCTGGCTGTGATCCGGAACGAATTCCGTTCCCATCTGCATGATCCAATAAGGTGTGTCATTGTATACATCCAGGAGAGGCGCAATCGCGTACTCTTTCCCGTTCTCTTTCGCGCACTCCTCGGCGTCTTTGGGGTTATCTTTCCCGATGCAGAAAAGATGCACGTCCGCGCCCCGGCCGTGCTGGTGGGCATCATCCACCCATTGTTTTATCTTCGGATCATCCGCCGGCCCAAGAACGTGGCTGAACAGAGGAGGCAGGTGCGCCGAGCTATGCAGATACCAGGTCCGCTGTCCGGGAATCGGGACAGCCTTGGGATCGGGCTCTTTACAGTTCGGCCCCTTGTGCTCCGGATCCGTGCATTTGGGATTGTGATATGTCTGGAAATTTCTTCGTATTAAGGAAGACCCTCCCTGGGCAATGGGCAGGGCCAGGCCGGTCGCCCAATCACCGGTCGAGGTAATAGAGAGGAACAGCGGCCTGTTTTCCTTGCAACGATTCGAATCCGGGTTTGGGTCCGCCTCGGCGCAAAGCCGGAACTGATAATGGCGCAGGAGGTCGAGCAGTTGCCGGCTTTCCGTGGCCGGCGCGGCTTCATTCACCAGCACGATCAGGTCGACAGGAAGCGGCAGGTTTCCGCCCGTCCATTTTTCTCCGCGGGCCTCCCGGCTTTTTTTCTCGGCTACCTGGTCAAGCACCCTGGCGGCAACCGCCTGCGTCATCGTCCGCTCCAGCACTTGTCCTCCGAAGGAATGCCCGACGATGACAGCTACGGATCCGGTTCCCGGGCGTGCTGCCTCCTTGCAACCTCCCAGGCAGCTCTTGGTCTCATTCATGATCTCGTAGAGCACCTCGGTCAGGTGCGCTCCCGGAAGCCGGATTGCCGCATCTTGGCGGTTGTAAAACGTGAGCTGTGATGCCAGGCCCAGGTTGGTCACCTGGCCGCGCCACCCAATGTAGATGCCGACCACTGGCATCGGTCCTTCTTTTTGATCCGGTTGCTTTTGGCCCTGGCATTTTGGAGTTACTTCAGGCAGCGCGCCTGCTATGTCATTCAACTCATCTCGGAACCCCCAGACGTTCCCGGAGCCGTCGGATGCGTTATTCTTCCAGCCGTGAATAAAAACTACCACAAGCGCATTGTGAGTAGGCGAGCAGTTCCCGTCTACGGTCGGGGAGTCGGCCTTAGCTTTCTGGATCAACTGCTGGACGTGCGTCAGTTGCCTGCGGTCGAACATCTCGCCGAAATCGTCCACCTCGACGAACCCCAGGTAATACTTGCTCTTGCCCTCAGGACACCATACCGATTTGTGGGCGGGATCGGCATTCGGATCATCATTACAAAGCTTGAAAGGCGTCGGCGAGGTCTGCGGAGAGGCGCCCTTTTTGAGCGTATCGTTGCGAAATTGTCCATAATGCACGCAGCCGCCCAGGCTGCCTAAGCAAAGTGACACCAGCAGGAGCAAAACAAGTTTTTTCATCGGGCACCTTTATTGGGTTTCGGCTTGGAAGAAGGCTTGGGCGAAGGATAGTTGCGGTCGGAGCCGAACAGCTTCCCAAACATGCGGAAGATGTCGCCCTGGAATTCGGAGAAGACGGCGGAAGCAACGTATCCGCCGTAGGCCGAGCCGGTCCGCGCCAGCACCTGTCCCGGCGTGTTGAGCCGGTCAGGATACCAGGTCAGCCCCACCAGCCCGCTGGAACTCGCTCCCACCATCTTGGAAATAGCCGGCCATTTCGGACAGTTCGATAGACTTTCTGTCTCTACTTCCTCTTTCCCGCAGTTGCCCAGGTGGTACGTCACCACCACGGTAGACAACGCGTGTCCGGTACGCTTCCAGAAGGTCTTATCTCGCGACGGTTCGTAGCGTGGGTTCTCATGCAAGATCGAGCTGAAGACGAATTCGCCGGTCGATTTCGCCGTCCCCTGCGCGTACCGGGTTCCTACGCGCCGCAGATAGCCTTTCATGCCCTGGCCCCATTCCGGCGGATCGTCACGCAGCTGCGCCACCCCGCCCATAAAGAGCGGCCCGAAAAACGCCTGCCCGGAAATCAGCTTGCCGCCGTATGTACAGGCGCGTTGCTTGAAGGTAAAGGCGGTGGGATGATACAGGACCGTTTTTTCAATTACATAAGAATTGCACTGCGGTTCAGGAGGCGCGTCCTGTCCATGCAATAACGCGGCCATAAACACTATGCATGCGGTCAATAACGCCGTTCTCATTTTTCCTCGCTCGTTTCTTTGCTGTCCGTCTCGTGGGAACTGTGGGAAGCCGGTATCGTAAAGAACGAAGAATCACTTCCTTCTCCTTTGCTCATCCCGGTCTTCACCTATGCCGTACGGAGCTTTGCATTTACTTGGTGGTTTTGAGGCGCTAAACGTTACAACTTTTTAACTTTTCCCGAAACGATCCCGGAAGCCGCGCAGGCTCATCGGAAAAATATCAGCGTATTTGATTCGGGATCAGATTCCACTTGAGAAAATTTCAGCAGAGGGTGTATGCTTTCCGCTCACACCCCCACGGCCTTTACCAGGATGGCTGCTGTTGCTTCCGTGAAAAAGTATCAAGGCATGCCATTCTTAGCTTCCGCCGGCTTCGTGCGTTGATTACGCCGCAGCCGGTTGGCAAAGTTGGACTTAATTTTAAAAATTTCTTGAAGGGCGCTGTCCTCAAGCGCGCCGGAAAGTGCGTAGTCCGATGGCTGATCACAATGATCCCAATGCGGTAAATTCCATTTTTTCCGATATCGATGCCAGCGCCGCCGATCTCTATGATTTGTTCGGCTTTCCCAGCTCCGACACTTCCGATGGCGAGAAGGTCGTCATTGCCCTGACCTTCGCCGCCGTGCCTCATGCCGGGACTCTCGACCCCGACATGATCTACCGCATCCAGATGACGGCGGAGCCTCGCGTCGTCCATCCCCCAGCCAACGAACAAAGTCTCGATTCCTTCCTCAAATATGTAGAAGCCGTGAAGGACAAGTACACCGGCGCGCTGCATGCGTCAGAGATCCGCATGCACGTCGACGAGTCGCAACGCGCCACGGTAGAGTTCTTCAATTTCCCCGAAGGCAGCTTTTCCGTGGTGGTGGACACCAACAAGGTGCTCAACATCGACACGCCGGGCAAGAACCGAATCACCGCATACATCGGTGGCCGCGACGACGCCTTCTTCAATGACCTGCCCGGATTCTTCCGCTCCATCAATTACGCGCCACAGTTCTATCACGTCCCGCACACCATGACGGAGGCGCGCGAGCTGCCCATCCCTAAGACGCTGCTTGAGCTGGAAGGCAACGATCTCTTCAACTTCGACCCTGCTCTTCCCGAGTGGGGACGCGGTTACAAGAAGAACCTTCCTCCCGGGCCGTGGACCTGGAAAGGCGATAAGTTCCGGAAGGATGAGAACGGCAACTTCCGCTTTGTTTACTCCGGAGTGGATGCGCAGGCGGGCAAGAACGTGAATGCCATCATCCTGGAAATTCCGGTGAAGTTCATCAATCCCGCGCCGGACAAGAACCGAATCATCAACGTGTGGGGCGAAAGCTGGGTGTTGAAGGCGGCCAACAAGATTGAAACCATCCCCGATCATCCGCTCTGGCTAGAGCATCCTTTTGCTTTCCTCGATCCCCGCAGCAAGGATTCGGAGCTGCAGAAATACAAGCTGGTGGATACTGACGGGCAGCCCTTCGCCGACGCCGCGCTCAGCGAGCGCGAAGACAACCGCCAGCTCGGCGCCAACAATTTCTTCCTGGCGCCCCACTTCGTTAAGCGGCTGGCGCACCTTGGCTGGGGCTTCGGCCCGTCGATCAGCGCGCTGGGTCTGAAGACTTCATTCGACCACGACAATTCGCCTGTCTCGGTTCACAAGACGTATTCCACCGTGCTGGCCGCTTTCCCGCGCGTCAAAAAGACACTTTTCCAACCGCTCAACATGCCGGACAACTCGTGGAACCCGAAAGGGCTGAACATTGCGCTGCGCCGGCCGTTTGAAATTTTTGTGCCCAACGTCTGCGCCATCGATCTGGACACCACGGGCACGTGGCCCTTCGGCCGCCGCCTGGAAGACCAGGTGGCAACGCGCTTCCTCTCCATGTTTTTGGACATGGAAGCTGAATTCAAGGGCAAGAAATACCATCTCGAGATGCTCAATGACCAGTCGCTGTGGGACGCCGCGCCTATTGTGCCTAAGACGCCGCCCAATCCGCTCAAGAACGACAGGGATTTCTCAGACAAGTTCCCCTACCTGGCGGAGCCACATCCGGAACCGGGCTATAAGCCGACTTATAAGTAATCAGGAAAGCGGGAGACGGCGCAAATGAATGGATTGACGGATTTTCAAATTGAAATGCGGGCGTTTGAGCTGGATCTGGAAGACCTTCGTCCTCCGGCAATGGCCCATCCCATGAGCGCGGACCACGTCACCAAGTATGTCTACCGGCTATATCAACGGGCGGCGCTCGACGGCAACCTGGAGCTTTTTCAGGAAGTGGAAGCGGAGCTGGATGGCGCCATCGCGCGCCTCGGGGCCGCTCCTGATCTGTGCCTGCTCAAGGCCAATCTCGATTTCAAACTGCACCGCGTCGCCGAAACCAAGCGCGACCTGGAAATGTCCCCCGGCCTGGCCGAGACCTCTCAGGGCAGGGCCATCTCCGCCGACATTGTTTTTCAGGAAGGCAACTACGAAAAAGCTGGCCAATTGTATGAAGCGCTGGTCGAAAAGGAGCGGACCTGGGACAACCTGGCCCGGCTCGCGCACCTGCGCGCACGCCTGGGAGATGTTGCCGCCGCCGACCAGCTTTACGTAGAAGCAGAAGATGAGCTTACCGCCAAAGAAATGCGTTCTTTTGCCTGGGTAGAATTGCAACGCGGCCTTCTGCACTCCGCCTATGGACGCTTCCCGCAGGCCCATGAGCACTATGACCGGGCCAACCGCGGCTATTCAGGCTACTGGCTGGTGAAAGAGCACATCGCGAACCTGCTGGCGGCCGAGCACAAGCTGGAACAAGCGGCCACGATTTACCGCAACGTGCTCCAGCGCGTCCCCAAGCCTGAGATACAGCAGGCGCTGGGAGACATTTACCGGCACATGGGAAAGCAGCGCGAAGCTGAGGAGTGTTTCCAGAAGGCCCTCGCCGTCTATTTGCAATCAGCCGACCGCGGCGAGGTTCACTACTACCATCACCTGGTGGATTTCTACTGTGACGCTCATCGCGATGCGGAGCAGGCGCTCAAGTGGGCGCGCCAGGACATCGAGCTTCGCAACAACTCTTCCACCCAGGCAGCCATGGCCCGTGCGCTTCATCTCGCCGGACGCCATGACGAAGCCAGACAAATGATCGACCGCGCCCTGTCTTCCGGCGTCCGGGAGCCCGGCTTGTTCCTGCAGGCCGGCAAAATTCACAGTGCAGCCGGCGGAAACGGCATGGGTGAACACTATCTGAAGCTGGCAGCAGAGCTCAATCCGCATCACAGCGCATTCCATGTCCATCATCATCATTAAGTCGTGAATTGGCGTGAGGGCGAACGCGCCTTCTATACCGCAGGAGAATGTATGAACCTGGTATTTGCAAGCGGCTTCTTTGAACCGCAAAAGCTTCTCGGGATCGAATACTTTCGAGGTCTGCCGGAAGTCTATCGTGACGCTCTCTTTCCCAAAGTGCCGGTCGACGCGCACATCAGCGAACGCGCGCCTCTGCTGGCCCAGCAGATCCAGCAGCGTTTTCCCAACGGAGACATACACGTGATCGCGCACAGCATGGGCGGCCTGGACACGCGCTACCTGCTGGCGAAAAAACTGCTCGGCCTTGATCAACGCATCAAGTCCTTGTCGACCATTTCCACGCCGCACCGCGGCAGCCCGGTGGCCGACCTGCTTCTGGGATTGATTCCCGGCATCGATTCCGCCCCATTCCAACGCTTCTTGAATCGTTTTCCAGCGGTCGGAAGCGGTGCTCTGGACGATCTCTCAACCAAGGCCGCGGTGACCTTCAACCAGGAGATCAAAGACGCTCCCGGCGTACGCTATCTCTCGTACTTCGGCTTCGGCGATACCTCTTTGGCTCTGCTGCCCACGGTCGAGTTCATTCACAAGCATGGGCGCACCGAGGAGGAGAGGACCAATGACGGGGTGGTGAGCCTGGCTTCCGCCAAGTGGCCTGTTGATTTGGTGGAGCAGCCCTGGACGGCGGATCACCTGGCGCAAATCGGACATAACCTTGACAGCCTCGACCTGATCAGCCGCTTTGACCACAAGACTGCGATCGCACGAGTTGTCCGCCGGGCCACACAGCCGGCGGCCGCGGCGGCTCCATAAGGATAAGAGGTTTCCCATGCAGGAAAATTCCGGGTTGTAACGTTTGTAATGCGATAGACACTTAAGAATGAAGCGCAATCCAGATGCCGGACAGGGTTTCTCTGCCGGCGTTCTCAAGAGGTAGATATGGCCGAGCGGGACTTTGACTACATTGTGATCGGTTCAGGCGCCGGAGGCGGTCCTCTGGCTGCAAACCTGGCCAAGGCTGGCTTCAAAGTCATGTTGATGGAAGCCGGGAGCGATCCCTGCAGTGAAAGCGGCGACGAGGGACGATGGATGTATGAAGTTCCGATCTTCCATGGCGCTTCCACAGAATACAACGATTGCGCGTGGAATTTCTTCGTCCGGCACTACTCCGATGACACGCAGCAGATGGCGGACAGCAAGAAAGAGATGATCGACGGCAAGCCCTACATCTGGTACCCGCGCGCCGGGGTCCTGGGCGGCTGCACAGCGCATAACGCGATGATCACCGTCATGCCCCAGGACAGCGACTGGAACTACATCGCCCAGCTCACCGGCGACGATTCCTGGAAAGCCGAAAAAATGAACGGCTATTTCGAGCGTCTGGAGAATTGCACCTATGTTCCGCGTCCCGGGTCGTTGCGTTCTGACCTCAGTAACGTGCTTGCCGGAGCGGCCGACCTGAAAGGACTGTTCGGAGGACACAACGTCTTTAAAGACCTGCATCAGGGACACGGCTTCAACGGCTGGCTTACAACCAGCGAAGCCGACGCAACTTTGGCTCTGGGCGATAAAGAAATCATCCTCCTGCTGCTCAATGCGATTGGTTCGGCGCTGCATGGACAAGTGGGAAATCCCCTTGTCCTGGCGGCCACTCACTTTGATCCCAACAATCCGCTGCGCCGCCGCGATAGTCCGGAAGGCGTGGCTTTTACTCCCCTGGCCGTGGCCAATGGCAAGCGCAACGGCCCACGCGATTACTTGTTGCGGACAAAGAAAGACTATCCCAACAACCTCACGATCCAGATGCAGTCTCTGGCGACAAAGATTATCTTTGACGGCAAGACGGCGGTGGGTGTGGAGTTCATGGAAGGACCGTTCTTATACAAAGCCAGCCCAAATGCGAACGGCGCTCCGCCTCCGGCCAAGAAGCAAGTCACCGCACGTGAGGTCATCCTGGCCGGCGGCGCCTATAACAGCCCTCAGTTGCTCATGCTCTCTGGCATCGGTCCCGGCAAGCACCTACAAGACAAGAAGATCGATGTGCTGGTCGATCTGCCGGGCGTCGGCCAAAACCTGCAGGACCGCTACGAAGTAGGCATCATCTCGGAATGGAAGAAGCCGTTCGCGCTTCTGGGCAACTCCACTTTCCTGCCGCCGGACGCTGGTAAGCCGCCCGACAATCTTCTTGCCATGTGGGACAAAGATGGAAAGGGCATTTACGCCTCCAACGGCTCACTTATAGGCATCATCAAGAAATCCACGCCAGACAAGCCGGAGCCGGACCTTTATATCTTCGGCCTGCCCGGGTATTTTCCCGGCTACAGCCAGGGATATTCCAAGGAGACGGAGCGTTTCCATGATCGCTTTACCTGGGCCATCCTCAAGGCCCACACCAACAATACCGCCGGCAGCGTCAGCCTGAATACGAACAATCCGCAGGACACGCCATCCATCGAGTTCCACTACTTCAAGGAAGGCAATGACGCGAAAGGCGAAGATCTGGACGCGGTCGTCAAGGGGGTGGAGTTCGTCCGCAAGATGAACCAGACCTTGCCGGACTTCATCGGCAAAGAACTTAAACCAGGTCCGGATGGCGATACTCCGGACAAGCTGTGCCAGTTCATCCAGAATGAAGCCTGGGGTCATCACGCGTCCTGCACCAACAAGATCGGCGCGGACGGCGACCGCATGGCGGTGCTGGACAGCCGCTTCCGCGTACGCGGTGTCCAGGGCCTTCGCGTGGTTGATGCCTCCGTCTTTCCCAAAATACCTGGTTATTTCATCGTCTCTGCGGTGTACATGGTCAGCGAGAAAGCTTCTGACGTGATCGCGGAAGACGCGAAGCGGAATTGAACATGGCAAACGTGGTTGAGAATGTGGGTAAAGTGCAGCCTCTTAACCCCGAGCGGGTAGGTATCGGCGAAGCTGTGGTCGCTGAACTCGGGGATATTCTGCGGCGGCGCGGTGGCACGGGCGAGCCGGTACTGAATCCTGATCAATGGATCCAGCATTGCCATGATCAGGAACTGTTCGGGATTTGCATCTCCGGCGGAGGCATCCGCAGCGCCACATTCGGGCTGGGCGTCCTGCAAGGGCTCGCGGAAAAGGAGCTACTTTCGAAAGCAGATTACATCTCCACTGTATCGGGGGGAGGTTATATCGGGGCGTGGCTGCAAGGGCTGGCTTCTCGGGATGCGGTCAACTATCAGGAATTGCTGGATCCACAGCGTCCGCCCGAGGCTTCCAGCAAAGACCCAATTACTTTCTTGCGCAAGTACAGCAACTATCTTGCGCCTCGAAATGGCTTGTCTCTGGACGCTCTTGTGATCCCTCTTATCTGGTTCCGTAACATGATATTGAACCAGACCATCATTATCTCGGCATTAATGGCACTGTATATTGCTTTGTTGTCACCAGCCGCTTTAGTGCGGCATATAGCGAATTCCATTTCGGCTTTGCCGGTAGCTCTATTGTTGATTGCGATCGTCGCTACTGTGATCGCAGTCTGGAAGATTGGGGGCAACCTGCGCCGCATAGTGGACCGTGAGTTCCCCCGCAGTGGAGCTTCCGCTAGCACGGAAGTTATAGAGGAGCACGTTGGTTTCTGGATCGCCGGACCCGTTTCTCTCGCCGTTCTGCTCTTGGTTTTCGCATTGGCGGCAGAGTCCCCAAATTATCTTAAAGCTGTTGGATTTCTGGTGCTCTTTGGCTTAGTGATGCTCCTGCAGATCGGCGGCGGGTTCCGCAATTGCTATATAAAGCAGCGCGAGACCGTGGGTGATCCGGTGCGAAAATGGCTGCCTTGGTGGCACGTGTTCTGGATGTCAATCGTTACGGCAGCCTTCATTCTTTTGCTGTTCATTGCTATCCGGTTCTTTACAGGGGACTGGGATCCGGCAACCGCCTACGGTAGCCACCTTGTTATCGCATGGCGGCCACCTCTTTATCTTTGTGCCCTGATTGTTGGCGTAGGGTTCCACATCGGCCTGATGGGGCGCGACTTCCCGGATGCCAGCCGCGAATGGCTGGCGCGCTTGGCGGCCCTGCTAGTGACCTTCATTGGCATGTGGGCCGCGCTCTTTGCTCTCGCCGTCTTTGCTCCTCTGGGCGTGGCCAAGCTCATTGTCTTGGGAAAAAATTGGTGGCTGGCTTCGGGAACCAGCGCTTGGATACTTAGCACGATCATGAGCGTGCTGGCGGGCAAGAGCGGAAAGTCGGGGGCTCCCGGCAACGCGCCGCAGCCGCAGCAGAAGAGTTCCGCCATCGACCTCGTGGCGCGATTCGGTCCTTTTATCGCCATACCGGGTTTTCTGGCATTGGTGGCTTTCGGCACTCAACTACTGCTGCACCCCATTCCCTGGAACGCTGCCGGGACTTTTCTGGGAAATTTTGTGTCCCGGTATTGGGACGCGCTTCCGTTCAGCAGCTTCAGTTGGCGGTTTCCCTTACTGTTGCTGGCTTTTCTGGTCTCCACGTTCCTTGTGCTTTCCTGGCGGGTGAACATTAACGAATTTTCGATGCACCACTTCTACAAAAACCGCCTGGTGCGCTGTTATCTGGGAGCAAGCGCCACGAAAACCAGGATGCGCGATCCGTTCACCGGCTTCGATCCTAAGGACGACGTACCGCTCTACAAGCTGAGATACCAGGCGGACACGAAACCCGAGCATCGGGCCCCTTATCCGATCATCAACGCCGCGCTTACGGTCACGGCGGGAACAGAGCTTGCCACGCAGGAGCGGAAGGCCCTGCCATGGTTTTTCACGCCGCATTATTCAGGGTTCTTTCCTGCGCGCTCGGATGAAGATCGCGTGGCCCGAAATTCGCAGGCGAAGCCATGTTATGCCGATTCCCTGCTTCTTGGAAAATGCTTGGGGCTCGGTACGGCCACAAGCATTTCAGGAGCAGCAGCCAATCCGAACAGCGGGTTCCATAGCTCGCCCCAGACCGCGTTTCTTCTCACGCTGTTTAATGTGCGGCTGGGATGGTGGCTGGGCAATCCGACGAAAGAAGAGTCTTTCCGCATGGCGGGGCCGACATTTGCGTTGTGGTGGCTGGTACGTGAGCTATTTGGCTTCGCGGACGAAAGTTCACGGTTTCTGAATCTTTCGGATGGCGGCCACTTTGAAAATCTGGGATTGTATGAACTGGCGCGCAGGAGATGCCGTTACATCATCGCCATTGATGCGGAAGCAGACACAGATTACCGGTTTGAGGCATTGGGCGGCGCGATCCGTAAATGCCGCAGCGATTTTGGCGTAGAGATCCAAATTGATCCCCGGCCTATCACCCCGCAGGACAAGCTTAGCCGGACCCACTGCGTTGTGGGCCGGATCACCTACCCTCAGGAAGAAGGCGGGCATACTGGTGTTCTCGTATATTTGAAGTCGAGTATTACCGGGAATGAGCCGGGGGATGTGGAAGAATACCGGCGCGAGAATCCGGAATTTCCCCAACAGCCTACTTCCGATCAGTTCTTTTCCGAATCGCAATTCGAAAGTTATCGTCGGCTGGGATTGCACGTAGCGCGCACGACTTTAGACCACATTAGGTCTGGCGATGGCGATTTGAAAGAAATGTTCACCCGCTTGAAATCCCAATGGCTGATGCCACCTGAGGTTCCAAGCGGAGCTTTCGCCCGCCATGGCGAAGCTTATCAGACCATGCTGAAGACGCTATCGACTTCAACCAACCTGAAGTCATTGGACACCTCTGTGATCGGTAAGATGCCGGACTGGGCCCAGAACTCTGCCGATGGGAGATGCAGGTTCTACTTTTATCTTCAGCTACTGCAATTGATCGAAGACGTGTTCGTGGATCTTGATTTCGGCAATGCCTATAAATGGAATCATCCAGCCACGGAAGGGTGGAAGCGAGTGATTTCTTATTGGGCGGGCCAGCAGGAGATGAATGATGTTTGGGAAGAGCAGCGAGAGAATTATGGACAGCCATTCCGCGACTGCTTCGATGACTTGGTAAATGAAGTCGAGCCCGTTCCCGAAGACGAACAACAATAACAGTAATCCATGGCGTTTAAAGGAGAAAGAGATGATCTGGAAGAGCCCGCGAGTGGTCCTGCTTTGTAGCTTCTTTGCGATAGTTTCCGCGGCGGCGTTAACCGTTAACGGTTGCGGCGGTGGCGGCAGCGCCGGCGAACCTGGAAAAGTGCAGGATGAAGCGATGCGCGCGGGCCGCGACGCCAAATCATTCACGCCCGCTCCCAAGATCCCGGATGGTGAACACTTCCATCCCGCCGTCGACGATTACTTTTACGCCATGGACGAGAACGCCGACGCCAAGCACCAGGTCCATCCGCTGGATCTGACCTTGCAGGAGGCACAGGGCCGCGCCACCTGGATCGTGTGGACCGGCGGAAATGACCGTCTGTGGGACGTCCTCTCCCGGCTGAGCGTAGGCAATCTCGATCTGCTGAAGACCATCTCTACCCATCCCAAGCTGAAGGCCGGCCGCCACAATCGCTGGGCCTGGATGGGACTGGTGAATGAGCCTTGCTTCGTAAATGATGGGAAACCGAATCCGGACCGCTTTGGGCTCTATCTGGACACGCGCAAGACTGGGCCTGACTGCCCGGCCGCCGATCCTTTCGAGGATGAAACGAAGTATCCTGGCGTGCGCATCGGCGGTCGCGGCAAGGACCTGCCAGACGGCACCAAGTACCTGCCGAAAGATCACAAAATGCCGGTCGGCTCCTTCTATGGATATGCCACTGGCGTGGTGGGGCTCCGGCTCTTCCCCAATCCTGATTTTGACGAGAAAGCCGCCAAGCGCTGGGACCCTGAGAGGTATTACAACGATCCTAAGTATTACAACGATAAAGACCTGGTGAAGCCGTACCGCGTAGGGATGTCTTGCGGCTTCTGTCACGTCGGCCCCAATCCGGTGAAGCCGCCCGCCGACCCGGAAAATCCCAAGTGGGAGAACCTGAGCTCCAACGTGGGAGCCCAGTATTTCTGGATCGACCGCATCTTTACTTTTGAAAATGACCACAGCAGTTTTGCCTGGCAGGTCTTCCATACCTCGCGTCCCGGCTCACTCGATACCTCCCTGGTCTCCAGCGACAACATCAACAACCCGCGCACCATGAACGCCGTTTACCAGCTTCTGCCGCGCCTTCTGGAAGCAAGGCGTGCGGGAAAAGAGATACTCAAGGGCGGGGACAGGGACAACAAGCAGCTCAATGATTTCGCTGACCAGCCGCAGTACGCCGACCTGCCCCAGGCGGAACGCGACCTGCTGAAGAGCTTTTACATAAAAGATACTCAGACGGTCTATACGCCACGCGTACTCAAAGATGGCGCGGACTCGGTGGGAGCGCTGGGAGCGCTGAACCGCGTCTATCTCAACATCGGGTTGTTCAGCGAAGAATGGCTGTTGCACTTCAACGCCTTGATCGGCGGAAAGAAAGTCTCGCCGATCGAAATAGCCGTGGCCCGGAAGAACTCCGTCTATTGGCAGGCCACGGAACTGCAGACCATGAACATGGCCTTGTTTTTTCTGAAAAGCACCGCGCCGCACTACCTCAATGACGCGCTCAAGAACGTGCCGCCAGATGAGCGAAAAAAGTACGAGGCCAATCCAGCCAAGTTGAAAGAGGGCATGAGGGTTTTTGCCGAACGCTGCGCCCGCTGCCATTCCAGCAAGCTTCCGGCTCTGGTGGATAACAAGAATCCTGGAGCGTGCGCTGGAGACAGTTACCTTAAGTGCTGGAGCGATTACTGGGAGTTGACCACCAAGGAAGAATTCAAGACACAGATGCTGAAAATCGTGGAGGACAAAGATTTCCTGAAAGACAATTATCTTTCGACTGAGTTCCGCGTCCCGGTCACATTCCTGCAGACCAATGCCTGCAGCCCCCTGGCCACGAACGCCATTAAAGATAATATCTGGGACAACTTCTCTTCCGGCACCTACAAAGAGCTGCCCGCAGTTGGCTCCATTGACGTGCAGGACCCGAT
The DNA here is from genome assembly GCA_027307045.1 of Acidobacteriaceae bacterium. Taxonomy (GTDB): domain Bacteria; phylum Acidobacteriota; class Terriglobia; order Terriglobales; family Acidobacteriaceae; genus Angelobacter. The sequence continues at coordinate 15,483 of DAHUXR010000028.1, forward strand.
TACCGGGAATAAAAAGAGTTATGTAATGCCGGGCCTCACATCGGACACCAAGAAGGCTGCAAATGAGGGCGCTTATGAACCGAATGCCGGCGGGAGAGGCTTCACGCGTCCGGCCTCACTGGTGAGCCTCTGGTCTACAGCCCCTTTCCTGCTGAATAACTCAGTGGGAAGACTGTATCCCGAGTGGGAATACAACAAAAATAACTACGGCAAAGAGCTTGAGAACCCCCCGCCGACGGTGGAGTACAGGATGGACTCCTTCAATGATTCCATCCACAAAATGCTTTGGCCGGAGGATAGAGAGAAGGACGAAGATCCTGTCTTTGGGGCCAACCCCGATTGTCTGTCGGGCAAATCCGAGAGCGGGAAAGCGTTGTGCAAGCCGAACTTGGTTGATCGGACAACCGAGACAAGCTATCTGCTAGTCCCCGCGGGCTATGTTCCTGACGAGCTGCGCGGACTGCTTGGCATAAGCCAGCGCTGGTTCCCTTCGCTGTTCGGCGAAGGCGGGATCCGGATCGGGCCGATCCCGAAAGGCACGCCCGTAAACCTGCTGGCCAATCTCGACATGGAGAAGGTGCGGAGCGATCCAGCCGCGCTGAAGCTCCTGTTGAAAGTGAAGCATGACCTGGAGTCACTGCCTCCGGGTGACGAGAAGACAAGAGAGGAAGCGGCAAGGCAGGTGTTCCTCAATCTGGTGCCGGATCTCCTGAAGTACAGCAAGTGTCCTGACTTCGTGGTGAACCGCGGCCATTATTTCGGAACCGATTTCTTTCCTGGGGAGCCCGGGCTTAAAAATGAGGAAAAGGAAGCGCTGATTGAATTCCTGAAGACCTTCTGAAACGCAAAAAGTTTGGCTCGCTTTGATGGTCGGTTTACAAAAAATGAAGCGTGGGCTCCGGCGTGCTTTTTGGATTAGTTCCGGCCCTGCGTGGCACTCATGTTGATCTCAACCTGGGACTTCGGGACACTGGGCGTGGGCTGATTGCTTCTGCCGGACGCCTGAAAATGGCCAGGGCCTGGTAGTCATGCAGGTCGCCATTTCGCTCGTGCTGTTGGTTGGCGCAGGCCTTTTCCTGCGAACGCTCTGGAAATTACAAACGGTAGAGCTTGGATATGCAAAAGAAAAGCTGCTGCTGTTGACCGTTGATGGCGTCACGGCAGGTTACAAGGATGCGCGTCTGGGAAATCTCTGGCACGATCTGGCAGATCGGATTCGCCTGCTGTCGGGTGTACGCGGAGTTACTTACTCCATGAACGGACTGATGGGCGGATCGGAGTCGGCTGATGAAATTGACGTGGAAGGATTCACGCCGTAGCGAGACAACGAGAAGTTTTCCCGTTTTGACATGGTCGGTCCCGGCTACTTTTCCACTGTTGGCATTCCCGTGCTGATGGGACGTGAAATCAGCGCGCAGGACACCGCATTTGCTCCCCACATTTGCGTGATCAATGAAGCGTTTGCCAAGCTCTTTTTTGCCGGACGCAACCCATCGGAAGCCACATGACCGAAAGGTTTGGCGACAAGAAAAACTTGATGGAAGTTGTGGGCTTGTCGCGCAACGTGCGCGACCATAATCTGCGCGGCAATTTCCCGCCGCGTTTTTACGTTGCCACAGATCAGGGCATGGATGGGCCATCGTCGTGGGCCAGCTCTGAAATCCGCACCACGGGTGACGAGCAAAATATCGTGGAGGCGGTCCGCAAAACGATATTCGGAGTGAATCAGGATCTGCCCATTCAAGATGTGCGTTCACTTCAGGAATCACTGGACCGGACCAACGCACAGCCGCACATGATCGCCAGTCTTTGCGTGATTTTTGGATCTGTGGCTTTGCTGCTGGCCGCCATGGAACTTTACGGCCTACTTTCCTATGGCGTCGCCCGCCGGACAAATGAAATTGGCATTCGCATGGCGCTGGGCGCCGATAGAAGCCGCGTGATTCGTTTGATTTTGCGGGAAATGGGAGTGATGATCCTGATTGGGCTGCTCTGGGATTTGCTTTTACCGGCATGGGCACACGCTTCGTCGCATCGCGTTTATACGGGTTACGCGCTCTGGATCCTTTGACGATTTTAGTTAGCGGCAGCCGGGATTTTATGTTTTGTCGCGTTGGTCGCCAGTTACCTTCCGGCCCTGCGCGCGGCAAAAGTAAGTCCTACGCGGCGTTGAGGTATGAGTAACACAGCGCATCAGGTGATGGACCGGCTGACGATGGTATTTTCAATAATCTGGCAGGCTGGAGAACGTGCTTCGAGTTCCACAAATTTCTGTGACATTCTCGTGATGTTGTCACGATAAGCGCTATCTTCGATCAATGTATCGATGCAGGAACCCAGCGTGGCGGCCGAAACTTCTTCCATCTGCAGACGAAGGCCAATCTTATGGTGAACCACGCGTGCAGCGTTTCCCGGTTCATCATAGGAGAGCGGCACCAGCAGCATTGGCACTCCCATAAAAATGCATTCCTTAACGCTGCTGAAGCCACCATGTCCAACCATCACGGCGCAGCGCTTCAGCAGTTCCAGTTGCGGAGCATGGCTTACAAGCAAAGCATTGGCCGGACAATCAAATTCCTCCGGCTTCAAGTGACCACCAATTGCCACCACCGCTTGAAGGGCCGGCCGTTCTCTAATGGCGTCCAGAAACATCTGGAAGAAGCGTGAGACTTTTGCAGCAGCTTTGGTGGCAAGCAAACTCCCAAGCGCACAGAATACGATAGACCGGCGTTCTTCAAGGCGAGACCAGGGGAAAGGAGCGTCTTTTCGCTGCAGATCGATCGATGCTTCAACCCAGAACGCTTCCGGTACCTTGTGTCTCGGGAAATCGAGCTCTTTCGGGCAAAAGACGAGTTCGGGAAGCAACAGGCGCGGCCATGTCTCCACCGCAAAATCGATCTTGCTGCGCGGGAATCCACAATCGCGCGCTAGTGTCTTAATCTCACTGGAAATATCCCATGCACGGTTCCGAAACTTTCGCCGCAGAAACAATTCTTTCCACGCAAGCAAAGTGCGCAGATGGAAAAGCAATGAACCGTCGGGGACCAGATTGGTACGGAACGGTGGAACAGACCAGTCTTCAACGGAAATCAGAGTGCTGGAAAATTGAATGACGGGAATGGCTGTTTTGTGCGCCGCTATGCCTACCCATGGCATGCCGCTGGAAACCAGCAAGAGATCGGGACTAATGGCTTTGGTGGCGCGACCAATCTCGTTGTTGCGCAGGAGTTCACACATGCCGCGCAGCCTCGTCCTGAATTCGGCGGGGCCATAGGCCTTGCCCTGAACTTCAGAAGCGGATTGTTTTTCCAATTCGCCTTTTGGGAAAATCTGGTTGAATGCAGGAAGCCAGTCGAATCCCTGTGCCCGGATGCGATCTTCAGTGTCAGGAATAGTGAGAAAGAAAATGCGATGTCCGCGGCTCTGGAGTTTTCTGGCAAGCGCGAAGGCGGCGTTCATGTCGGCGGCCCAGTGAAACGGCATGAGTACGATGGTCGCCATATTTGCCTCTACCAGCCGAATGACATCAGACTGCACGCCGGTTCTCGCCCGGAAGCAACCCAGTTCGTGTGCCAAGGGCAGACTTGATAGTGCGCCAGTTTACAAGCTGAATCTTGTTTTCCCCCAAGGCCGACCGAAACGCAGCGCTCGTGACAATTTCAAAATCCCGTTGCCGCCATGCGGCGCCATATGGCAAGCAATCGCCTGTGATGGCCCGCAACTCATTATCGTCAAATCCCGGATGAACAAGCAGGACATTCAATCCCGGTTTCATCCCGCGCAAAGTTGAAAGATAATATTCCTCCAGGTCGTCCACTGAAAGCTTGAAGTGCGCTTGCAAGAGATCACTAACCACCACATCATCCTGCGCAGCTGCCGTACCTTCGCGCGATGCACGGGAAAGCCAGTACTCATCGATCAAGAAGGGCAACCCAAACTGCCGGGCCGCCTTGATATATGCGGTGATATAGCCAGGCCGGGCAACCGATAGCATGTGGCTGTCAAGGTGAGTTGGGTTTACGCCCACCTGTTTTGCGAGCATGATCTGGGCAGATATCTCTTCATAAATTCTTTCGGGTTCCGCGCGCAGCAGACTATTTCTGGGCCAGAAAGATCCGTTGTCATCTGCGAGGCCCGTGCCATAGTCGGTCTTTGCAACCGGCCCCCATCGATAACTTTCCCATTCGCTGATCAATGTTGAATGTATTCCAATGTCATATTCAGGATGTTGGCGGCCCCATTCCGCCGCTTCCTGGAAGCATGGGCAGGGAACCATGAGGCTGGCCGAGTTTACTGCTCCACTTTCGAGCGCCATGGAGATCGCACGATTCACAGAATGGCACATCCCCAGATCATCAGCGTGGATCATCAGCAGCCTTGAATCTGAAGAAACTCCAGGAAGTTGGGAGGCATTCGTCATGCGAAGAGGAAACTATACACGAATCATAACGCCGTGTTCTTTGGTCCATGCCTCGGAATGGTGCGTCCATTCAGCCCATGCCAATATGGACCAGTTGGCCGCATGGCCCCCTAAAATTCCTGAAATTAGAAATTTTTCAGGTTCGCCTTGAGTGTGAATAGATGTCTCATTATCATAGACCGCCTGATTGCTCGAGTATTTTCTATACGTCCAGCGCCACCGTTGCAAGACGCAAGCTAAACGCACGCAAACAACATTCTGAGTCACGGAAGCGCCCCTTCGGTGATGGCAGCGGCCATATCCAATCTCGTAGAGTTAGTGCAGCAGCGAGCCAGGGATTGTCCTGATCGTGCGGCTTTCATTTTTCTCGCTAGCGAAGACCTGCGGCAATCAAGCGTGACCTACGGTGAGGTGGATCTTCGGGCGCGATCAGTTGCCGGGTTTCTGCAAGCACTGGGAGCTCGGGACGAGCGGGCGCTGCTGCTGTATCCTCCCGGACTGGAATTCATCGCCGCGTTTTTTGGTTGCCTTTACGCGGGAGTAATCGCTGTTCCCGCATATCCGCCACGTCTGAATCGCAACGCGTTGCGCATTGTGTCAATGGCAAAAGACAGCCAGGCAAGTCTGGCGCTGACAAGTGCTGACGTCCTTTCACGCCATGCTGCTTTGACGACGCACACGCCGGAGCTTGGCCGGTTGCGGTGGTATGCAACAGACAATCTCCATTGCGATGTTGCAAGAGAGTGGCAGGAGTTTTCGCCACAAGCCGGAGACCTGGCTTATTTGCAATACACATCCGGGTCTACTTCCACGCCCAAAGGCGTGATGATCACGCACGCAAATGTCCTGCATAATTCTGGTTATCTGGCTAAGGCCTTCCGCCATTCCTCAGATGATGTCTCATTGAGTTGGCTTCCTCATTTTCACGATCTGGGACTTGTCCATGGAATCCTGCAGCCGCTCTACTCCTCTTTTCCCGGCTACCTGATGGCGCCCATGTCATTTCTGCAACGGCCGGTGGACTGGTTGCGCGCCATTTCGCGCTTCCGTGTCACGCACAGCGACGGCCCAAACTTTGCGTACGAGCTATGCCTCAACAAGATCACAGCAGAAGAAAAGAGAGAACTGGACCTCAGCAGTTGGAGGATGGCCCTCACCGGCGCCGAACCAATCTTTCCAGAGACCATTGACCGCTTTGCCAGGGCCTTTGCTTCTTGCGGTTTCAAGCGGAGTGCATTCTTTCCGGCTTATGGGCTGGCAGAGGCGACTTTAGTAGTTTCAGGCGGGAAAAAAGAAAACGATCTTTCCCATTGCTGCGTCTCTTCCACGTCCCTGGAAGAAGGCAGAATTGTTTTTGCGAATCAGGACAGTCCGGACGCTCGCGTGTTGGTGGCTTCAGGCGCTATCGGACCTGGCATGGATGTCGCAGTTGTGGAACCGGCATCAGGCCGGAGGTGCTCACCTGATCAAATTGGAGAAATCTGGGTAGCTGGTCCAAGCGTGGCTATGGGCTACTGGAAGCGCCCGCAGGAAACCGAGCAGGTGTTCGGAGCGGAGCTGGCGGAAATTAGCGAACATCGATTTCTACGCACAGGCGATCTGGGGTTTATCCGCGATGGATACCTCTTCATTACAGGCCGGCTTAAAGAGCTGATCATCATTCGCGGCAGAAATTATTATCCGCAGGATATTGAGCGAACCGCCCGCGAGAGCTGTCACGCGATTCGATTGGGAACCAGCGCTGCGTTCTCTGTCCCAGCCACGACCGGCGAGCGCATGGTCCTGGTCCAGGAGGTCCATCGGCGGCAGAAAGTTGACGCCGATCAAATTTTCCGCAGCATTCGCGAAGCGATCGCGGAAGAACACGAAGTTCAGATCCATGAAATCGTCCTGGTCGCACCGGGCAGCGTTCCCAGAACTTCCAGCGGAAAGATTCAGCGCAATCTTTGCCGCAAAGAATATATAGAAGGCAGACTGGAGGTAACGGAACACTGGCGTGCTGAACAGAGTGTTGAAGATAGCGAAAAACGTCCCAGTCTTGACCAGAAAAGTATTCGAGCCTGGCTGGTGGCGCAAGTTGCTTCCACCATCGGAGTTGATCGGGCTCGAATCGGCATTGATCGTCCTCTCCTGTCCTTAGGCCTGGACTCATTGAGTGCAGTTGAGCTGGCGCACAAAGTAGAGCGCACGCTGAGCGCGGCGTGGCAGGCTGCAAGCTTGCTGGACAAAACTATCGCGGAATTAGCAGGCCAGGCAGAAAAGTCTTCAACAGGCCAGCACAAAAAGGAAATCTCTTCTTGCGTGCCCACAACGCCGGGTGAATATCCACTCTCTTATGGCCAGCAGGGACTGTGGTTTCTCCATCAATTGGCCCCGGAGAGTACCGCCTACAATGTGGCACAAGCTATCAGGATCAGGTCCAGAGTGGAGGTGCCAGCATTACAGCAATCGTTCCAGGCATTGGTGGACCGTCATGACGGCTTGCGAACCACGTTCACTGCAGTGAACGGGAAGCCTGTGCAGCGAGTCTGTGAGCAGCTCACCGTAGCTTTTTTACCCGAGAATGCTCAGAACTGGAGTGAAGCGCAAATGCGGCAGCGCCTCACACAAGAAGCTGCTTTTCAATTTGACCTTGAACGTGGGCCGTTGCTGCGGATCCATTTATTTACCTGCGCCGCCAATGATCACGTTCTTCTGCTCACGGCGCATCACATCATTCTTGACCTATGGTCACTGGCCCAGTTGATGCAGGAGCTCGGAGTCCTATACGAGGCGGCAACATCGGGAAAGAGCGCCGCGCTTCCTATTATCAGTTCGGATTATTCCGAGTTTGTGCGCCGCCAGAAGTTGATGCTCCTGAGCGACCGCGGCGAGCAGCTTTGGAAATACTGGAGCAAACAGTTATCCGGAGAGCTTCCTGTCATGGACCTGCTGACGGACCATCCGAGACCGCCTGTTCAAACCTATTGCGGCAGCTCACATCCATTCAGACTGGACTTGGGGTTGACAGGGAAGTTGAAGGACTTAGGCCATTCGCATGGGGCCACGTTGTACATGACGCTGCTGGCCGCATTTCAGGCAATGCTGCACAGATATACAGGTGAGGAAGAAATACTTATAGGCTCTCCCGTTGCAGGACGAAACAGCGCTGAATTTGCCTCAACCGTCGGCTATTTTGTGAACCCTGTCGTGCTGCGAGCCAGCATCTCCGTCGATTCTACATTTGAGAAGCTGCTGGGGAAGGTCCGCAGTACGGTCTTGGAGGCCCTTGCGCATCAGGATTATCCATTTTCGCTTCTCACGGAGAAGTTGCAGCCCGGGCGTGATTCCAGCAGATCGCCCCTCTTTCAAGTCATGTTCGCGATGCAAAAGGCGCCTCTGCTTCATGAAGAAGGGCTGTCTCTGTTCGCGCTGGGGGAATACGGAGCCAGCATGAACCTCGGCGGGCTTGAACTGGAGTCCATAAGGCTGGAACAGCGGATCGCGCAGTTTGATCTCAGCCTTGTAATGGCGGAAGCAAAAGACGAACTGGTGGCGACTTTCGAATACAACGCTGCGTTATTTGATCCAACCACAATCAGCCGAATGGCGGAACACTTTACCACATTGCTGCACGGTATTGCCGAGAATCCCAGCCGGCCAATTTCCAGCTTGCCATTGGCCGCGGAGCCTAGGAGCAGGCCAATGCGAGCGGATGGGCAAGTACATTTCGCCAACGACATTTTGGTGCATGAACTGTTTGAGCAGCAAGCTGCCCGAACGCCCAATGCTGCAGCGCTGATTTTAGAAAACGAACAGCTTACATACAAGGAACTGAACGAGCGCGTCAACCAAATGACGCAGCGCATCTCAAATCTACTGGAAAAGCCAGGAGCGCCGGTTGGACTTCTCCTCGAACGCTCCGCGGCAGCGATTATCGGATTGTTGGCGATCTTCAAGGCCGGTGCGGTGTACGTCCCAATAGATCCCGAATATCCCACGGACCGCATCTCATTTTTGCTCAATGATGCCGGCAGTGAAGTCGTAATCACCGACCGGAAACTACTCCGATCCTTGCCTCCGGTGAACGCCAAACTGCTTTGCGTAGATGCAGAGCGGCAAAGCGCTGTCCAGCAAATAGCAACATCGCGCGGGAGCGCAACTCCGGACGATCCTGCTTACGTCATCTATACCTCCGGATCAACGGGACGACCTAAGGGAGTGCTCGTGAGTCATGGAGCGCTCAGCAACCACCTGCAGTGGCTGGCCCATGAATTTCCGCTCGATCAGGGCGACCGCGTACTCCACAAATATTCCTTGAGTTTTGACGCTTCACTTGCAGAAATTCTCCATCCTTTAATCTGCGGCGCGGCACTGGTGGTGGCGCGTGCAGGCAGCCAGTTTGACATCGACTATCTGATTGAACTTATGCGTGAGCATTGCGTGACCGCTATCGATGTTGTCCCAACCATGTTGAAAGCGCTGTTGGAGGATGGCCGTCTGCGGAGCTGTTCCAAGCTGCGCCGGATCACCAGCGGCGGAGAAACTCTACCCACTGACGTTGTTCGGCGCGCATTCGAACAGCTTGGACAAATTGATCTCATAAATATGTACGGGCCCACCGAGGCCACGATTACAGCCTCATTTTACCGCTGCGGGTCAGAAGAGAACGCGGCGCGGGTAGCAATCGGCGCTCCTGTCGCAAACACTGAAATGTATGTTCTCAACTATGACTTGCAACCGGTTCCGACAGGAATTCCCGGTGAAATTTACATCGGCGGCAATGGGCTGGCATACGGCTATATCAACCAGCCCCACCTGACTGGAGAAAAATTTGTTCCCGATCCATTCAGCCGGATAGTTGGAGCTCGACTCTACAAGACGGGGGATTTGGGACGCTATCGCGACGACGGAAGTATTGAGTACATCAGACGCATTGATAAGCAGGTAAAAGTTCGGGGATTCCGTATTGAATTAGCGGAGATTGAAGCACAGCTAAGAAAGCATGGCGCTATTCAAGATGCCGTTGCTGTTTTGAGAAGCCGCACCGGCGGAGATAAGTATATTGCGGCTTATGCGCAATGTGCGCAGGGGAAAGTTACTTCAGAGCAGTTGCGGGCCGGCCTGAGAGAACAGTTGCCACAGTATATGGTGCCGGCTGTCATCACTGTGATAAAGAGTTTTCCACTTCTGCCGAATGGCAAAGTGGATTCCCGCAGATTGCCTGAACCGGAGCAGGTCCTGCAGGAAGACGAATTTGCGTTGCCCCGCGATTCGACTGAGAAGGCGCTGGTCAGGATCTGGCAGGAAGTTCTGGGACGAAGAGAAGTTGGGATCCACAGCAATTTCTTTGAATTGGGCGGCGACTCAATCCTCAGCATTCAAATCGTCTCGCGCGCCAGAGATGCCGGGCTGGCGATCACGCCTAGACAGATTTTTCAATTTCAGACAATTGTCGGATTGGCCCAGGTCGCGGGACGAGCTTCCGCAAGAATTATCTCGGAGCAGTCAACGGCGGAAGGCCCGGTCCCACTATCTCCGATTCAGCGGTGGTTCTTTGAGCAGGAATTGCCTGAGCCTCATTTCTATAACCACTCGATGATGCTTGAAGTGAAGCGAAAGCTGGACCCAGGGCTGCTGGAAACGACCGTCAACCATCTGGTTCTTGAGCATGACGCACTGCGGCTGCGTTTTCATCGGACGCTGCAGGGTTGGCAACAGGTTTGTGGCGGGCCTGATGTCAACGGAATCTTTCAACACGTCATTCTGTCGCACCTATCACCGCGCGAACAAGCAGCAAGAATTGAGGCCATTACTCGCGATGCCCAGGCCGGCTTGAATCTAGAGGCCGGTCCTCTGATGCGCGCTGTTTATTTTGATGGCGCTGAAGGCGTCAACAGGCTTTTGATCGTTATCCACCATTTGGCAGTTGATGGCGTTTCCTGGCGTGTAATTCTCGATGACTTGCAAGCTGCTTATGAACAGTTAGAGCGTGGAGAGGAAATCCGGCTGAGAGCTACGACCATTTTTTTCAAACAATGGTCTGAGTTGCTGCAACAGAGAGCCCAGGACGACGACGTGCGGCAGGAATTTGGCTATTGGTCGGCACAGCTATCAAAGGCTATTCGACGGTTGCCTTTAGATCACGCGGGAGAGAACTTCGCCGAACACTTCTCCATTGAAACCGCTTGCCTAACCGAGGAAGAGGCGCAGTTTTTGTTGCGTAAAGTTCCCCACGCTTATCGCGCTCACATTAACGATGTATTGCTCACCGCGTTTGCACAGACTCTGGCGGAGTGGACTGGCGAAAGCCGCGTATTGTTTGATCTGGAAGGCCATGGGCGAGAAGAGATCATTCACGGATCTGACCTCTCCCGAAGTGTTGGGTGGTTCACATCTTTATTTCCAGTGTCGGTGGAAATCGATCCAGCTGCGCCCCCCACAGAAGCATTGAGATCGATCAAAGATCAATTGCGGCGGATTCCCGGACAGGGTGTGGGCTATGGCCTGCTTCGCTATCTTTGCAGCGATGAAAATGTTTCCCGTGAGCTCAGAGGACTTCCCCAATCGCAAGTGAGCTTCAACTATCTGGGCCAACTGGACCAGATGTGCTCACCGGACTCTTTGTTTGCGCTCGCCGATGTCCCATTAGCGGCTGTACAAAGCACCCGGGGAAAGCGCAGCTACCTAATCGAAGCTGATGCCTATATAAAGGATGGGCAACTTCAGGTTTTATGGGGTTATAGCAGCCGTCTGCACCGTCGGCAAACGATCCAGCAGCTTGCGGGGAATTTCATCGGAAAACTGCGCGCCCTGATCCAGCATTGCGCTGAGCGAGAATACGCACCCTCTGACTTTTCGCTGATCAAATTGACGCAACAACAAATTGACCGGATTCAGGAAATCCATCATCAGATTGAAGACATTTATCCGCTGAGCCCAATGCAACACGGAATGCTCTTCCACAGTCTTTTTGCGCCGCACAAGGGGACTTATCTAACGCAATTGATCTGCGAATTGGAAGGAGACCTTGACCAAGCCGCATTCCGCGATGGCTGGCGGCAAGTTGTAAACAATTATGCGGCATTGCGAGCTGGGTTTGAATGGGAGATCGTAAGCGATGAGCCGGTGCAGGTGATCAGGCAGGAAATTGGCTTGCAGTGGCAGGAAGAGGATTGGAGCACCCTCAGCGGTTGGCAACAGGAAAGTCGGCTGGAAGCGTACCTGAAAGAAGATCGTGAGCGGGAAATGGATCTCCGGCAGGCGCCGCTTATGCGTTTTACGTTGATCCAGACTGCCGCCACAAAACGCAAATTTGTCTGGAGCAGCCACCACCTGGTGATGGATGGATGGTCTTTGCCGATCGTCCTCAACAATTTAATGGGTTGCTATGCAACCTTGTGCCGCAAGCAGGCGGTCAAGTTAAAGCCTGAGCGTTCATACCGCGAATATATATATTGGCTCCGGGGACAGGACCTCGCCAAGGCCGAAGACTTCTGGAGACGCTTCCTCAAAGGGTTTGATGCAGCAACGTCTTTAACTTCTCCGCTGACCATTCACCCGAAGAACGGCTCCGGCGAGAATTTCAAGGAACAGGAAATCAGCCTTTCTGAAGGTTCAACTTCCCGGTTGCACAGTTTCTCGCGCCAATTCCGGTTGACCCTGAACACAATTGTGCAGGCCGCCTGGGCCTTGCTGCTCGGCCGCAAGACTGGTAAAGACGATGTCATTTTCGGCGTGGTCTGCTCAGGTCGACCAGCGCAAATCGCGGCCGTCGAATCCATGGTCGGGCTTTTTATCAATACATTGCCAATGCGGGCCCGGATTGAAGAGAAAACAGGCTTAATTGACTGGCTGAGGCGTTTACAGGAAACCCAGGCTGAGATGAGCCAGTTCGAATATACGCCTCTCTCGCAAGTGCAGGCATGGAGTGGTCTGCCTCGCGACATCGCGCTATTTGAAAGCATCCTGGTATTCGAAAACTATCCCGCAATTTCCTGGATCAGCGGACCAGAGCCGGGGTTGCGAATCGCCAATGTGCAATCCAGAGAAAGATCGAATTATCCACTTACTTTATGGGTGTTGCCGGGTCGGGAGCTGCACTTGAAAATTGGGTACGACGCAAATCGGCTGCACGAGGCCGGCATTGCGCGCCTTCTCCGTGATTATCGCGTGTTGCTGGAAACGATTGCAGCCAATTCCTCTCAAAATATTGCAGCAATTTTGCAGTTCTGTGAACTGCCGGCCGAAGAGACACAAGGGCTGCCCCTGGCGCAAAAGAAAACAGACGACCTGCGGGAGCAAGAAGCGCCTGACTTTGCGCACAGTGCCAGACAAGGAGAGGTCTAAGACATGAGCAGCGCTTCGCATTCGGCTGAAATTGCGGCGAAAAAAGGTGGCCTTGCGGAGCGCGTGCGTGCAGAAAGCAGGGGCCCAATTTCGCCCGGGCAGGTAAAAGAGAGTGGCCTCGCGATCCATCAATTATTTGAGGCGCAGGTTCTTCGCTCGCCCGCTAAAGTCGCCGTCGTTTGTGAAAACGAAACGCTAACCTATGGGGAATTGAACGAGCAGGCCAATGCCCTGGCGCACCATCTGCTGGATCGTGGCGTGCAACCGGAGGCGGTGGTCGGCCTGTGCGTGGAGCGGTCTATCGAAATGCTCGTTGGAATTCTCGGCATTTTCAAGACCGGGGCTGCCTATCTTCCTCTGGATCCTCATTACCCGCAGAAGCGGCTGGCGCTGATGCTTGCGGACGCAAATGTTAGATTCGTAGTGACGCAAGAACATCTTGCCTCACAGCTTCCACAGGAAGGCACGGCAATCGTCTGTCTGGATAGAGACCGCGGGCACATTGCAAAGCAATCCGTCGAAAATCCTGACGTTCATGTATTTCCGGAAAATGCAGCCTACGTGATCTATACCTCGGGCTCGACGGGAAAGCCCAAAGGGGTTGTCGTCACGCACGGAAATGTGTTGCGCCTGTTCACAGAGACGCATGCCTGGTTCAACTTTTCCCAGCATGATGTATGGACTCTTTTCCATTCGTACGCGTTTGATTTCAGCGTATGGGAGATTTGGGGCGCGCTGTTTCACGGCGGCAAGCTTGTGATCGTTCCTTATTTTGTCAGCCGCAACCCAGAGGCATTCCATGAGCTGCTCTGCCGGGAGCGCGTAACAGTGCTGAGCCAGACGCCTTCATCTTTTCGCCAATTAATACAGGTGGACGTTAGTCAGGGACGACTGGCGCTGCGATTGGTGATCTTCGGCGGCGAGGCCCTGGAATTGCAGAGCCTGAAGCCATGGTTTGAGCGGCACGGCGACGAGCACCCGCAGCTAGTAAACATGTTCGGGATCACCGAGACCACGGTTCACGTCACGTATCGTCGAATTCTGCATGCTGACGTTCACGCCAAACGCGGCAGTGTTATTGGCCGGTCGATTCCCGATCTGCAAGTGCACTTGCTTGACCAATATCTGGACCCGGTTGGCGAAGAGGAAGCCGGTGAAATGTATGTGGGGGGCCAAGGTTTGGCGCGAGGCTATTGGCGCCGTCCAGAGTTGACCGCGGAAAGGTTTGTTCCCGATCCATTCAGTAAAGAAGGCGGCGCGCGGCTCTATCGCACGGGCGACCTGGCGAATTTACGAGACGCAGATCTGGAGTATCTGGGGCGCATTGATGACCAGGTAAAAGTACGCGGCTTCCGCATTGAATTGGGAGAAATTGAATCCGCAATCATGCAGTACCCAGGCGTCACGGAGTGTGTGGTCACTGCGCACCAAGACGAAAGCGGCGATAAACGTCTGGCTGCTTACGTGGTCAGCAGCAACGCCGTGCTGGACACAGATGGGTTACGCAACAACCTAAAAGAGAGGCTGCCGGATTACATGCTGCCGGCCGCTTTTATTCCCATCCAGGCAGTGCCGCTGACAGAGAATGGCAAAGTAGCTCGTCAAGCCTTACCGCAGCCGGAATGGAGTGCATCCACCTTTGTCAACGGCCATACGCCGGCGCGTACGCCGGCGGAGGAAGCATTGGCCCAGGCATGGAGCGAAGCTCTGGGACTCAGCAGCATTGGCATTGATGACAATTTTTTTGATGTAGGCGGCGATTCTATCCGCAGCATCAAGGCGCGCGCCAAGGCCCTTGAGCGGGGCATGAGCTTTACGCTTCAGCAGCTTTTCCAAAATCCCACGGTCCGCAAGCTTTGCCAGGAGATCGACCACGCGCAAGTAAAACCAGAAAACCGCAATCTGTACACGCCCTTCAGCACGATCTCTGAGGAGGATCGCGGGAAAATGCCGGCAGATGTTGAGGATGCCTACCCAATTTCTCAATTGCAGGCAGGCATGGTCTTCCATAGTGAATACAGCACGGATTACAGCATCTACGTGAGCAGCCTTCACCTGCGGATGCCTTTCCAGGCTGAGACTATGCAATCTGCGCTCGATCAGATGGCAGTTCGCCATGAAATGCTGCGCACATCGTTTGATGGCGACACTTTCAGCCAGCCATTGCAGCTTGTCCATCGTAATGCGCGGCTTGAATTGAACATCGAAGACTTGCGGCATCTTTCTGAAGGTGAGCAACAGAACCGGCTGGATCAATGGCTCAAGGAAGAAACCCGGCAGCCATTCCAGTGGAGCGAGGCGCCGCTTCTGCGCTTCCATGTTCACCTGCGGAGAAGCGACGAAATCCAGTTCACCATGAGTGAGCCCTTCCTTGATGGCTGGAGTGTGGCTTCATTGTTAACGGAACTCTTTCAGCGGTACTTTGCTTTGCTGGCCCAAAAACCTCTTTCCGCTGGCCCTCTCCTGGCCGCGTACAAAGATTTTGTGCTGTTGGAGCAGGATGCTCTCCAGTCAGAGCAGTGTCGAGACCACTGGAAAGGAATGCTGGCCGACGCCACGGCCAGCCACCTTGTGCGCCGCAGATCGACCCCACCTGCGGGAGCGTTGGAGGTGAGGAGACTCGGGGTCCCGATCTCACAAGAAAATTCTGAACGTCTAAAAGCAGCGGCGCGCAAAGCGGGTATTTCTCTAAAAGCGCTTTTATTGGCCGCACATATGAAAGTAGTTAGCACGTTGAGCGGCCAGAGAGAAGTTTTCACCGGCCTGTTGATTAACGGCCGGCCGGAAATGAAAGATGCGGAGCAATTGATTGGCGCTTTCCTTAATACTATTCCTCTTCGCATGGGCCTGGAGAGCGGTACATGGGCCGATCTTGCGCGACGAGTACAAGATGCCGAAACCGAACTGCTGCCATTCCGCCGCTATCCGATTCAGGAATTGCAGCGCCTTCATAGCGCGGAGCGGTTATTTGACACGATCTTTAATTACACGCATTTCCATGTGATGAGCGGTCTGTCGGAGATTACAGGACTGGAAGTTCTGGATGTACGAGGATCGGAGCAGACATATTATCCGCTGACTGCGCAATTCAGCGTCAACGAATTCAACTCACGTATCGAACTTGCGCTCGACTATCGTACCCTTGCTCTCGCTGAAGATGAGGTCCAGGAAATGGCTTTCTGTTACGGCAGAGTGATTGCAGCCATTGCGCAAGATTCGTCTTCGCACCACGATTCCTTGTCGCTGCTGTCGCCAGAACAGCATCGGGTACTGGTGCAAGAACTGAATGAAACCAGCGCGCCGTTTTCCCAGGACAAGTGCCTGCAGCAGCTCTTTGAGCATCAGGTGCGGGTTGCTCCAGCAGCGGTAGCTGTAATGTGCGAAGACAAAAAACTAACATACGGCCAACTCAACCGACGCGCAAATCAGCTGGCCCACCACTTGCAAAAGCTTGGAATCGGATTGGAGTCGCCGGTCGGCATCTGCATGCAACGCAGCCCGGAGATGCTGGTGGGCGTGCTGGGGATACTGAAGGCCGGGGCCGCGTACCTGCCGCTTGATCCTGCATATCCGAAAGAGCGACTGGCATTCATGATTACAGATGCAGGCGTAAAGGTTGTTGTTACCCAGAAAGAATTGAAGGACAGGATTCCGTATGGCATCCAGCACGTCTGCCTTGATTCCGATTGGAATGAAATTGAGCAGGGAAATAGCGTTGCACCAGCAAGTGCGGTCGGCCCAGACAATCTGGCTTACGTGATTTATACCTCCGGCTCAACCGGTAAGCCTAAGGGGGTTTTGGTAGAGCATCATGGAGTGGTCAACGTGATTGAAGCGTCGATCAGGAAATTCGCTGTTAACCGAGGCAGCCGCGTGGCGCAACTTGCGTCGCTCAATTTTGATGCTTCTGTGTTGGAGATCTTTACCGCGTTGCTGAGCGGCGCAAGTTTGTTCCTGGTTGATTCTCTGGTATTGATGTCCGGCCCGGAACTGGGCAGGTGCCTGCGGGTGAATGGGATCACATCGATGGCCATTCCACCTTCGCTACTCGACCTTGTTCCTGCGGGAGATTATCCAGCGCTACGCTCGATCGTGGTTGGTGGTGAAGCGTGCACGGCCGAGATTGCCGCGCGCTGGTCTGACGGAAGGCTTTTCTTCAATGCCTATGCGCCGACTGAAGCCACCATTTATTCAACGCTCTTGCTCTGCCCGGAAGGCAGTCGGCAGACGCCCACGCTGGGACGCCCGATTCCAAACATGCAGGTCTACGTGCTGGACCATCATGGCCAGCCGGCGCCGGCCGGAGTTCCCGGCGAGCTGCACATTGGCGGCGTTGGTGTGGCTCGTGGCTATTTGAACCGGCCTGAACTCACAGCTGAAAAATTCATTCCTGATCCATTCAGCAGAAGGGCTGGAGCAAGACTCTACAAGACAGGTGATTTGGCGCGTTTCCTACCCGACGGCAGCCTTGAATTCCTGGGACGTGCCGATCATCAGGTGAAAATACGCGGCTTTCGTATTGAGCTGGCAGAGATCGAGACTGTGTTAGGTGAGCATCCGCTGGTGCGGGAAGTTGCCGTGATCGCGCGTGAGGATGATCCGGGTGATAAGCGGATTGTCGCCTACATTGTTCCGCGCACAGGTCATGCGCCCGACATCAGCGATTTGCGCAATCACCTGAAACGCAGACTGCCAGACTACATGCTGCCGTCTGTCTTTGTTGTCCTGGAGTTTATGCCGCTATCGGAGACCGGCAAGATTGATCGTGAGGCTCTGCCGGAGCCGGAACAGTCAAGACCGCCACTGGAACAGAGTTATGCCGCTCCGACGACAGCGCTGGAAAAAATCCTTGCCGGCATCTTTGGCGAGGTACTCAAAATCGAAAGCGTCGGAGTCCGCGACAACTTCTTTGAACTAGGCGGCCACTCGCTGCTGGCCGCTCGCGTAGTTTCGCAAATCCGGCAGATCTTTGCGATCGAATTACCGGTACGGAAATTATTCGAAGAGCCGACAATAAGCGGCCTGGCAAGCGTCATGGTGAAAAATGAACCGGCGCGGATTGAGCGCACCGCCGAACTGCTGTGTGAAATTTCTACGATGTCTGATGATGCGGTAACTGCCATGCTCGAAGAGCCGCCAGAGCGCATCCGGAAGGAGAAGGCCTCATGACGAGTGTGGCACTTTCCGACCGGCGGCGCGCGTTGCTGCGGAAATTATTGCGCGAGGAAGGCTTCCGTGCATCCGATGCAGACCAGATAGCGACCAGAGTCCAGCGCGATCCTGCTCCACTCTCTTTTGCACAGCAAAGGCTATGGTTCCTTCAACAACTGGAGCCAGAGAGCTACGTTTACAACATACCCGTGGCTTTAAGAATCGAGGGGCCTCTTGACGTCGCTGCGCTTGAGGAAAGCATTAACCAGGTCATTTGTCGTCATGAATCACTGCGCACGAATTTCAAGACTGTGAATGGCCAGACATTTCAGTTCGTCAATCCGCCGTTCAGAGTGCGTCTATCTCCGGAAACCGTTGGGATCTCGACTGAGACTTCGCGCGAAAAGGAAATTGCGAATCGGGCAAACCAGGAACTACAGCGCGCATTTGATCTAACCGCGGGACCTCTTATAAGAGCAAGCCTTCTGCGTTTTGCTGACACCGATCATGTGTTACTGCTGACTATGCACCACATAGTTGCCGATGGATGGTCCATAGGCGTGTTCCTGCGCGATCTCGGCGCATGCTATGGCAGTTCTCAAGGGCGTCAACCGGATCTCCCGGAGTTGCGCATTCAATATGCGGATTTCTCTGCCTGGCAGCGCCAAGAGAAACACAACGCGCTATTGGCCACGCAATTTGCATACTGGAAACATCAACTGGCCGGCATTCCTCCTCGGCTCGAATTGCCAACCGATCGCCCGCGGCCTGAGCGCAGCACGTTTCGCGGAGCGAACGTTCCGTTCCTGATTTCCAGGCAACTGCAAGAGCGCCTATTACAGCTGGGCCAGAGTGAAGGCGCCACTCTGTTTATGATTTTGCTGGCTGCTTTTAACGTCCTGCTGCATCGCTATAGCGGACAGGAAGACATTGTTGTGGGCACGCCCGTGGCCCAGCGCAACCGGCCGGAGCTTGAGGAATTGATTGGATTCTTTGTCAACACTCTGGTGTTGCGCACGCAGCTGTCTGGCGAACTTGCCTTCCGCGAATTGCTTCGCAGAACCAGGGAAGTCTCGCTTGGGGCCTTTGCGCATCAAGACCTGCCGTTTGAAAAGCTGGTTGAAGAACTACATCCGCAGAGGAGTTTGGGCCACTCGCCTTTGTTTCAAGTGATGCTGGATTTGCAGAATGCATCGATGGAGCCAGCGCAAATCGAGGGCTTGCATTTGTCCCTGGTTCCGGTTGAGACGGAAACGTCAAAGTTTGATTTGACTTTAACATTCAGCCAGACCGGCGAAGGACTGGACGCGGCGCTGGAGTACAACACGGAGCTTTTCGATGAAGCCACGGCGAGCCGAATGGTCGCGAACTTCGTCGTGCTGCTCCAAGGCCTATCCGACCATCGAGACACAAAGATTTCTCTCCTGCCAATCCTGGCGGAAGCAGAAGAGCAAAAGCTGTTAGCGGAATGGAACGATACCAGGCTTAATCACACGGAGCCCATTCACGTTCACCACGTCTTTGAGCAGCAGGCGCAACGAATTCCCAGCGCGATTGCAGTAGTGTGCGCAAACGAGACACTTAGCTATGACCAGCTAAATCGGCGCGCGAATCAAGTTGCACGTTGTCTCCAACATTCTGGTGCGACGGCAGGGGACCTGATAGGCATTTGTCTTGAGCGCTCGGCGGAAATGCCGCTGGCAATCTTGGGCGTGCTGAAGGCCGGTTGCGCATACGTGCCACTTGATCCAGCATACCCGGTAGAGCGGTTGGCTTTCATGATGACAGATACACAGCTAAAAGCTGTGGTAACGAATTCCAGATCATTGCCGCGAATGCCGCAGACGCCAGTCCAAATCATCTGTTTGGATAGAGACAGCGATGCGATTGCAAACGAGAGCGTGGAGAACCTCCCGGGCACAGCTCTACTCGACCATCCCGCTTACGTAATCTACACCTCAGGTTCGACGGGCGTTCCCAAAGGAGTGGTCATCTCGCATCGCAATCTTGCGCATTCAACGAATGCACGTATGTCGTACTACACCGAACCTGTCGGCGCGTTCCTCTTGCTTCCGTCTTTCAGTTTTGATAGCTCTATCGCGGGTCTTTTCTGGACGCTGTGCCAGGGCGGATGGCTGGTAATTCCAGAGGAAGGCAACCACCAGGACTTGGCCCATCTCGGAGAATTGGTCGAACGGCATTCCGTATCGCACCTCTTATGTCTTCCGTCGCTCTATCGCCTCTTGCTGGAGCAGGATGAGCGAAGGCTGACATCATTGCGAGTAGCTATTGTGGCCGGTGAACCTTGTCCGTTCGACCTGGCTGACCTCCACTGCCGGCGAGCTCCGCAGGCCTCGCTGTTCAACGAGTACGGCCCTACGGAAGCGACGGTCTGGAGCGCTGTTTACGATCTTTGCTCGCTCGCTGGGGGTAATTCCGTTGCTATTGGCCGTCCCGTTGCTAACACAACGCTCTACATTCTCGACCGGCATCAGCAACCAGTACCAATTGGCGCAGCCGGCGAGCTTTATATCGGTGGTGAGGGTGTGTCGCAGGGTTATTTAAATCGTGAGGAGCTTACAGCAGAAAGGTTTATACCCGATCCTTTTAGCCGCGAACCTGGAGCCAGGTTGTACCGAACAGGCGATCTCGGGCGTTATCTTCAAACTGGCGACATCGAGTTTTTGGGACGAACTGATTTTCAGGCAAAGGTCCGTGGGTATCGCGTTGAGCTCCTGGAAATTGAGTTGGCGCTGGCTCAGCATCCTTCTGTGCAGCGGGCTGTGGCGCTCGTGGACGGCAACCATGTGAGGGCCTTTGCAACGTTAAAGCCACAAAAGACCGCAAGCGCCGGCGAACTCCGCAGCCATCTGAAAAACAAACTACCTGATTACATGGTGCCCAGTTCATTCGTTCTGCTGGAATCGTTCCCGCTGACCACCACTGGAAAGATCGACCGGAAAGCGCTTGCGGCGATGGAGTCACCGAAGCCGGAACATGAGCGCGAATTTGTTGCACCGCGAACGGCGCTGGAACGAGTGCTGGCGGGGATCTTCTCCAGTGTGCTTGGCATTGATCAAGTTGGTCTACTCGACAATTTCTTTGAGATGGGCGGACATTCCCTGATGGCGACTCAGGTCGCATCCAGAGTGCGTGAGTCACTGAGCATTAATTTGCCTTTACGCCGGATTTTTGAAAAGCCTGCCGTTGGAGCGCTGGCAACCGCAATTCTGGGCGATGCGCCAGATCGCTTGAGGATCGAGCGCGTGGCTGAATTGTTGCTGCAATTCTCACAGGTTTCCGACGAACACGCGGAGGAGTTGCTCGCCCAGACAGCGGGTTTCATCAACAAGGGGCAGTCATCATGAGCAGCATCAGCCGCGACACATTTCTGCTCTCTCCCAAAAAGCGGGCGCTGATTGAGGCAATGCTGCGCAAGGAGGGAGTGGTTTCCGCGGCCGCCGATCAGATTCCCCGTCGTGGTGATCGTGGGCCAGCCCCGCTTTCCTTTGCCCAGCAAAGACTGTGGTTCTTCGATCAATTTGAGCCGGGCAGTCCTGTCTATAACTTGACCGCGCCGATCGCCTTCGAAGGGAATCTCGACATCGCGGCCCTGGAACGAGCCTTCAATGTCATTGTGCAACGGCATGAGGCGCTCAGGACTACATTTGATTTCCAAGATGGGCAGCCGGTGCAGATCATTGCGTCCGCTCAGACGATTGGTATGCGCCTCATCGATCTCAGCCATCTTAAGCCTGATGAGCAGCAGACAAAGATTGAGGAAGTTCTTTGCGAAGAATCAAACAGTCCTTTTGATCTAAGGCAAGGACCTCTTCTGCGGACGACGCTGCTTCGCATCCATGACAAAAAGCACATCCTCTTGTTTGCTGTTCACCACATCGTGAGCGACGCCTGGTCCACCGGCCTCTTGATCCATGAGCTTGGCCAACTTTACTCAGCGTTCGTGGCCGGGAGAACTCCCAATCTGCCCGAACTGCCAATTCAATATTCTGACTTTGCCGTCTGGCAGCGGCAATGGCTGCAAGGCGCGGTGCTCAACGAGCAACTCACGTATTGGAAGAAGCAACTGGGCCACAATCTGCCCGCACTGCAACTACCCGCGGACCGGCCACGTCCGCCGCTGCAAACATTTCGGGGCGCCACGATTTTATTTTCGCTTCCACCTGCGCTGTCAAAGTCGCTGAAAGCGCTAAGCCAGTCTGAAAGAGCCACGCTTTTCATGACCCTGCTCACTGCGTTCAAAGTCCTGCTGCACCGTTATACCGGTGTGGAAGACGTCACGGTGGGAACGCCAATCGCTAATCGCCATCGCCACGATCTGGAAAACTTGATCGGTTTTTTCACCAATACCCTGGCTATTCGTACCGATTTATCCGGCGATCCGAAATTCTGTGACTTATTGAGGATGGTCCGCGAAATTTTGCTGGATGCGTACGCCCATCAAGACCTTCCATTCGAGTATCTGGTGGAAGAACTCCATCCGGAACGGACGTTGAGCCACAGCCCACTGGTCCAGGTTTTGTTTGTAATAAAACACACGGAGCCCGACCTGGAGCTTCCGGGATTGCTGGTAACCCCTCTGGAGAATGATTTTGGGACGGCAAAATTCGATCTGACCTGCTACATGGATGACCAGGGAGGACACATTGTCGGCGCGATTGAATACAACGTGGATCTCTTCAACAGGCAAACAATTGAACGCCTGGCAGGCCACTTCCAGGAATTACTTGCTTCCATCGTCAACAATCCGGCAGAACGCATTTCCGATCTCCAGTTGCTGACCGGAGAAGAGAAGCAACAACTGTTGTGGCAATGGAACCAGACGCAGGCCGCTTACCCTGCAGTGTGCGCGCATCAGTTATTCGAGGAACAGGTAGCCCGCACGCCCGATTCTGACGCGGTAATGTTCGCAGCGAGCCGCCTCACTTATCGGGACCTGGATGCCAAAGCAAACAAGCTTGCGGAGTATTTGTATTCACTGGGTGTTGCTCGGGGCGCGATTGTGGGCATTTTCACGGAACGCTCACCGGAAATGATTGTCGCGATCCTCGGCATTTTAAAAGTGGGCGCTGCTTGCCTTCCGCTGAATCCCTCCTATCCACCTGGACGCATGGCCTTCATGTTGAAGGATTCAGAAGCTTCAGCAGTGATTTCACAGCGTCAGCTCGCCGCCAGCTTACCGGATACCAAAGCACACAAGATCTTTCTGGATGATGAGTTGCTGCCACAGATGGCACACAAAAGCGAAGCCATCCCAGAGGCCGCCGCTTACGTAATTTATACCTCCGGATCCACTGGCGAGCCCAAAGGCGTGGTCATGCCGCATCGTGCTTTGGTGAATCTTGCGCACTGGCATCGCGCAACTGGATCACGTAGTGGGCGGGTGCTGCAGTTTGCTTCGCTCACGTTCGATGTGAGCTTTCAGGAAATCTTCTCAACCCTGGCAGCGGGCGGGACCGTGGTGTTGGTACCCGATGCAACCCGCATCGATATAGCGGAGCTTGGCAGATTTATCCAGGAAAACCGGATTGAGCGATTTCATCTGCCGGTGGTAGTCCTGCAAAAGCTGGCAGAGCAGTTCTGTGAAAACCCAACTCCTTTGAGCTGCGTGCGCGAATTTATGGCTGGCGGCGAACAATTGCAGATCACGCCACCCGTCATCAAGCTATTCGAACAGCTCAGCGATTGCACTCTCTACAACCACTATGGCCCGTCTGAGACGCATGTAATCACGTCGTTTCCTTTACGGCATCCGGCTGCTAAATGGCCGGCGCTTCCGCCTCTGGGACGACCGTTGGCCAACACTCAAGTCTATGTCCTTGATGGCCATCTCCAGCCTGTTCCGGTGGGCGTTTCAGGTGAGCTCTATATCGGCGGTGACTGCGTGGCCCATGGATATTTGATGCGACCGGCTCTCACGGCCGAGCGTTTCATTCCCGATCCTTTCGGCTGCCGGACGGGCGCGCGAATCTACAAGACCGGCGATCTGGTCCGCTATCTTCCTGATGGCAATCTTGAATTTCTTGGCCGCAACGATTTTCAAGTAAAGATCCGCGGGATGCGAATTGAGTTGGGTGAGATTGAAGTTGCCCTGAGAGCGCATCCCCTGGTCCGGGAAGCAGTGGTGACGGTCCGAACGGAGGAACGGAATGAGAAGACATTGGCAGCTTACATTGTTCCGCAATCGGATCCCTTAGCCGCGAAAGACCTCAGAGCGTTTTTGAAAGAGCGCCTGCCGGAGCACATGGTTCCCGCTTATTTTGTCATGCTCCAGGAGTTCCCACTCACTTCTTCCGGCAAGATCAACCGTCTTGCGCTTCCAGCTCCCGGAGAAGATGCGGGGGCCGTTTCGGATTATGTGGCTGCCGAAACGGCAGTGGAAAAGGCGTTGGCGGGAATTTTCGCGGAAGTTCTTGGTTTGGAGAGAATTGGCGCGCTCGACAATTTCTTCGATCTTGGCGGGCATTCGCTGATGGCCACGCAGGTGGCCTCGCGCATTCGGGAGGCGTTCCGGGCCGATCTGCCGGTACGAAGTATTTTTGAAGAGCCGACAGTCCGTGGTCTGGCCCGCTCAATCCTGGCAAACCAGAGCGATCGTCGAAGGATTGAGCGTACGGCAGAGCTGTTGCTTGAGTTGCAGGTGAGCGCCGACAGAGAAGAGACAACGAGCATTGATTTGGCAGAAAAAATCAATGGAGCTGCCGCGCCACAAGAAATATTCCGTCCTATAAGAGCAAAGGAACAGTCTCAACAGTCGCCCACGCGAACGCAAAAAACATTGAAGACCGCGCCACTCTCGTTTGCCCAGCAGCGGTTGTGGTTCCTTGATCAATTCGAACCGCAAAGCATTCTTTACAACCTGCCTGCGGCGCTTCGCTTAAAAGGACGCCTGAATAGTGCGGCCCTTGAGGCCAGCCTTAACGAAATCGTCAGGCGGCATGAGTCGCTCCGGACGACGTTCGGCATCGTTGAAGAACGTCCGGTCCAGATGGTACATGAACCTGAAGCCTGGAAGCTGACGGTGAACGACCTTGGGCAATCTCCAGCAGATGAGAGAGAAGAAATTGCCGGGCGGTTGATGCGGGAAGAGGCTGAAGCTCCCTTTGATCTCACAAAAGGGCCATTGCTGCGCACGCAATTGTTGCGGCAGGCGGAGGATGACCACATTCTGCTGCTGACCATGCACCATATTGTTTCGGATGGCTGGTCGGTTCAGGTTTTCATTCGCGAACTGACATTCTTCTATGAAGGTTTTTGTGCAGGGAAAAAGCCCGGCCTGCCTGATCTCTCATGGCAGTACACGAATTTTTCATCGTGGCAACGGCAATGGCTGCAGGGCAAAGTCCTGGCCGAGCAGCTTGGGTATTGGAAGCAAAAGCTCGCAGGCATTCCTCCAGCCCTCGAATTACCACTGGACCGGCCCAGGCCACCGTTTAAGACGTTCAATGGCGCCACAGTCGCTTTCAATGTGCAGGAAAAATTAGCGCAGCAGGTGGTCCAGTTGGGCCGGCGCGAGGGAACAACGCTGTTTATGACGTTGCTCAGCGTGTTTTATGTGTTGCTGTATCGCTATACAGGCCAGGAGGATCTTGTTGTTGGGGCCCCTATCGCGAACCGCAACCGGAGAGAGATAGAGGAACTCATCGGCTTCTTTGTAAATACCCTGGTGATGCGCACGCAAGTGGGGAGCGAGCTTACGTTTCGCGAGCTGCTTGCGAAAGTCCGTGAGGTAAGCCTGGAAGCCTATGCACACCAGGACGTGCCGTTTGAAAAGTTGGTTGAAGAACTCCAGCCGGAACGCAATCTGAGCCACTCTCCGTTGTTTCAAGTGGTCTTTCATCTGCAAAACGCCCTTACGGAGGAGCTATGCCTGCACGGCTTATCAGTGAGCGTTATCAACAGTCAGGCCAAGCAGGCAAAGTATGATCTGGTGCTCTCAGCTTTCGAAGCAGAAGATGGGCTGAAAGCTATCCTCAACTACAACACCGACCTGTTTGAGCCGCAAACCATCGCACGGATGGCAACGCACTTTCAAAAGCTGCTGCAGGCCGCGGTGGAAGCTCCCGACCAGCAGATTTCGCGGCTGGCGCTGCTAGGCGCGGAAGAAGAGCATCAATTGCTCTTCACCTGGAATAACGGCAAGCGAGATTACGGCAAGAATCGCCTTGTCCACCACGCGGTTGAGGAGCACGCACGGTTGCGTCCTGACGGCATAGCCGTGAGATCAGGAAGCAAAGTCCTTACATATGGCCAACTGAATCGCCGGGCCAATCAATTAGCGCATCGCCTTTGCAAGCTCGGCGTTGGCCCTGAAGCAATCGTGGGCATTTGTTCAGAGCGTGGCGTGGAAATGTTGGTTGCATTGCTCGGCATTTTGAAGTCGGGCGGGGCTTTTCTAGCGCTTGACCCGGAATATCCCAAGGCTCGGCTGGCGTTCATGTTGGATGAAGCCCGGGCGCGGGTGCTTGTGACAGAAGAAGCAGCCAGTCTTCAGCTTCCCGATACTTCTGCGCAAAAAATTTACCTGGATGCAGACGCCCACGAATTAGCACGTGAAAGCGAACAAAATCCCATAAGCGGAGTAACGTCGGAAAATCTGGCTTACGTGATTTATACCTCCGGTTCCACCGGCAAGCCTAAAGGAATCATGATCGAGCAAGGCAGCCTGGCGAACTACGTTGCCTGGGCCAATGATTTCATGTTCGACGACACGGTAAAGAGCGTGCCCGCCGTTCAGGCGCTGACATTCGATGGCTCACTCAAGCAAATATTCTCGCCGCTGTTGCGCGGAATTGAAGTGCGGATCATGGAAAAGGCGGAGGTGGCCGATCCGGTGGCGCTGCTGCAGTCTCTTAAGGGACAAAGGCAGGTCAGGTTCAGCGCAGTGCCGTCCATGTGGAAAGCTGTGCTCGATGCTTTCGAGTCGGATGCTACGGTTCCTCGTGACTTGATCACCAGGGCTTTCGTTGGTGGTGAAGAGCTGCCAAAGAGCCTGGTGGACCGCACGTTCGCACTCTTTCCTGACTTGTTGTTGTGGAACTACTATGGGCCGAGCGAGATTACCGCGACTGCAGCGGCTGCGCTAGTCCATGCAGGTGGAAGGATCACGATAGGCCGTCCCATTGCCGGCAAGAAGATCCACATTCTTGATGCGCAGATGCAGCCGGTTCCCATTGGAGTTGCCGGAGAAATCTACATAGGGCATGAAGGAGTGGCGCGAGGTTACCTGCAACGCCCCGATCTTACCGCCGCGAGTTTTATTCCTGATCCATTCAGTTCAAATTCCGGCGCCCGGCTTTACCGCACGCGGGACAGAGGCCGCTATCTGGCAGACGGCGCCATTGAGTTCCTGGGCCGATACGACCACCAGGTAAAGGTCCGAGGTTTCAGAATCGAGCTTGGAGAAATCGAAGCTGCGCTCCGTGAACATCATGGTTTAAGCGAAGCAGTTGCCCTGATTCGCAAAGGGACCGATGACGAGAAATACATTACTGCCTACGTTGTTCCAGCACAACAACCGGCTCCGACTGCCGGGGAATTGCGTGCCTGGTTGAAGGAGCGCTTGCCTGAATACATGATTCCATCGGCATGGATGCATCTGGAACAACTGCCGCTCACCGTAAACGGAAAACTTGACCGCGCATCCCTGCCTGAACCCGAGCGGGGAAGGCCCGACCTGGCTTCTCTATTTGTCGCGCCTCGAACGGCAATTGAGGAGACGCTGGCGGAGATCTTTGCTGACATCCTCAGCCTGGAGCGCACGGGCATCGACGACAACTTTTTTGAGCTTGGTGGGCATTCTCTGCTCGCCACACGAGTGGCGACGCGCATCCGCAAGGTATTTAACGCCGACCTGCCGTTGCGCCGATTTTTTGAGCGGCCAACCGTGAGAGAAATTGCCGAGTTTCTCACGGCCAATGAGGCCAGGCCCGGACAGATGGAAGAAGCGATTGCGGTGTTAAGGAAAATCGAGAGCCTTTCAGCTGACGATCTGGAAGAGCTGCTCAGGAGGAAGAGAGCGAAGGAAGGCTGAAGCGCCTCGTCGTGAGGAGCTTCAATCGCGGTTAGAAGGCAAGTGAAGAAATAGCAGCAAATACAAAAAGGAGAACCACAATGATAAGGAATCTTGAATCATTGCTCGCGAAAATCACCACTACCCCCGCATTAGACAATGAGTTCTATCAAGAATGGATGTCGCGCCCATTCAGCATTGAAGAGCTGCAAGTCTTTGCCAGAAACTATGGGGCCTTTGTAAAGTCATTTCCTGATGCGTTGGCTGTCCTTATTGGCGCTACCAAAGATTTAGAGGCCAAAACTGAGTATGTCAAAACGCTCTACTCTGAGATGGGCTATGGCAATCCCGCCAAGGTGCATTCCGCTCTGTTGTTCAGCTTCCTCGGTGAGCTTGCCCGCAAGATGGGGCATGAGAGCAAACTTGACCCTGAAATACTTGTAGAGACAACTGAATTGCTTCCCACAACAAGTGAGTTGTTGGAGGGAGAGAAGGCGTTGTATGGAGACGAAGAAATGTCATTTGGCGCGCAACTGGCGCTGGAATGGCAGGCATATACGATGCTGCGCAAGCTTTATGACGGCGCCAGGAACTATATGCAGTTGTGGTCTGAGCCCGACCAGTTCCATGAGGCGTGCGAATACTTCTATGCTCACATAGGCGCCGCGGAAAAGGACCACAAGGACGAGTCCTTGAAAGCCGTAGAGCGTTACGCAGTAGACGAGCACAGTACAGGGAAGATCATTGAAGGCTATGACCGGCACCTGGATTTGATTTCCAACTTCTGGCAGGGATTGCATAGCCGCATCGCTGATCTGTCCGTGAAATCTACGGCTGCGGCATAAAGGCAACGTGAGTTAATCTGGCCCTGGTGTAAGCGATTCTAAACCGGCGGTGAGCTTATGGACGGACCAGCAAGTGTGGTTGAGTTTGCTGTGTTTCAGCAGATTGACGTACGGGTGGGGCGGATTTCTTCCGTGGAACCAGCGGAGGGGTGCAGAGTACCAGCCTACAAGCTGGTGATTGATTTTGGCCCGGCAATCGGAACCAGGCGAAGCATTGCCCAGGCCACAAATTATCCGCAAGAATCGCTGGTGGGCCGCCAGGTGCTTGCGGTCATGAACTTCAAGCCTCGCCAGATTGGAAAGCACACTTCTGAGGTCCTGGTGCTGGGCGTGCCCACGCAGGAGAAAGGCACGGCACTGGTGGTGCCAGAAATGGAAGCAATCATCGGGGGACGGATGTTCTAAAAACCCGGTAAAAGAAACGCCCATCGAGAGGAACTTATGAGCAAAGACGAACGGGAAGACAAAACTATTTATACGGTTGGAGTAAACCATGAAGAGCAGTATTCCATCTGGCCTGCGCACCGGAAGAATCCGCTCGGCTAGCACGATGCAGGTAAAAGCGGCCCGAAAGACGAATGCCTCGCCTATATTAAGGAGGTATGGACCGATATGCGGTCGCTCAGCCTGCGCAAAAAGATGAAGGAAATGGCAAAAGAGGCACAATGAAGCAACCAGCTACTACCGCGAAGACGCCGGAGTCACAGATCGACCTCCGGACAGGGCTGCCCTATGCGAAGCTCATTCGCAGCCACGCGCAGTTCGCTTCAATCGTCGCAGATTATTTTGGCGTCGATCCCCAAGATGTCATACCCACTTCGGGCGCAAGCGGCGCGATTGAGACAATCAGGAACCATGTCTTCCGGTTGGCGATGAAAGCCAACCCTGTGCTCCTGACGGTTACTCCCGGATATTGGAGAGCGCGGGAGTCTTTTCAGGGATTCGGGTTCCGGGTAGCGACGGTGCAGACCGCCGCCGACGGCTTTGATATCAATGAAGCCACGTTGATACGAAAGGCGGCAGAGATTCAGGCCGATATTGTTTACCTGAGTCTTCCCAACAATCCCACGGGCGCTGTTTTTAATCCGGAGAAAATAGTGAATGGCCTGCCTGCCAACATGCCGATCATCTTCGATTTAACATTGCCGAGCAGGCAACTGAATACGCGGGAACTCGCCGGCCATCTTTACCGCGGCTATCGCGGCCGGAAAAAGCTCTTTCTGGCGGGTTCCACCTCAAAATCCCACAATACCGCGGCGTACCGGATTGGTTGGACAATCTGCGCCAGTTCTGAAGATGCCGTGCGGTTGAGGCATGAAAATCGCAATGTTGTTTCATCCTTGTCAGTAGAAAAGGCATCCAGTGAATTGGCCAAAGAGCCTTCCATCAACGATTTCATTGAGAGGTCGTTTCAAATGCTGAAGAGGGCGGAAGGTGGGTGCGGATTCAGATTGGTTGAGCCGGCAAGGAGAGTACAGTCCAGCTACGTACTCATCGAGTTTCTGGGTGACGCAGAAATATTGCGAAGCTCTCTCAGGCAGCATGGGATCAGCGTGATGTGGGGACAGGAGTTTGGGCTGACAGACCAATATTTCAGGCTGGAGCTTTCCGAGCCCGAAAATGTCCGGATATTTATTGATGCGCTCAGGACTGGCCTGGGAAAAAGGCAATCGGCATAAATGGCCGACGAAGAGTGCCGATTGCTATGATGTCTGTCTGTTGCACGCTGGCCGATTACGGCGCATTCACAGGTAAATCTGAATTTGACGATTGCAGCGAAAAGTCCATGGCTCACTGCGCGCCGGCCTAACTTGCGAGCCGGGGTTCGCCTGTTTTGTTTCCCTTATGCGGGCGGCAGTGAAGCCATCTTTCGTACCTGGCAGCAACACCTGCCAGAAACCGTTGAGGTCCTGCCCATTCAACTGCCCGGGCGCGGCGCACGCATCAAAGAGCCGGCACTGACCAGACTTGCTCCCCTGGTTCAGGCCCTCAGCCAGTCCCTGCGGTCGGCGATGGAGCTGCCGTTTGCATTCTTCGGCCACAGCATGGGAGGGCTGATCGCTTTTGAATTAGCTCGCCAGCTAAGAAGAGAGGGCGGACCGATGCCGGTCCATCTCTTTATTTCGGCAAAATGCTGCCCTAAACAGGTCGGTGAGCCCGATACGCACGAAATTGCCGATCAAGAACTCATCCAGATATTGCGGCGCTATGAAGGCACTCCCAGGGAAGTGCTTGAGAATGCGGAGTTGATGCGGTTGTTGCTGCCCGTGATTCGCGCTGACATGGAGCTTTGCAATACTTACGTATGCGATCCCGAACCGCCCTTCCAGTGTTCGATTACCGCCTTTGGCGGCCTGCAGGACAACAGGAGTGGCCGCGAGTGCCTGGAGGGCTGGCAAAATTACACGACCGGGCAATTCACATTGCGAATGTTTCCGGCAGGCCATTTTTTTATTCAGACTTGTGAGAGAGCTATCCTTGAGGCGATCTTTAGAGAAGTGGCCCCGTATGCTGCCCGCTTCTGAAGATTCCTGCCATCAGTAAGGATGCGGCTGCAGGCTTCTTTCTGGCAGCCTTTCTGCGAACAGATCGCTCATAACTGACTTCAACAGATTCCAAAGAGCTTCCACAGGATTCAACACAGGGCCTGCACAAAATAGCCCGGAGCAGTTCAGGAGCGGCGGCTGAGATAAACTGATGTTTCGTCAATTGCCAGCGGTGGAGCCCATGTATGCCCCTTAAGACTCCTTAGACGGCAAAGTGTCAAAGCGGCCCACATGTTAAGTACTCACCAAACAGTTCAGCCATCACCAGCAGCGCTAGAAACTACACTAGTTAATTCGTGAGACGTGAGATTTTATCCATTCAGCTGAAGATGACCGCAGAGAGGGTCCGAGGCATATGCGATGGTGTAATTCCTGGGAGCCGAGAAGCAAGACAATGGGCTCAGGCATGATTTTTGGACGCCGCTCCGCAGCGACGGCTCAAGGTGAGATAAAGTTCGGGATGAAGCATTGTCGTTTTTAGCTGCTATTGAAGGCGAGCGAAACCGAGCAAAACAGGTCCTGAAAAGGCCAACCGCTGGCCAGATGGATGCGGATGCAGCGAGCGGTGGAGCGTATGCGGGCGCCGATTTTGAACAGGCGGGCGCGCAAGGTTTCGATCTGAGCTGAGCGCCAAGGCTGGGGCAAGTGCAGACGGAAGAAGTTGACTAAGTTGTAGGCCAGGGCGTGGAGCAGCAGGCGAAAGGCATTGGCCAGGAAACGGTGACAGCTCAGCCGGTCGGCCCGGAAACCGTTCTTAAATTCCTCGATGCGGTTCTCGCACTCGCCGCGGTCGTTGTAAAAGGCAAACACTTCCTCGGCGCGGCCGGCAAGGTTGGTAATGACGAAGCGCAGGTTGGTTCCGGTGGCGGTGTGTTCGGCTTTGTAACAGATGCGGCGCTGGCGGGGCCAAGTGCGGGCGCGGTGGCGGAAGCTGGAGAAACTGCGCTGGGGAAGCTGGCTGCGGCGGTAACGGCGCTTGAGCTTTTTCTGTAAGGGTTCGGCCCGGCGCCGGAACACGCAGTTGGCGGGGATGCCCAACGCATATTCGATGGCAAAGAACTCGCAGA
>DAHUXR010000290.1 GCA_027307045.1 Acidobacteriaceae bacterium
CGATGCGCTGCAGGTCTTTGGTGCGCGCGGCTATTCGCGAGACTTCCCGCTTGAGCGCATGGCGCGCGATGTGCGGATGTTCACGATCGGTGGCGGGACGGCGCAGGTGCTGCGCACGCTCGTCGCCAGCAAGGTGCTGGGATGGAAACTGCCACAGACCCGCGATGGTTACATGAAATCCAATACACGGGCGGATCGGGACTAGTACCGCCGATCTGAAGTCCCCGCATCACGAGCCGCAAACTTTTTTCGGGGGACTTCAGAGCGATAAAGCGGTACTAGATTCAAGAAGTTTGCTAATGCCCACTTTCCGAAGCTCGTGCGGTGCGTGCCGCGAGAGAGCACGAACTTCGGAACGTGGGCACTAGGGGAACTTTAATGACTTTCGCCGTTCGCTTTGCCGCGATGACGCTCACCGCGCTGATGTGCTGGGCTGTGCCGGTGTCTGCGCAGCAGGCGGAGCCGCCGCCGGAGGCGCCCCCGCCGCAACAACCGCTGCCGCCGCCGCAGCGCCAGCCGGGTCCGAATTATTACGGGCCTGAGGAACTCGTCGGCGCCGGTCACAAGTTCTTCGGCAACGTCTCGCGGGGTCTTGCCTCCGTGATCG
>DAHUXR010000291.1 GCA_027307045.1 Acidobacteriaceae bacterium
GAACTTAAGCTTGAAGGTTTTTCCGCCCAGCGCAATGCCCGTCAGTTGATGTCCCAGGCAGATTCCGAAGATCGGTTGCCGTCCCATCAAACGCCGAATCGAATCGACTGCATACGTACACGGCTCCGGATCTCCCGGGCCATTCGACAGGAAGACTCCATCTGGCTTGAGTGCGAGCACATCTTCCGCCGGAGTCTGGGCCGGAACCACCGTCACCTTGCACCCTTCGCCTCGCAATTTGCGCAGGATGTTCTGCTTGATGCCGAAGTCGTAAGCCACCACGTGAAATCGCGGAGGCTCGTCTTTCACCCCGACGACGGCCACCGGCTCGTGCGAGCGCTCGCCCACTTCCCAAACGTAGGACCGCTTGGTGCTAACCTCTTTGGCCAAGTCTGTCCCGTCCATCTTTGGAATTGACCGGGCCTTGGCGACGAGCTTGTCGGTATCGCTTTCCAGCGTCGAGATTACGCCGCGCTGCACGCCGTGGTCACGGAGATGCCGCACCAGCGCGCGCGTGTCGATATCCGACAGCACTGGCACTTTGAACTGTTCCAGATATTCTTCCGCGACCTGCTGCGAGCGCCAGTTCGAGCTGACGCGCGAGAA
>DAHUXR010000292.1 GCA_027307045.1 Acidobacteriaceae bacterium
ACTGTGGGAGGCCAAGTTACCCGATCACGGGTATGCGAATCCCATTACCTATTTGGGAAAGAACCACAAGCAGTACGTAGTGATCGATTCCGCGGATGCCGTGGTCGCGTTTGCACTTCCGTAACTCCCGATTTCGCCTCGTCTCCAAAAGGCTTGCGGGTTTTCTGTGGGCCGCCCGATCTACTGGCGCGCCATATCCCGCGCCCTGTTGTGCGGCGGTTTGGGAACGAGGAGGCGAAGTGTTTGAAACGTTTTGGTGGACCTGAAGGGATTCGAACCCTTGACCTCTTCCATGCCATGGAAGCGCGCTCCCAACTGCGCCACAGGCCCACGAGACAAGGTCTAGCGTCAATCTTAGCACACCGCGTATTTCTCTGATACGATTTGGCCTATGCGAAATTTAGCAATCTTCGTGTTGTCGGGCGCGGTCTTTGCGCAGACCAATGCTCCGGCGCCGGTGGTGGGCATGCAAAACTTCATTCATAGCGTGGCAAACCTCGAAAAATCGGCCGCATTCTATCGCGATGTTTTCGGATTGGAAATGAATGGCGAGCTGCGGCCTCCGAATGGGAACTCAACCGTGCTGGGACTGGTGAACGCACCCG
>DAHUXR010000293.1 GCA_027307045.1 Acidobacteriaceae bacterium
TAGCGTGGTCGCTTCCAGCCGTAGTAATTCGCACCCGACGGGAAAATCTTCAACGGTCGCCAATACTACAAGCCCCGCCACTCGCAGCACAAAGGGAACGGAGACGACTGAAGCGTCCAATCGAGGGAAGTCTTCAGGAAAGAAAAAAGCGCCTTTTGGATTTGAAGATACGCTGCATGAGCCGCCTTCACGTGAACCTGTCGCATCGGCAAACGCTCCCGCGAACCGGCCCAAAGTGATTGCCGCGCCTTCTGAAGCGGTGTCACTGGGCATACTGATTGAGACGTCGCTGCTGACCAGCCAGAACCGGCCGGCGATTATCGCCACGTTGAAAGACATCGTCAGGAATCTGCGGGTCAATGATGAAGCCTGCATCCTGGTTTTCAGTGACCAGCTTGATTTTGAGCAGGACCTCACGGCCGACGACGCTCTTCTGGAAGAAGCGCTTGGCCAGATACGTCCCAAGCAGGGCAAGGCGCTGCTCTCTGGAGTGGCTTTTGCAGCGGGACACTTGAAGCGTATCGGGAAGAACAGCAATCGCGTCCTGCTGGTGATTTCCGATGGCCGCAGCGGGCAGGCTACCTCAGATACCCTCACGTTCCG
>DAHUXR010000294.1 GCA_027307045.1 Acidobacteriaceae bacterium
TAAGATGCACCTTCCACGCCTCGCTCTTGCCGTCGCCTATTGGCGCCGGACGGCAGACTTTGTCGGTAAGCCGGCTTCTCTTTATTGCTGCCTTAACACCGATTACCCTCTCGGCGGGAATCCCGAAAAAATCGGACGCAACAACTTCCGCCGCCCACTGATTAGTTGCGGTTACCACGTACACTTCAAATTTATGGCGGTGAAGCCACATGATCAGGGCTTGCATTTTCGGTACTACTTCGGGCTTGGGCACATGAATATTGTCGGGGAGATCGATTGCCGCTGTGCGCGGATCAAAAACATCGTAGGCTGCGCGATAAATATCTTTTACCGACAGACGTTGCATTACAGTCACCGCATATTCATATGCCTTTGGACGCGAATTGGAAAGATGCTTCTGATAAGTATTCCAGTCATCACGAGTGAGTTTCCCGCATTTTATTAGCTGCGCAAGAACCGCATCCCCCATGTCATGGCGAATCAGTGTCCCATCCATGTCGAAAGCGGCCAGTTTGGGTTGCCCTTCCTGGGCCCAAAAGAGGTTATTGGCCTGCTGGACCTTCATCAAAATGTCAGGCTCTAGCATCGCTGTAATTTCTGTTT
>DAHUXR010000295.1 GCA_027307045.1 Acidobacteriaceae bacterium
GGAACTTCGCGCGATTGATCCTCTGCTTTCGATCATCATGATTACGGCCTATGGCACCGTAGAAGATGCCGTGCGCGCGATGCAGTCGGGCGCAGCGAACTTCCTGCAAAAGCCCTGGGACAATGAGAAATTGCTGGCTGACGTCCGCTCTGCCGTCGCACGGCGACGCGCGGAAGAGGAAAACGTCCAGCTGAAGCGTGCGCTCAAACAGCGCTACAACTTTAACAACATCGTCGGCAAGAGCGAGCCCATGCTTAAGATCTTCGATCTTGTGGGACAAGTCGCTCCCAGCCGCTCCACTGTGCTACTGCAGGGAGAGAGCGGTACCGGAAAAGAACTGATCGCCAAGGCGCTGCACCTGAATTCCCCGCGTCGCGATCGCCCATTCGTGCCAGTGAATACCGGATCCATGCCGGGGGACTTGCTCGAATCCACTCTATTCGGACACGTCAAGGGTGCATTCACCAGCGCGGTCTCGTCGAAAAAGGGGCTATTCGAAGTTGCGGATCGCGGAACGCTCTTCCTGGATGAAATCGGAAGCATGGGGCTGGAGACGCAAGCCAAAATCCTGCGTGTGCTTCAGGACCGTAGGTTCATGCATC
>DAHUXR010000296.1 GCA_027307045.1 Acidobacteriaceae bacterium
ATTGCTCACAGCTAGAAGCTCTTTCAGACACGCCGCAACCATCCTTCGCCGTTTTTGCGACCGCCATCTGGGGATCAGAAATGCGCGTAAGAACAATCCGCGCTAACAACTCATCTGGGAATTCCCTTATGGAGTGCTGATGGAAAAGCGTCTGTCCTGCAATAATCGTTTGAAGCATCGGAATCCGCTGCTTATCAGGAGATCCCTCGCAAACAACGCTCAGGATTTCGCCAGCGGACTCCCGGCTTCACTGCCGTTCAGCCTCACGCCCGCTAAACGGCTCAATCTGGAGCTGGCGAAGGGATTTGAACCCCCGACCCTCTGATTACAAATCAGATGCTCTACCAGCTGAGCTACGCCAGCCCTGAACTGCGATGCGCTGAAGCGAACCGCCTTCACCCCCGCAAAACCTCTCCGCGGATTGAAGCCGAATGTACGGGCACACTCTTGCTGCGCTCGTACGACGGCACAGAATCAAAGGTTAGCACAGCGGCATCGGCGGAGCAAACGGCAGGGGATGTGAAAAAACAGCTGCTAGCTTCCAGCTACTAGCTACTAGCTTCTAGCTCCGATTTGCCTGGACCACGTCCATCAGGGTTTTGAAAGCC
>DAHUXR010000297.1 GCA_027307045.1 Acidobacteriaceae bacterium
CTACACACATAGCGCCAAGCTTGAAGCGGCCAATGTTCAGGATGTTGAAGGCAATCAGGTGTCCGCGCCCGATTTCGCCGAGCACGTTTTCGACCGGCACCTGGCAGTCGTTCAAAATGATGGGACAGGTCGAGGAGCCGCGAATTCCCATTTTGTGCTCTTCGGCGCCGATAGAAAATCCCGGGAATGTGCGTTCAACCAGGAAGGCGGTAAATTTCTCGCCGTCCACCTTGGCAAAGACCGTGAACAGGTCGGCGAACCCGGCGTTGGTGATCCACATCTTCTCGCCGTTCAGGATGTAGTGCTTCCCATCGGCCGCAAGCACCGCGCGCGCGCGACAATTCAAGGCGTCCGAGCCGGACGTGGCCTCCGACAAGGCGTATGCGCCTACAATCTCTCCCGCCGCCAGCTTGGGCAGGTATTTCTGCTTTTGCTCTTCCGTTCCGAAATACACGATGGGCAGCGTTCCGATCCCGGTGTGTCCTCCCCACGTGGTGGCGAAGCCGGCATATTTGGCAATGTGGTCGGCGATCACGGCGGCGGTGACTTTGTCCATCTCAAGGCCGCCGTAGGCCTCGGGAATTTCAGCCGAGCTCAGG
>DAHUXR010000298.1 GCA_027307045.1 Acidobacteriaceae bacterium
TCGGTCAGGATAAACGCTGAATGCATATAAGCGTGAAACCTTCCTTAAGATGAGATCTCCCAAGCGAAAGCTATGAAGGGCACAGGAAGACGACCTGTTTGATAGGACGGATGTGGAAGCGCAGTAATGCGTTGAGCTTACCGTTACTAATTGCCCGTTCGGCTTGACCATAAAATTTACTGCACACATACAGCGCAATACGCTGCTTTCCAGAATGTGTTTTCGAGCCCGTCAATATTCAATCTGTCATCCGCTTTCTGGGTGACCATAGCGAGAGGGACCCACCCGTTCCCATCCCGAACACGGAAGTTAAGCCTCTCAGCCCCGATGGTACTGCACAGGCAACTGTGTGGGAGAGTAGGAAGTCGCCCGGTTTATTCTGAAAAGCCTCCCTTGCGGGAGGCTTTTTCATTTTCCAGCCCATGCGCGCCGCCGACGTCGCCGACCTCATCTCCCGCTCCCCGGACGTGCCCGATCCCAAATCGCGCGATCTCGTCCTCATGATCCTGCAACATACGCCCGATCCCTTGTCGCGCCACCAGTTCACTCCCGGCCACATCACCTGCTCCTGCCTGGTGCTGGCGCCCGACGGCGAGCG
>DAHUXR010000299.1 GCA_027307045.1 Acidobacteriaceae bacterium
CCACGGCCGAAGCCGTAAACGTCCTCCCTATTTGGTCTTGCTCCGTGTGGGGTTTGCCCTGCCCGCGACATTACTGCCGCGGCGGTGCGCTCTTACCGCACCTTTTCACCCTTACCCCGCTGCCGTCGTCAATGATTCTTAATCCAACTGCAGCGCGCATGAGAATCTGCGCACCACGCGAACCACTCACAACGACAGCGAGGCGGTATGTTTTCTGTGGCACTTTCCGTCAGCCGTCCTTGACGACGGCTTCCCGGACGTTATCCGGCACACTGCTCTGTGGAGTTCGGACTTTCCTCCCGCAACCGAAGCTGCGAGCGGCCGTCCGGTCCAGCTGCCTACGAGTTGATTATAGTCGAGCGGCTTCAGCGTACATGTCCCGCCAATTATCGAGAGGTGGAGATCCGTTTCCGCACTCGCCTGGACCTGACGTCTTTCCGTTTAGCGAAAGCTCTTCACCGCGTCGGTCATCCCCTTCTCGTAGGCAGCTATCAGCTTGTCCCAAGTAGCGTTGGCATCATGATCGATTTTTTTGCGAGACGGATCGGCGTCGAACCAGGCAAGCGACCGCCGGATTCCCTGCGAAAAACTGG
>DAHUXR010000029.1 GCA_027307045.1 Acidobacteriaceae bacterium
GTTCTGAGGCGCTAAACCTGATACGCAACAGAAAAGGGAGAGTGCCACACATCGTAGTTGTGACAGGTGAGCCGCTGCCGAGCCGTCTAGCGTCGCTAGCGCTTGGAACTGGCGACATTGACTGCGTTTATCATTTTGCTCTTCCGGAGCTGATAAGTACGGTTGATAAACTTCATATTGAAGATTCAGCAAATTTGGTGCGGATCATGGTTGACGGAAAACGGCTCAAGGATATTACAGATCTCCCCCTCGATTTGGCCGTGTGACTGATAAGCTTACCCCCGAACGCCGCTCCGAGAACATGCGGAAGATCCGCTCAAAGGACACGTTGCCCGAAAAAGCGGTTCGTCGTTTGATTCATTCCATGGGTTTTCGTTATCGGCTTCACGTTGCCAAGCTTCCCGGAAAGCCGGATATCGTATTTTCGCGGTTGAAGAAAGTCGTTGAAGTGCGGGGCTGTTTTTGGCACCAGCACAAAGACTGTATTGACTCGCATATCCCGAAGTCCAACAGCTTTTATTGGGGGCCAAAACTAAGAAAAAATGTGCGAAGGGATATACAAAATGAAAAGAAACTAAAAGCCCTCGGTTGGCATGTACTCACGCTGTGGGCGTGTGAAGTTTCCGATATAAAACGGCTTGAGAACAGGATCAAGGCTTTCTTGCAATGATGGCGTCGGTGATTGATCAATATCAGGTCTCAACCGACAAGCGCTCCGGCATCACCAATGATCCCAACCGCTCGGACGATAAGGAATACATCCTCCGCCTGATCGGTCAAGTGATTACTGTGAGCCTTGAAACCGTCAAGATCGTAAACTCGCTCCCGGAATTGGGTTTGCCGAAGGAAACCAGTGCCAAGGCGACGGCGACAGTGCAATAGCACCCATGGTCCAAGCGCCGTAGGCGCGAAATTATTGAGCCCAGCCTCGTCAGCGCTGGGAAAGGATTGAAGAAAACAGAGCGCCGTAAGGCGCGGCACAGCAGCTTTGTGCGAGACAAGTGTCAGGGCACGGCTTGAGCGCTTTGCCTGAGACGACCCTGAGCTTGCCGCAGGGGAGTCGAGGGCTGCGGAGTCGTGCCGTAAAGGCTCAAAAGAAGGACCTTCCTTATGCCATAGGCTTGCGCGCAGCGAAGCGGAGCGCACCAGATAAATTCGAATTTGAGGTCTTTAACATGCCGCTTCGACTTGAGCTTGTGAGACCGCGCTCCGCTATGCAGGTCTTTTTTAGGTCGCTCCGTTAGGCAAGATCTATTTTTCCGCCGTTTTATTGCTTCGATAAACGTAAGAGACTCCAACTTCAACTGCATCAACATCCGCTTCCAGGATGAGACCGACCTGACCTTTGTGATTGATCAGGCATTAACGTTCCGGGCCAGCTATTTCCGGTGGAAGGGCGGGGAACAGAAAGTGCTCAAGCGCTGGCCGGTCTTACGCAGCGAGGGCATGTAACAGCCGTTGGCCAAACCGCAATCCAGCTCTGCCAAAAATGTGATCATGGCCGCAAACTAAGCAGACGCCCTTCCTTAAACAGAACCTTAGAATTGCTCGTCTTCCCGCCCCACTCCAAGTGGGAAAGCGATGTTCTCTGTATGAAAATGTTTTCCTCTTTTCTTGATTTCCTCTGCCTTCCCAGAGAACCTTATTCCCTGTGGTCCTCCGGCAAATTACACGCTAAACCTATTGTTTTCATTCAGATATTAGAGGCCCTCCACTTGTCCGCCCCTGTCCCCTCGGTCATGTCCTTCGCGCAGCTTTGGCTCTGAACATGCACATATTGGGTACGGATTCGGCAAACTGAAACGCGCTTCCTAGCAGGACGGAGCAAGAATGAAACATACGGTAGAGCACAATTTTGACGTCCCTCCCCAGTCCGTTATCTTCGGCACATCGGACGCTATGAAAAAGGTCCAACGCGATCTCGACATGATCGCGTCGGCGGACGTCCCCGTGCTTATTCAAGGGCCCAGTGGCAGCGGTAAAGAGATCATCGCCAAATTAATTCACTTGGGCTCGCCGGTGGCCAGGGGGCCGTATGTAAAGGTCAACTGCCCGGCCATTCCGGACGCGCTGCTGGAAAGCGAGCTTTTTGGCTATGAAAAAGGCGCATTCACCGGGGCGGTTACCGCCAAACCCGGCTTGATTGCGCTGGCCGATGGCGGCACGCTCTTTCTCGATGAAATTGGCGAACTCAGCCTGGGTCTTCAGTCCAAGCTCTTGCAGGTTTTGCAGGACGGGAAATTCAGCCGCATCGGCGCGGAAGAAGACACGCGGTCTGAAGCGCGCGTAATCTGCGCCACGAACCGTGACCTGAAGCGTGAAATTGCCGCCGGCAATTTCCGTGAAGATCTTTTCTACCGCATTAATGTGGTAAACATCACGCTGCCTTCTCTGCGGGAACGCGGCGCGGACGTCCCTGAGCTGGTGGACTATTTCCTGGCCCATTTCAACATGATGTATAACCGGCGCGCGCTTCCCCTATCGGCTTCGCTCATGCGGCTCTTGCAGGCGTACCACTGGCCGGGAAACATCCGCCAGCTGGAAAACCTGATCAAGCGTTACGTGATCCTGGGCACGGAAGCCTGCATCAGCGGTGATCTGGCTGAGCCCGCGCCCAGCAACTTTGACTTTGAAATCCCCATGGAAGGCCCGGTGCCGCTCAAAAAAATCACCAGCCAGGCCGTGCACCGGCTTGAAAAAGAAATCATTCTCAAGGTGCTGCAGGCCCATCACTGGAACCGCCGCCGCGCTGCTGAATCTCTCAAGATCAGCTATCGCGCCCTTCTTTACAAGATTCGCGATGCCGGTCTGTCGCCTAATCGCACGGCCAACGTAAAAAGCATGTCCGCGGAAACCGGTGCGCCCGTCCCTCATGGCGATCTGGAGCCTGAAGCTGCCGCGAAAAATCTCGAGAATGTCCTGCCAATGACCAAGGTGAGCAATGCTTAAAATCGGCGGACAAAAGATCCCCACCAAGACGCTGGTGCTGCTGCTGAGTGAAAGCCTGCTGATCGTCCTGGGGCTTGCGCTGGCCACGGCCATGCGTTTTGCCTCGTCTCGATGGGAATACGCCGGTGGGAATCCCGTTGTTCGTTTTCTGATTGTCGTTCTGATGTGCAATTTTGCCCTGTATTACAACGACCTTTATGACGTTGAGGTCATGAAGTCGCGCGCGCGTTTGTTGATCGGTCTCTTGCAGGCCCTCGGCGTAGCGTGCATAGGTCTGGCGATGATCTATTACATCGCTCCCGGCGTCAGTTTGGGCCGGGGCATTGCGGCTTTTGCCATCCCCACCATCATGACCTTGATTTTCGGGTGGCGTCTGCTGCTTGAATCCAAGGGTTTCTTCTTTCTTCGCAGTCCTGAACGGGTGTTGATCGTCGGCACCGGTTCCACCGGCATTGCGCTCACGCGTGAAATATGTTCGCGCCCTGATCTCAACCTCAAGGTCCTGGGTTTTCTGGATGAAAAAGGGGAAAACATCGGCATGTCGCTGGTCAATCCCGGGATCATCGGCGGCCTCAGTGAATTGGAAACCATGGTGCGCGAAAAGAATATTGATCGCGTGGTGCTTTCACTCAAGGAACAGCGTGGCCGTATGCCGTATCGGGAGCTTTTGCGCCTCAAGTTTGCCGGCGTCACGGTGGAAGACGCGCACACGGTTTTTGAAAACATCAGCGGACGCATCGCCCTGGAAAAGCTTTCCCCCAGTTGGCTCATCTTCAATGACGGCTTCCGCAAGAACCGATTTTTGCTGGCGGCCAAGCGCGCCATGGATATTGCCGCTGCGCTGATTGCCATTGCGCTTACTCTGCCCATCATGGCGCTGGTCGCAGCCGCCATCCTGATTGAGAGCGGCGCTCCCGTGCTCTTCCGGCAAAAGCGGGTCGGGCTGAATGGCGAGCAGTTTGAAATTTTCAAGTTCCGCTCCATGCGGCAGGATGCGGAAAAAGGTGGACCCAGCTGGGCCGCCGATGGCGACAATCGCATCACTCGGGTTGGCGCATTCATTCGCAAGTATCGCCTGGACGAACTGCCGCAATTCTTCAATATTCTGCATGGCACCATGAGCCTGGTGGGGCCGCGCCCTGAGCAACCGTACTTCTGCGAAATGCTGGAAAGCAATCTGGATTTCTTCTCCCAGCGCCACACCGTGCGTCCGGGGGTTACCGGTTGGGCCCAGATCAAGTATCAGTACGGTTCAACCGTGGAGGACGCCAAGAGAAAGCTCGAACTCGATCTTTTTTATATCAAGCACCTTTCCATTTCCCTGGACATGGTCATTGTTTTGGAAACGGTAAAAGTCATCTTTTTGGGCAAAGGCGCCAAGTAGTGAACTGCAATTTTCACCGTCGACTGCAATAGCGGCTTCGGCGGAGAGTGGGAGAACATACATGTTTTCGTTTAAGAAACAAATCGTACTTGCCGTAGCGTTATCCTGGGTAGCCGGCGCGGGCAGCCTCGTGTCCCAGACGCAGACCGCCAACCTTAAATCTCCTGATCCGTCCGCTGCGGATGTCACCAAGCCTGCCGATACTTCCAGGCCCGCCGAGGTAGTTCCCGCCGGCTATGTCGTCGGCGACTCCGACATCATCCGCGTCAATGTGTGGAAAGAGCCGGAAGTTTCCCAGACCGCTGTCGTCCGGACCGACGGAAATATTTCACTGCCATTGATCAATGAAGTGAAAGTAAGCGGCATGACGCCGATCCAGATCCAGAACATGGTCGCCGAAAAACTGAAAAGCTTCCTCAATAATCCGCAAGTCACGGTTACGGTGATTGAGATTCGCAGCAAGCGTGCCTTTATCACCGGTGAGGTGGCCCGGCCAGGGACCTATTCGCTCAATGCGCAAACCACAATCCTGCAGCTGATCGCGCAGGCCGGCGGCTTCACGCCCTTTGCCAAGAAAGACAGCATCGTGGTCCTGCGCACGGAAGATGGCCGCCAATCTCGGCTCAAGTTTAAGTACAACGAAGTTGTTCAGGGAAAAAAGACTGATCAAAACATTGCCCTTCATCCAGGAGATACGGTGGTGGTCCCGTGAAAAATTTCCAGAC
Organism: Acidobacteriaceae bacterium; assembly: GCA_027307045.1. GTDB lineage: Bacteria > Acidobacteriota > Terriglobia > Terriglobales > Acidobacteriaceae > Angelobacter. The sequence continues at coordinate 5,059 of DAHUXR010000029.1, forward strand.
TAAAGACCTGTTACCGGCTGCTTTGTGCGTTGCGTTGCTGATGATTGCATCATCTGCTTTCGCGCAGACGGCCACATCAACTGCCACGCAGACGGCCCCGCCAACTGCCGCGCAGACGCCCGCGCAAGACAAATCATCTGACACACCCGATCAGAATGCCGATGTGAGTGCGGAAACGCCCATTGACCTCCCGTGGTATCCCAACAGCCCCGGAGCGTACACCGTCTCGCTGGGCACTGGGCAGTTGATTAGCTTGTATCCACCGCAGCGCAATGATCAGACGATCCCCAACGGTGAGTACGTTGAGGGCCAGCAATCCGTTTCGCTCAAGAGCAAGGATTACAAGTATCAGGTGTTGTATGGTCTTTCCGCCTACAGCGTTTACACCAACAGCGTCGGTGGCCTGGGCCCCACGGGTACGGATCTGATTTCTACATCCGTCAGCCCTTACGTCGCACTTTTTATCCCGACCAGGACAGGCCGTTACATTGCGCAGTATTCCACCGTTGTCAATCCCAATGACACGCAGAGTGGCGGGCCGCAGGCTTACCACACTGTTAATCTCAGCGGAATGGGCTCCATCACGGAGCGCTTGTACTGGGATGTTGCCACCAGCGGCAGCTATGGCTCGCAGTCCGCGCGTCTGCAGGGGCCTTTAAATTTCCTGGTGGTGCAAAGCACGCCGGTCGTGGATGCCTCGTCCAGTGCAGTATTGCTGCAAGCCACCAACGTCGCTTTTACTGAAAGCAGCATCGGCCTGGGCTGGCTGAAAAGCCGCCGTGACAAGATCAGCATCACCGCCTTTCACACTTACACCGGCATTCAGGGTGATCCCAACACGCCGCAGTCCGTGGGCTCCCATGCCAATGCTGTTGGAGGAAGGATGGAGTACGTGCGCACCCTCACTCCTCGCATTGATCTCCGCGGCTACGGCGAAGGAGAAACCGTATTGAACGGGCCCACCTGCAATACCGTTGGTGGCGGCCTGGGCATCGCCATGCGTGTAACGCACACACTTTCATTTGAGGTGCAGGGCGGCCCGCAATTCTCCACAGCTACTTGCGGCTCTCCGCAAGCGGCCAATTTCAGCGCCAGCCTGGTCAAGAATCTGGGCGCCAAGGGCAGGGTTTACGCCAGCGCGAACCGCATGTTTACCACCGTGGCCAACCTGAATAGCCGCTGGGAAGATAATGCAACCGTCGGTTTCGCCAAAGACTTTCGCCGTCTGACTCTCATCACGGATGCTGGTTATCTTCGCGGCGATTCCATTACCACCATTCTGCCCGCTTATAACGGTTACTTTGTAGCGCCTCGTGTGCGTTACAGGATCAGCAACGCCTTTGGCTTCACCGGAGGCTATCGTTCGTATCACGGCACCGGTGGGACCGTGGGTAGTGGAAATCTGAGCTACGCAGTCGCCGGCATTGAGTGGTATCCGGCGCCGCTGCATTTCCGGTAAGGCCATCAGTAAGGCATATGTGATCCAGGGAGGAACAATGAACCAGGCAACAAATCATGAGACCACAAACCAGCTGATGGCTTTTTGGCACACTGTTCGGCACTATCGCGGCTGGATTTTTCTCGGCACCGTAATTTTCTCGCTTGTGGGATGCACAATCGTGCTTCTCATGCCGGACCGCTACAAGGCCACCACCACGATTCTTGTCGACCCGCAGAAAGTTTCAGAGAAATACGTGAGCCCCACGGTAAACTCCGATCCGGGCCAGCGCCTTACGACCATTACGCAACAGGTCCTAAGCACCACGCGCTTGCAGCAGATCATCGATGACATGCACCTCTATCCTGAGCTGCAGGGAAAGATCTCGCGCGAGGAACTCATCGATCTGATGCGTAAGGACATTTCGATTACCGTGAAGCAGGGATCGTCTTCCGGATTGAGCGCGTTCACCATTGAATATGAAGGACGTCAGCGCCAGCAGGTGGCGCAGGTTGCCAACCAGCTTGCCGCCAGCTTCATTGAATGGAACGTCAAAAACCGTGAGCAGCAAGCTCAAGACACCACGGAATTTCTTGATGCTCAGCTCAAAGAAGCAAAGCAGAATCTTGAACAGCAGGAAGCCCGCCTGAGCGCTTTCAAGATGCGTCACCTGGGTGAAATGCCGGAGCAGCAGGCGGCAAACATGCAGGCGCTCACGCAATTGCAGACCCAATTCCAGGCTAATGCTGACGCTCTCAATCGTCTTGAAGTTGAGCGGACACTGCTCTCCCGTGGTTTGGAAAGTCCGAACCCCGGCGAAGTCAAGACGGTCCCCGTTCTCACGGAGCGCGCCAAGCTTGAAGGCGAGCGTCGCCGGCTTCGCGCTCAACTCCAGGACCTGCAAAATCGTTATACCAGCGCCCACCCCGAAGTGATAGACACGGCTTCACAATTGAAACGTGTAGAAGACCGCTTGAAAGCCCTCCCACCGGATCCGCCCATAGTAGCGGAAACACAGGACAACACTGCAGTGAGCGTGCGGTTGCAGATAATCGACCGTGAATCGAAACGCCTCACCCAGGAGCAGCAGCGCCTTACGGGACAGATGAATTCCTATCGGGCGAAGGTGGATGCGGTGCCGGTTCGCGAGCAGGAAATGGCTGAATTGAATCGCAATTACAGCGTTTCCAAGGACCATTATCAATCGCTGCTCGATAAAACTTTTTCTGCCGGAATGGCTGCAGACCTGGAAAAGAAGCAGCAAGCCGAACACTTCACCATTCTTGATCTGGCCCAGGTCCCGGAAAAGCCATTCAAACCCAGGCGCGGCCTCATGTTGCTGGGTGCGTTTCTCGGTGCTCTGGCCGCGTCACTGGGCCTGGCTTATATCGGGGACATGATGAATAGCACAGTTAAGTTTGAACGCGAACTGAAAGCCGTGTTGCCCGCTAATGTCGCGCTTCTGGCGGTTGTGCCTCAACTTCAATCCGCGGCTGACAGGCGCAGTTCGATACGGTTCGCCGTTATTGCAGTCGTGATTTCTTTGCTCGCCTGCGTGCTTGAAGCAGGCTTGTATCTAAAGTTGCACTCGATTTTGTAAATAGGCCCAGCGTTAGATAGAACGACAATGCGGCAGTCCTATGGCGGGAAAAAACGATTCGTCCGGAACGGCAAGGAAACTTCGTGACTGGAACTTCCATGAGCGCACTCAAGACACTCTATCGCCACTCGTCCCACTACCTCGGTGGGCGACTGGTTATCATGCTCATGGGATTCATTTCCTTCCCGATCTTCACGCGCGTCTTTTCCGTTGCTGAATACGGGGTTATCAACCTCATCATGAACACCGTCCTGCTCTTGACGGTGGTGTCAAAATTCGGCTTTCAGCATTCCATTCAGCGCTATTACCCGGAGGGTGAGCCTGCTACAAGCCCTGACACACTGCGCCGCTACTACTCCACCTTGTTTTACAGTACCGCGATTCTTGCCCTCGTCTTGATTCTGCTGTTTGTTGCCTCATTGTTTCTTGGCGCGGGACGTTTCCTTGGCGCCGCCGCGGGCGGCACGCTCATCCTGGCGTGCAGCCTCGTAATGATCCGCTCGCTCCGCTCCATGCAGATGAACCTTATGCAGATGGAGCACAAGACACGGCTTGTCAATGGCATGGACATTCTGCAAAAAGCGCTGACGATTGGCGTGATTTGCGCTTTGTTGTTCTTCTGGCAGAAAACTGTCTTCGCCTTCTTCCTTGGGCTGGTTGTGGTTGAAGGTGTCATCCTGCTGCAATATCTGCCTGTTCTTGGCCGTCGCCAGCTGCTTTCACCCAGCATGTTCGATGTTGGTTTTTTGCGCACCGCGGCTGCATTCTCGCTGCCGTTAATGGCCGCTGAGATCTCATGGTTCGTGCTCGACTCCGGCGACCGCTTCTTTGTCCAGCATTACCTTGGCGCCCAGGCGTTGGGCTTTTACGCTGCCGCCTACGGCATCGCCAGCTATCTTCAGGACGTGATGATGGCGCCTCTGCAGCTTTCGCTCTTTCCCATCTGCATGCGCGTCTGGAATACGGAAGGCAAGAAGGCCACGCAGGATTTTCTCTCCCGTAGCCTGGACCAGTTTATTTTCGTTGCTGTTGCGGTTGTATGCGTGGCCATTGCAACGTCACGCGACGTCATAGTCCTGCTCGCCTCCCGGAAGTTTCAGCAAGCGCACACGCTGCTGCCCTTCCTGGTGATAGGGCTGGTGCTTTCCGCCGTTACTATCTATTTCCGTCCCGGCCTCATGATTCACAAGCGCGCAACCAAGATCGCAGCTGCTACTTTTTATGCCGGCTTTCTCAACGTGGCGCTGAACATAATCCTGCTGCCGCGCATTGGCCTGGTTGGCGCCGCCATTGCCACCACCGTAAGCTACGCCGGAATCGTGGTCTTTCTTGCTTACCAGTCATTGCGCGTGCTGCCGCTCAAGCTGGAACTCGTTTCATTTGCCAAATACGCCGCAACCGGCGCAGCGCTCGCATGGCTGGTAACGCAATTGCCCGTGGAAGCCCCTTTGCTCAGTGCGGTGGTGAAGGGAAGTTTGGTCCTGGTGCTGTATGCCGGAATCCTCTTCGCCATCGATCTGCGCGTGCGCCGGCTGTTCATCAGTGTTTCGACCGCATTGACTGGCTGGATTCATTCTTCCGGCAAGCGGCGTCTAGAACCGATGCCAGCCATCACGGAGAGGACCTGAACCGTGCATTTTGGATTGGAACAATACGTCCCGCTAACCCTCTATCTCGGCGCCGTCGTGGCGTTTTTGCTGTCGCTCTTCTGGAAGCCCCAGGCCGGTCTTTATTTCTTGGTCCCGCTGCTGCCGTTGCAGACGGTTCGCTACCGCATTCTTGATTTTCCTCTCGGCAACAAACTCATTGACATGCTATTGGTGGGCGTCGTGCTGGGCGCGGTCTTTAAAGGCGGTTTTCGCTTCGCTAAAACGCCCCTCAACAAATTCCTCATCGTCTTCGGTGTCTTCTGCTACGTCCAACTCTGGCGTGGCGCATTCTTTCTCAATTCGGCAATGCCTCTCTCCATCAGCGATCCGCGTTTCTCCAACTGGAAGAATTACATGGTCATGTTCATCATCTTTGCGGTGACCGTGAGCGTGATCAAGGATGTAAAGCAGATCAAAATTATCGTCGTGCTCATGTGCCTTTCCGTGCTGGTCGTGAACAAAAACTATTACGGCACCATGAGCGATCGCGACACGTCGCACTTCTCTTATGAAGTGCGTGATGGCGGCGCCCTTGGCTATGCCGGCGTGAACGGCGTGGCCACATTTGAAGCCGAATTCATGTTATTTGTGCTGGGGCTGAGCGCCTTGCAGAAGCGCAAATCTCTCAAGTTAGCCCTCTGGGGATTATTTGCTTTCAGCGCCTATTGCCTGCTGTTTTCTTACTCTCGCGAAGCGTATGTGGGAATTCTCGTCGGTTTGCTCTTTCTGGGGTTAGTCCGGCAGCGCTGGGTGCTGCTCGCGCTCGCTGTTTTCCTGCTCAGCTGGCAGAGTTTTGTGCCGACCTCTGTCCAGGAACGCGTCCTCATGACCTACGACAAGAATGACCAACAGCTTGATACTTCAGCGCAGGACCGCGTCGTGCTCTGGGATGACGCCATGAATCTGTTTCGTCAGAATCCCGCTCTTGGCGCCGGTTTTGACACCTATGAATGGCAACATCGAGTGGGCATTTATACAGACACACACAATTACTTCCTGAAAGTGCTGGTGGAAACGGGTGTCCTGGGACTCATGCTTTTCCTCTTTCTGCTAGGCAAAATGACGCGCCTGGGAGTCAGGTTATACAGGACCGCTCAGGACCCTTTTCTTAAGTCGATTGGGCTGGGTTTCTCTCTTTTGATGGCCTGCGTCTTCGTCGTAAATTTCTTTGGTGATCGCTGGCTGTATGTGGAGGTAAATGGTTTTCTCTGGGTCATGCTGGCGTGTGTTGTACGTGGGCAGATGATTGAAAGCGAGCGCAAGGAAGAGCCTGTTGGAATCGCCGCGGAAGCTCCGCCGGAGCCTTTGCCGTGGATACGCGATGAAGAGCCGGCGCTGGTATAAGGGACATTCAATATATGTGTGGAATCTTTGGACAAATCGGCAGCTCACCGGCGGACGAAAAATGCGGGCTGGAACTACATCATCGCGGCCCCGACGATGCGGGGCTTAAATATTTCACGTTGTCCAATGGCTCCATTTGGGTAAGCTTGCAGCACCGCAGGCTGTCCATTATCGATCTTTCCTCAGCTGGGCATCAGCCCATGTGCAATGAAGATGAATCCATATGGATCACCTTCAATGGCGAAATTTATAACTTCCAGGAATTGCGTGCGCAACTGGTTTCCGCTGGACATACCTTCCGCTCCCATACCGATACTGAAGTCATCATCCACGGCTATGAGGAGTGGGGAACTGAAGTGGTGAAGAAGCTGCGAGGCATGTTTGCCTTCGCCATCTGGGACAATCGCCATCGCCGCATGCTGCTGGCCACCGACCATCTTGGCAAGAAGCCGCTGTTCTATTCCCATAACGACGCCGGCCGCAAGTTTGTTTTTGCCTCAGAGATCAAAGCCATACTTCAGGCCGGCGTGCCTGCGGAACTCGATCCGGTGGCCATGCATGACTATCTCACATATTTATATTTCCCATATCCCTCTACGGCGTTCAAGCATGTGCGGAAAATGGCGCCCGGTTCGGCCATGGAGATCGTGGTCAACTCAGAAGGCGACGTAGAACGGCGTGAATGGAAATATTGGGACGCCGCCGAAACCGCCGGCACGCCTTTGCAAATGTCGGAAGCGGAGATGATCGATCGCGCGCGCGAATTGATGGAAGAATCCGTCAAGCTGCGCATGATCAGTGACGTGCCGCTGGGACTCTTCCTGAGCGGCGGCCTTGATTCCAGCGCGATTACCGCCTTCGCGGCAAAGAGCAGCCCGGATCAGGTCAAAACCTTCACCATCGGATTTAAGGCCAGCAAGTTTTATGACGAGCAGCCGATTGCGAAACTCGTCGCCGAAAGATTCAAAACGGAGCACCACATTCTGCAGGCGGACGAGGCCTGTGCCGCCTACATGACTGACGTGGTGCGCCACTTCGATGAGCCGTTTGGCAATCCCACGGCAATTCTTGAATACATCATCACCAAACAGATGCGGAAGCACGTAACGGTTGCCATCTCTGGTGATGGCGGCGACGAACTCTTTGGCGGCTACGTGCGCTATGCAGGCGCTGCCATGGCCCGGCGCTACCGCCAACTGCCCCAGTTTCTGACGAAAGGTTTAGTGTCACGATTGTCCGGGTTCATGAATGACTCCACCGACGGACGCCACGGCTTTCGCCGGGTGCGGGAGTTTGCGCAATCCGCCTGGCAGGCGGAAGAAGACATGTACATTGACTGGGTTGGATATTTTTCTGAGCGTGAGAAACAGGAACTGTACACGCCTGATTTCTCGGCGTCGGTCGGCGGCCGCAACTCGGGAGATTTCCTGCGCCAGTTCTTCCGCCGCGGCGCCAAACTGGATCCCATGAGCCGGCTCGGCTATGTGGACGCGGCGTCATTCCTCTGCTGCAATTGCCTGGAATATGCCGATCGCATGTCCATGGCCAATTCGCTCGAAGTACGGGCGCCCTTTACTGATTATCGGCTGCTTGAGTTTGCCATGCAGGTGCCGCAGCGGATGAAAGTCCGTAACATGACCACCAAGTGGATCACCCGGCAGGCGATGCGTGGCATCTTGCCGCGCGAGGTGCTCACAAAGAAAAAGATGGGCTTCAACCCGCCGCTACCGCAGTGGATCAATGGTGAACTCAAGCCCGTGATCGGGGAATTTCTTTCCTCCGCGGCAATAGAGCGCCGCGGCTTGTTCCGTCCTGACGCGGTACAGAAACTCTTGCGCGACCACGCCGAAAATCGCCGGGACAATGCGCTGAAAATCTGGGCGCTCCTGATGATTGAAGTCTGGCAGCGCATGTACTTTGATAAGCAGTCGCCGGAGTCTGTGCTGAATTCCGCCATGGGCGAGACGAAGCCGAACACAATGATTCAAGTTGGAGACGCACAGAGCAGCAAAGCTGACGTGGTCTGCATTCGGTAGGTGAGTAATGGTAGCGTTTGTGATAAGCCAATTCGGAGTGGGTGTAGCGAGCGGAGCCAGGATAGCATTCTGGCTGGCCGCGTTCTTGTTGTTTTATGTCTACGCTGGCTACCCGCTTCTTCTGGCTATGATTGGCCTATTTGTGCGCCGCCCTCGTCCCAATGTTGGTTTTACTCCTCGAATCTCAGTCCTTATCGCTGCCTATAACGAAGAAGAAGCCATCGAACGCAAAATCGAGCAAACACTGGCGCTGGAATATGCTGCCGGCAAGATTGAAGTTCTGGTGCTGTCAGATTGCTCCACGGACCGGACGGATGAAATCGTGAAAGCGTTTCCTGACAGCCGGGTACGCCTTGTCAGGATGCTGGAGCGTCGTGGAAAAACTTTTGCGCAGAACGTCGGAGTGAAAGAAGCCACAGGCGAGGTCATCGTCTTTTCTGATGCCACGGCCATCTATCATCCAAAAGCCTTGTTGTATCTGGCGTGCAATTATGAGGGGCCTTCGGTCGGCGCCGTCAGCGGTAGGTATCAATATTTTGATCCGGGTCAGCAATCTCCCACCGGCCTGGGCAGCGTGGCTTTCTGGAATTATGAAAACCTGATCAAGAAATTGCAGTCGGGCATTCGCACCATCACAGGCTGCTGCGGCTGCATTTACTCCGTCCGTAAAGCGGCATATACGGAGTTGCCGGCCGATATCATCAGCGACCTGGTCCAGCCGTTGCAAGCCATCAGGAAGGGCTATCGTGTGGTGTTTGAAGACCGTGCGCTGGCCTATGAAGAAACAACACAATCCACCAGTGAAGAGTTTTCCATGCGCGTTCGCGTTGTGACACGGGCCATGCGCGGGCTGCTGAGCGTTGCTGACTTGCTCAAGCCATGGAAATTTGCCTGGCCGGCATTCCAGCTCTGGTCACACAAAATCATGCGCTGGATGGTGCCGCTCTTCCTGATCGCCTTGCTCGTAGCGAATAGCTTGCTGCTCGACTCTTCGTTTTATAGGGTCACCCTGGCTGTGCAATTGTTTTTTTATGCTGCGGCGCTCCTCAACATACTTCTGCCGCTGCATCGCCAGTGGAAGCCTCTGGGCATTCCGCTTTTTTTCTGTACGCTCAACGCGGCGGCTTTGGTCAGCATGTTGGAAATCTGCCGCGGGCGCAAATATGTGACTTGGCAGACTGTGAGGGCCCGCAGATGAAAATTGAATTTCTAACCCAGGAAGATTCGCTGTATGTCCTGCCATTCTTCGAGGAATTTTTACGGCACTACGCCGCAGAGTTTGAGATCGCGCGGATCTCCTGCTGCCGGGCCATGGGCAAGCGCTCCAGAGTGCAGCTTTTACGGGAACTCAAGTGGCTTTACGGAGTGACCGGATTGGGCAAACTTCTGCTGCAAGCAGCCAAGGCCAAGCTGTTTTCATTTTTGCCGAAAAACCGGTCGTCGCAGAAGTTCTATTCCATCGCCCAGCTTGCTCAGGCCTACGGCATCCCTTATGAGCATGTGGACAATCCCAACAAGCCGGAATTTACAGATGCGTTACAGCAGCGGGCGCCCGATCTTTTGATTTCCGTTGCCTGCCCATACATATTGAAGGAAAAGCTTCTGGGAATTCCGCCGCGCGGCTGCATCAACATTCATCATGCTCCTTTGCCACGATATAAAGGTATGATGCCTACGTTTTGGCAGCTTTATCATGGCGAGCAGCAACTGGGCGTGACAATTCACTACATGGCAGCCAAGGTGGATGAAGGCGATGCACTCTTGCAGGAATCTTTGCCGGTGACTCCCGGCGAGTCGCTGCATGACCTCATACGGCGTAGCAAGCGCCATGGCGCGCACTGCATGGCCAAGGTTGTACGCAGTCTCCAGGCAAATTCAGCAGTAGCAACGCAGATGGACCATGCGCAGGGAAGTTACTTTACTTTTCCCCGTCGCGAAGAAGCGCGTGAATTTCGGCGGCGAGGGTTACGCGCGATTTGAACGCAAGGACACATATGGCAAGCCCGTTTAGCAGATCGGCGTTGAGGGGCCACGGAAAAGCATTCTGGGCTGGCTTGCTGCGCGCATCGGGCATGTTGGCGCTGGTGCGAAAGTGGGTGAAGCGGCGCGGTGCCATCGTTCTCACATTCCATCGTGTCTTGACTGACTCAGAGCTGCAACAGACCGCTTCGCTGGGCGGAATGATTGTCCGTGATCGGACGTTTGCCGCTTTTCTTAACCATGCATCCCACCACTATGAATTTGCCAATCTGGTGCAGGAGCCCGATTGGAAGTCCGCCGGCAAGCTCAAGTTGGCTGTTACGTTCGACGATGGATGGTCGGACAATGCAGAAACGGTTTACCCGATTGCCTCCCAGTACCATGTACCCTTTGTGATTTTCATTGTGCCGGAGAAAACTGGTACGGCGCTTCCGTTCTGGCCGGAACGGACCGCTGCCGCTCTTGATCGTATTTCCTCGGGCCATGGCTCTCGACGCGCCGCCTCCATTGGGAGGGCTATTGAAGCACTCAAAGCGCTGCCAACCATGGAACGGGAAAGCCGCATCAGCCAGATGCTGGGCTCTGGCGGCCTTCTTGAGTCTTCTGCCACCGTGGATAAAACAATGACCTGGGAGCAGATCGCTGACCTTCACGCCCGCGGCGTGACGTTTGGGTCGCACACCAGCACGCATGAGATCCTTACCACGGTTCCCATTGCTCAGGCGGAGCAGGAGATCGTCTCGTCTCGCAAAGCCATTCAACAAAAGCTAGGCGGTTCGTGCCACTTGTTTTCCTATCCCAATGGGAACTGCTCCGAGCAGGTGCGCGAGCTAGTGGCGCAGGCTGGATACAAGTTTGCTTTCCTGGACCAGGAACCTGGCGTCTGGACGCGCGATTGCGATCCCTTCCTGATTCCGCGAGTCAACGTATGTGAATATCACCTGGTCGACTCTGATGGCAATTTCTCTCCGACGATCTTTGATTATGCAGTGGTCTGGAGCGCGGCCAAAGGTTTGCTGTTACAGATGCTTTCAAACCGTTTGAAGAAACTTAAAAGAGGTACTGAAACTTCAGGCAAGACATGGGAGCCAACCGAAAAGAAGTCCATGGGAAAATCTTCCTGAGAAAGATTTTTGCAGAAAAGTGGACCAGCGGAAGCTAGCGTTTCCGATCTCTCTCCGCCAGCAGATCGCGATAAACATCAATCAATTTATGGATCATCACGTCGGCGCTGAATCGCGTTTCCACGGAGGTGCGCCCGTTCTGTCCGATTTGCGCGGCCCGTTCAGGATGCTCGAGTAGTGTGAGCAGTTTTTCGGCAGCGGCGGCATCGTCCTCAACCGGAACCAGAAAACCGTTTTCGCCATCGGTGATTGCTTCAGGATTGCCGCCCACGCGCGTGACTACGGAAGGAACGCCGCATGCCATCGCTTCAAGCAGCGCATTGCAGAAACCTTCACTGCGGGACAGGAGACAGAAGGCGTCACTCATCTTGAGCAGCGGAACAGGATCGCCTACAAAGTCCAGCAGCTTTACGTTTTTCTCCAGGCCCAGCGACCGGATCATTGCCTGCACTTCTTCGGCGTAGTCCCGTTCGTACAGGCTGCCGGCAATCACGAAGACCGCATTGGGGAGTTCTCGGCAGACGCGTTCTGCCGTCCGTATCAGTATGTCTATGCCTTTTACTCTGCGGATGTTGGCCAGGCAAGAGATGATATGAGAGGCGCCTGCCCAATCGGCGCCTGCAAAGGGATTGTCGTCTGAATTTTCAGCGCCAATCTGCTTAAAATCAACTCCGTTATAAATAACTGAAACTTTTTTTGGATCTATCCGGTCAGCGTCAATACAGAATTTCTTCACTTCTTCTGAAACCGCAAGCACGCGGTCGGAGAGCCGGTTTACCAGCCGATAAGCCAGCGCATACCTGGCTTTCCGAAGTATTCCCATGTCGCGGCGGGAAGATAGCAGCAACGCGCCGCTAAGCTTGGCCACAAGTCCGCCCCATAAATTTGAAGTCTCAAAATACGTCTGAACGATATCTACCTTTTCCGTCCTGATCAGTTCGCGCAGAGCGATGACTGCTTTCCAGGCATCCAGATGAAAAAAGCGTTTCCAGGGAAAGACATAAACGGGAACAGAGATGCTCTGGCGGATTTCCGGTTTGATACGAAAGGTTGCAATCGAGCAGCGAACCAGCTCTGGCGGCATCAACTGGACCACTTTCAGCAGGTTGGTTTCTCCACCGCCTAGGGCCATTAAATGGTCGATTAGGAAGAGCACATGCGGCCGCGCCTTGGCCTCACCGATAGCAACGTCTTGAGACGAGGATTCGGTGCCCAAGGAACCTGAAGGGCCTAAGACTCGAGTTGAAAATTGTTGCATACCTTCCATGTGAACCCAGCAGACGAAATACCGCGGCGCAATGCTTTAAGGGCTAAAGAGTGCAATTTATAAGCCACAAAGCATTAGCGGCAGCAAGACTTTGTTCTCTTCCCAAGATTAAGTTCTTCTCGCCTTTTCAGCGACTTAAGAGTTCAAGAGGCCTGATTTGCGTGGCTCTCTCCTTATTCTGTTATGCCATGAATTGTGACATCCAGCTGCAAGCTTTTGCACATTAACTCAAAGTTTGCCTCATATCTCCTTGATTTTGTGTAGATAGCTTTGGCAATGGCCGTGCACATATCCATGGCAGGTCATGAAAGCCAAAACAGTGCGCGATAATGTTTGCCTTCCGGGGCGCGCACTGTCGCTTTTGTATCACGAATTAACAGATGGGCGGATCGAACCATGGTGAAAAAGTTTACCTACTCTATTATCGGAATTTTATTATTTCTGCTCTCAGGAAGTTTGTTTTCGGGAGCCCTTGAATTCCACAATGCGATTGCTGATCGCGTGCAGCATTTTGAATCATTTCCTGAGTCCGCGTGGCTGATTGTTTTGGGATCGCTCCTGATTTCCGGAGCAACCGTCCTGCGCCGCCGGCGCGCTGCCGCCCGGCCCCGCTAGATATCTCCAGGAACAGCGCTATTGGTTCCCTCTGGTCCTTTGGAAAAAACAAAGCCCTTCGCAAGAAGGGCTTTTGTTATGTCTAATGATTTTTCATTTTTAACTAAACCCCTGCTTTTGCCGTGTACCTGTAGTATCCGTTTTCCGGTGTTTCTTCAGCCGCATTGAAAACCACTCCCGTAATTTTGCGTGGGTCTACCTGGGCCAACACTTTGGCCAATGACTCACGGGGTGTCTTGCGGGCACGCGCCACCACCATCACGCTCTCGCATGATGAAGCGATCAATTCAAAATCGGCAAGGTTCAACGCCGGAGGCGAGTCCACCAGGACCAGGCGGAAGGATTCGGACGCCCAGCCCATAAACTCTTTCCAGCGCTGGCCGGAAAACAGCTCGGAAGGCGAGGCGCTGGTTTCGCCGGCCGGCAAAATGTGGAGCCCGGGAATGTCAGTCCGGAGTATGGCGGATTGATAAGAGCAGTCTCTTTCCAGGATCTCAGCCAGCCCGGGTGATTCCGGATCGCCCGCCAAAATGGACAGTCCGCGCGTGCGCAGGTCGGCGTCCACCACCAGCACGGGCCAGTTTTCGATCTTGGCATAGCAGATGGCTAGATTGAAGATCGTTAAGGTCTTGCCTTCACCCTGCGCGGAGCTGGTTATGACCAGCGATCGCGCGCCGGTCCGGGTTTGCTGTTTTACCAGGCGGGTACGGAGCGTGCGGTAGGCTTCCACGGCTGCTTGCATCGCGGGATTGTATTGCGATACCAGAAAGGACCGCTCTTCCGTCCGCGGCAACTTGACGCTGCGGCAATTTTCCAGCCGGACAGCAGCAACCCGGGAAGCAACTTCATTCGACTCTTCCAGCGGTTGCAGCAAGTGCTGAAGATCGATCTGGCCGGAATGCGATGCTGCGGCCCCGTTGCTTTCCATGTGCTGCTTCAGCGAGCTGACAAGGTCCTGGATATTGACATTCGCCGTTGCCGGAACGGATTCTGTTTTTCGTACGGTGCGCGTTTCGTTAAAGAATTTGCTCATGCCGTCTTTGTTCCTGTCTAATCTTATTTCAAATCGTTATTGCTCTTTAATGCTAAGAAGCTGTTTTTGCCAAACTTTCCGGCGTCGCTACGGGCGCAGGCTGCTCCCAGCCCATTTCCTCGGCCGCTTCAAGCACCGCGTCCGCGCCGAGTTTTTTTAGCTGGCGCCGGAAACCAACGCCCAGAGTGTGGTCGCAAATCGAGTTGATCAGGCGCGGAACGCCATTCGTAAGGCGAAAAACTTCTTCCAGCGCCGATGTGTTAAACGGACTCTCCCCGCGCAATCCGGCAACATAAAGCCGTTCCGCAATGTATGCCCTGGTTTCAGTCAATGTCAGCGCGCGAAGCTTAGTGACCACGGAGATCCGCTGCTTCAACGCCGCTAATTCCGGCCTGGTCAACAGCGGAAGAAGTTCCGGCTGGCCGCAAAGAATGATCTGCAGCACATTAACGGGATAATTATCCAAATTCATCAGCAGGCGCACTTCCTCGATCAGTTCCGGCGGCATCAGGTGAGCTTCATCAATGATAACCACCACGGCTGTGTTGCTCTTGTGTGACGCCAGCAGCAGCTCGTGCAGAGCACGCAGGCGCGCCGGTTTGGTCGGAGCAGAGGCATGAATTTCCAGCTCATCAAACAAAGCCTCGAACAGTTCGTCCTGGGTCAGCGTTGGATTCACCACAAAGGCTGAGCGCAGCGGCCGTTCGCGCGTAGCCTCATGTGAAAGGATGTGCTGCAGGCAGTAAAGCAGGGTGGTCTTGCCGGTGCCGATGGGCCCAATAGCGACTTGCAAGCCTTTGCGTCCGACCACTCCTTCCACCATGGCGCGAAGAGTGTTGCGATGCGGCTCCGCAAGATGAAGAAAGCGGGGATCCGGCGTGAGCCGAAAAGGATCTTGTCTTAAGCCGTAAAAATTTGAATACATTGCCTGCCTTAATGTGGACTTCCGCCATTCTTAGCCTGGAAGGTCAACTGCCTAACTTATTGGCAAGTCTGGTGCCAAAGCATCTCAATTAAGACCTAATATATTCAATAACTTATGGTGGATTTGCGACGCTCTGGCGAGTGGCTTTCACCCTTTGTGCAAGAGATTGCACATTTTGCAGCAGAATTTCCTTTCAAGGGGGAAACCGATGCTTTATCGACCACCAGCCGCTATTGTGGGTATGGCAGACGTGGACGCGGCGCGCTTCGCTTCTCCCACCCAGGATGCCAGGTTCTCCACGCCCTGGCGGACCTGCTCGCAGATCCTGCTTGTGGCAGCTTCATCGGCAAGATAAGGATCGGCAATATTGAGTGTTTCCGGCGTTCCAAAGAGTCCGAGCAAAGTTGTGCGGTCCGCCATTCCCGAAAATTCCTGCCGCAGGCGGTTGAAGTTTTCCAGGTCCATGGCAATCACCAGGTCAGCGTTTGCCAATTGATCACGTGTAACGCGCGCAGAGCGATGGAACGACAGATCGATCCCCAAAGACCCTCCGATTCGCAGAATCTTTTGCGGACAGCTTCGACCTGTTTGCTCGTGGAATCCTGCCGAATCAATTGTGATGCCGCTCAGCCGTTTTTCTGCGAGCGCGGCTGCAAGCGGGCTCCGACAGATGTTGCCGTAACACAGAAAGAGAATCTTGCGTGCCCCACCTGCGGCTTTCAGCCGGCGCAACAAGGCATGGTGACGGTGCAGTAATCTCCGTCTAATTTGTCCGTCTTTGACCTTGCGGTAGATAGGGCGCACTTGATCAGTCACTGCCAGAGCCAGCATTCTCCGGGTGATCCCCAGATCACGCCAGTCAAAATGGTCCCAGCTTTCGCGCCCGACCAACGGACGTAGAAGCTCCAGAAAAGACAAAGCGCGTGAGCGCGTATGCAACAAGGGATCGCGCTGGTTTGCGCGGATGTTGCATTTGAGCCAGTCCACGTCTGTACGTAGGTCGCGTGTGTAATAAGGGGCTTTGTACTTTGGTTGCGGAGCCGGTTCCTCGCCTTTTGCGATTTGCAGCAGCCCCCGCGGAAAATCCACGCCGGCATCGATGGAAAGAGCCAGCGATCCCCAGAGACGCGGATTAATCTCCATCAGCCAGTGTTGCCCTTTGGCGTCTATCTTGAATTCAACCATGGCCACGCCGTGCCAATTGAGTGCCGTTAAAAGTCTTTCGGCGTCTTGCAACATTCCCGCAGGCGGATGCATGGAACGGCGGTAAGCACTTGCTCCACCAGTGAGCGGATACTCATGCACGCGTTCATGCGCGAAGTGCCAGATTTTCTTGCCTCGGTTAAAGAGAAACTCCACACCAACGCCGCGTCCAGAAACGTATTCCTGCTGTTGGACCGGGGAAAATGGAAGCCAGCGTCGCAATTGCTCCTGCCGTTGGGATTCATTTTTCACGACGGCCACAGCAAGCGTCCGCAACGCACCATCGACCATAATTTTGCTGTGCGTCGGCTTCAGCACCAGTGGAAACTGTTGCACAGGGCGGATTTCCGCCAGAGTGGCAAGTAAAACTCCGCCGGGCGCGGGGACGCCAAGTTGATGCGCAAGTTGCCATGTCTTTTCTTTATCCAGTGCGACTTCAAGCGCCTGATCGCCAGGAATGACGGCCTTGCGGCGAAGAGGATCGTTTTCATCCAGCTGCCGTAGCCCCAGGAGCGACGTTTCAGTGGCGGGCACAATCAACGTGTAATTGCGCCTCTTATCCTGCTCCCGTAACCATGCCTGGAATCCAGCCGCGTGCTCCTGAGAAGGCTGCTGCAATTTACGCGAGATGTAGCGCGAGTGCATAGCCATGCAGCCCTGGGCTTCAGCCGCCAGGTCCACCTGCGCGCCGGCCCGACCCAGGCTCTGCACGGTTTCCAGGGCCGCGCGGCTATGTCCGTCGAGAACCAGTACCGTGATTTCACTCATGCTTCTGGCCTGTGCAGCCGCCATGCTGTCAATGCGGCACTTTCCGCGCTGGGAATGCGGGGCAATCGGTGAAGGTCAAGCGCGTTGCCGTCTTCTATTACTCCGCCTTCGGTAGTCACTGCCGCGCGATACGTTTTCTGGACCAACTGATAAGCTCGCCTGTCATAAGCGCCATTGGGATAGCAGAAGAACTCTACCTTCCGTTGCAGCCGCTGTTCCAGACATCGGCGGCTCTCCAGTATTTCCGCTTCGATTTCCTGACCGCTCAACTTAGTCAAAATAGGGTGGCTCAGCGTATGCGACCCCACGGTGATGAGATCGCGATCGAGGGAACGCAGGTCATTCCAATCCATGACGTCGAAAGCCTCCCGCTGGGCAGCGGTCGGCAGGAAAGCCTCAGTAGCTCGTCTTACGGTCTCCTCGCCTATACGGCGTTGTTCCGGCGGCAGAGTTTTCATCCATTCAACGATTGCGTCAACAGTGCTGCCGGGCGCCAGAAGTTTCATGCGCAGCTCGGCCAGGTCCGGGGCTGCAAGCGTCTGAAGACGGCAGCGCATTTCGTGATTCCAAAGCCACTCGCCGGATTCCACCAATGCAGGACAGACAAA
Organism: Acidobacteriaceae bacterium; assembly: GCA_027307045.1. Classification (GTDB taxonomy): domain Bacteria; phylum Acidobacteriota; class Terriglobia; order Terriglobales; family Acidobacteriaceae; genus Angelobacter. The sequence continues at coordinate 22,649 of DAHUXR010000029.1, forward strand.
CATAGTCGCGGGCAGCTGCAACTCACGCAGGATGGGATAAACCACCGTCAGGTTATTGCGCAAACCATCGTCGAAGGTCAAAACGATTTCATGCGCCAACGGATGGGAACCATTCATTATGCGTTCCACCATCGTTCCCAGCGATACTACTTTGAAATGCCTGGCCAGATAACGTAGCTGAGCTGCCAATTCCCCGGCACCTTGCCGTGCCACGCCATGATACATAAGGATGCGTCCGCAGCCCTGGCGCCGCGCAATGACTGACGACAGGCCGCTACGGAACGAGATGGCGTGCCCCAAGGATTTCAATTCGGTTGTAACAGACAAAAACTTTGCTCCAGATGCCTTGGACCCAGGTTCGCCCTGGGCAAAGCCTTAACCGACGTATGAGAGCAGTTAGGTTGCCGTTTGTTATCGTTTGAGGCGAAGCAAGGAGTCACGATATCGAGCGTCGTTGTGTTCGTGTTTCCACTAAGTTAGCTCGATTTGCCGCTTCTCATCCGCAACAGCAACGGTCTGAAAAGACAATCCGATTGCTCTTCATGTGCAATGTTTTTCACATCTGCTGAATTAGTTCTGCAAGTTTCCACGTAAGCCATTGCTTTCACAGAGACTTCCATACGACTTCAACGGCATCTGCGTTGCACTATCCAAAGCCAACAGGCGAGCCGCGTCCAAAAATGAGGAGTTGTTGAAGAAGCACGACCAAAAACCGAAGCCGATGACTCATATCCTTAGCGTGGACGTGGAGGACTATTTCCAGGTAGAAGCGTTTACCGGATCAGTTGACCGAAAAGGCTGGCATCGATGGCCGTCGCGGGTGGTGGCGAATACTCACCGTGTGCTGGATCTCTTTGACCAGCACAATGCCAAGGGAACATTTTTCTTCGTCGGCTGGGTGGCCGAACGATTTCCGCACCTGGTGCGCGAAGTCCAGTCTCGCGGGCATGAGCTTGCCTGCCATAGTTACTGGCATCGTACGGTCTACAGCCTCACGCCGGATGAGTTCCGTAAGGACACGCGGCAGGCCAAACACGCGATTGAGAATGCATCTGGGAGCCCAATCGCGGGTTACCGCGCGCCTAGTTGGTCCATCACCAAATCCTGCCTCTGGGCCCTGGACATCCTTGCCGAAGAGGGATTTACATACGACTCCAGCATTTATCCCATTCGTCATGACCTTTACGGAGTGCCGGGTGCGCAAAGGTTTCCGTACACGCATGATTGCGCGAACGGACTAAAACTTCGGCAGTTTCCTCCTGCGACTCTTCGTTTTTTCGGTACAAATCTTCCCGCAGCGGGCGGAGGGTATCTGCGGATTTTTCCATCGGCTTTTACCGAACTTGCGTTTCGTACATTTGAAAAGAAGTACGGCGAGCGGGTTGTCGTTTATCTGCATCCGTGGGAACTCGATCCGGAGCAGCCGCGCATCAGTGGGCCGCTGAAGTCGCGTGTGCGCCACTATACCAACCTCAAACATATGCACGCGAAGCTGAATACAGTCTTGAGCCGGCGCAAGTTCCAGCCTTTTAAAGATGTGCTGGCCGAGGAAGCCGCTGAAACCGAGGCGCAGCAGAGCGCGCGCCATTCCTCCGGCTTAGTGGCCGATAAACACTTGCATGAACCGCGTCACGCGGTGGCGCACACCGCAAAAGGCAGAAGATGAGGCGGCACTCTGCCAACAGAAACATGGTGCTTGCCTATCATGAGGTAATGCCTGAGTCGAACTACGCTTACTGCGTAACGCTAGCTTCGTTTGCTGAGCAACTGAGCTTGCTTGATTCACTGAAAAAGACAAAGTCATTCGATGCTCAGATTACTTTTGATGATGGCGAGCAATCACAATTTCACAACGCGCTGCCATTGCTAACGGAATACGGATTCAAAGCGACCTATTTTGTCACTCCCGGGTTGATCGGCACGGCTGCAAAATTCCTCGGCTGGGACGACTTCAGGGCGTTGCAGGCTGCAGGACATTCGATTCAGTCGCATGGCTGGTCGCACAGGTTCCTTACGTTTTGTTCTGAAGCGGAACTGGCTCACGAACTGCGCGCATCAAGGCAGTCCCTGGAAGATAATCTTGGCAGCGCGGTTGCAGAAATATCGGTTCCGGGGGGACGATGGGACCGGCGAGTGCTTGAAGCTTCCGCCGCTGCAGGGTACCGGCGCGTTTATGTTTCCGATCCATGGGTCGAAGCGGAAATCGACGGAATCGAGGTCATGGGCAGATTCATGGTACGGCGGACGACGACGATTACCGAGCTGACAAAAATTGTGGCGAAAGATCGAAGCGCACTGCGTAAATTGCGCCTGCGCTCTCAGCTTAGAGAAGGCTTGGTAGGCATTTTGGGCGACAGTTTGTACCACAGGATATGGTGCCGATTGAGTGGACATAACAATTTTGAAGCGGCCCGGCAACAGCAAATGTATCTCCGAGAGAAAGAGAAATAAGCGGCGTGAAGGTATTACAACTCATCAGCAGCGGCGGTTATTACGGCGCGGAAAATATGCTGCTGAATCTCTGTGCGAGCCAGCAGAAAGCCGGTTGCCAGAACAGCCTGATGATTTTTTACAACGTGCATGCGCCCAACATTGAATTCTATGAGCGCGCGCGACGTCGCGGCCTGAGCGTGCGCATGGTGCATTGCCAGGGCCGCGCAGACTGGCGCGCCGTCCGCCAAATTGAAGAGTGCATCCAGGAAGATGGGATTGAAGTGCTCCACACGCACGGATACAAGGCCGACCTTTATGGCTATGTCGCCGCGCGGCGCTCTGGTAGACCAATTGTCGCAACCTGCCATAACTGGCTCGGAGGCACCGCTGCTCTGGGCATCTACAACCATCTAGACCGCATGGCACTCAAGAGATTTCACGGTCTTGCAGCCGTATCGGATTCAGTAGCGCAGCGCCTGCTCGACTCCGGCGTCGCCGCTAAGAAAATCAGGACAATAGCCAACGGTATCGATGTGGAACCGTTTGAGCGCGCACGTCCTTTGCCTGTGTTCGACTTTGATGGAAACAATGTTGTGGGCATAGTAGCCCGTCTTGATCTTCAGAAAGGTTTTGAATGTCTGCTGCGGGCCACCCGTGAACTTTGCGGAGCTTTTCCGGAGTTGAAAGTTGTAATCGTGGGTGAAGGTCCTGATCGCCAGGCGATTGAGAACATGATCCAGCGATTCGGATTGCAATCGAGTGTGATCGTCGCTGGCCAGCATTCCGATATGCCGGCCATTTATGCGGCGATGGATATCTTTGTATTGCCGTCTCTCAATGAAGGATTACCAATGACGATTCTTGAAGCGATGGCTTCATCCAAGCCGGTGATCGCGACCAGAGTCGGTGCGATTCCCACGGTGATCAAAGACGGAGAAACGGGCTTGCTCGTTGATCCAGGCGATGCTAATGGATTGCGAGATGCACTTGCACGCCTGCTCGCCGATTCTGATCTCTGCGGCCGTATCGGATCGGCTGGACACAATTGGGTAAGCCGCAATTACACTTCTGAAGCCATGGCGCTGAAGTATCGCCAGATGTATGACGAAGTTCTGGGTATTTCTGCGATTGCCACAATCCGAACGCAGGCGCTGGATAACAGGAACGCCGATGCGAGGCGCGCATGAGTCCCATGGAACAGACTGCGGCGGCGACAATGATTGCACAACCGGTGTCGCCTCAAGTGGTAAGTATTTCCATCATTATTCCAGCGCTGAATGAGGAAAAGATGATCGGCCGCTGCCTGGAATCGCTGACAAAGCTGGTTTTCGCCCGTGATCGATTTGAAGTATTGGTGATAGACAATGGGTCGCGAGACAGAACTTTGGCGATAGCGGATTCCTTTAAAGATCGCCTCAACCTGAAGGTCTTGCAAGAGGCGGGTGTTCGCATTTCCGCGCTGCGTAATCTGGGAGCACGTGCCGCCACGGGCGATATCCTGGCATTTCTGGATGCGGATTGCCTGGCTCCGGCAGACTGGCTCGATCAGATGCTTGTATTAGCGCCTGCCAATGGCGCAGGCGTTCTGGGTGCGCACTATTTGCTTCCGGAAGATTCATCATGGGTAGGAAGAACATGGCATCGCTATCAGGAAGCACCCAAGTCCGGCGAAGTATCGCATGTTCCAGCAGGCGACCTGATTATGCGCCGTGAAGACTTTCTAAAGCTGGGCGGCTTCGACGAGACGATCCAGACCAATGAGGATTACGAGCTTTGTGAACGTGCCAGAAAAGCTGGTATGGACGTCCGCGCTTTTCCGCGGATCGGAGTAATTCATCTGGGGACGGCACAGAGCTTGCGCGTGTTTTTCCGCAAACAAGCGTGGCATGGAACACACGTTATCAAGGTGTTTCTACGTGATGTGTTCAGGTCGCACAATCGCAAAGCAGTGTTCTTTGCCGCATACACTTTGCTCAGCCTGCTAACTGTGGCGGCCGGCGTTGTATGGGCGCTTGCGTGGCACGGGCCCTGGCTATTGCCCGCGGCAGGATGTGCCGCATTGTGCCTGCCGCCAACCGCGCTCGCGGTCAGGCATGTACTGAGCAGCGGGCGATATTCTGATTTCTTTCCTCTCTTCGCGCTTTACCTGACCTACGGAATTGCCCGCGCCAAAGCGCTCCTAAGCATCAAGAACTTTGTTTAGATCCCATCGGCTTAGTGGACTGCGGCCCGTACGTTAGTCGGAGGATTCGGTCTGGTTGTGGCGCCGGAGAAGAATTCGTAAGCGCCAAGATCGTATCCTGCGCCCTGCGCCCGCAGCACTCCATCCTTGTCCGTATCAATGGTCGGCCCAGGATTCGGTTCGAAAGGATTACTGGGCACAATTGTCAGGCCGGTATTTATGGCCGGACTGCCCGTGAGAATGTGGTAATCGCCAATAGAACGATTTGCCAATAAGGGATCCGCATTGATGTTGTTGGTCGTTTGCGCGGGGCCTGAGCCAACTCCGAACCAGAGGTTCTTGTCTCCGGTAATCTGGGCCAGGCTGCCATCAATATAAATTTCGCCCGGCAGCTGGTAAGCCACGTTGTTGCGCAGGTGCATGATCAGTGTTGCCGGGCCGCCAGCCACGCCAAACGCTCCGCGCGAGCCGCTGGCATTGGCGGAGTTGTTGGCGGCACAATCGGAAAGCGTGTTGTTAAATACCTCCACCGAGCCGGTCCCAGGAGTGCCGTTGTTGGTAATGCCGGCAACGTAGATACAGGAAAACGCCGCGCCCAGTTGCAATGGATCCATGAGCCCCACGTGATAGATCACGTTGTTATAGGCCTCCACGGTACCTTTGGACGGATCGACGGTCGCAAAGTTGATGCCGTTGCAGTTGTCGCCATGGATCAGGTTGTCATGCACGTGGAGATCGAATTGATTGAAGCCGGTAGTATCTGTGGCGCCGCAGGCCGGAGTGCAAAGAGGCGAAGAATGGAATTGCAGCGCGCGGCAAGTAAAGTTGTCGTGGATGTGGTTCCATCCTACGTCAACATGGTTTGAATCAGTGCTGAAATAAACCGCATGATAGAACTTTGAGGAGGTGGGATTAATTCCGGCATTGTGAACTTCATTCCCGTAAAACTTTGCCTGGTCGGCGCCACTCATTTGAAAGCAGCCCACCTGGTCGTCAGCGCCGGGGCACTGCATTTCATTCCCGATAATCCGCCAGCCCGTGCCGCCAACATCCATTGCCTGGGTGCCGCCCACAATGTGCAGCTGCGAAATCACCCAGTAATCTATGTTCACGCCGATGTTCGGCGTGCGGATTCCGTAATAAAGACCGCCCGCCACGCCCACTGTTACATTTGCATTGGGGTATGCGATGAGCGCCTTCGGCGCCGCGGCGGTGCCTGAGTTGCTTGCGCCATTGTTGTCCATGCTCAGGTAAGCCGTGAAATTATCCTGCGAGGTTTGCGCAACTCCGTCTTCGATGTATGCCGTATCGCCTGCGGCAATGGCATTCTTGGCGTTTGGAATCGTCTTCCAGGGCGAGGTCAAGCTGCCTGTGTTGGCGTCATTTCCCGAAGTGGCGACAAAAAATATATTGCCTGCCCGCACCGTGAACGGCAAACCGTTGCTGGCGCCAATTCCCGGCACATTCACAATTATGCTTCCCGTTTTTGCTGCAGCTCCCAGCTGAAAAATAATCTTGCCGTCAGACCACAGAGGATAGTTGACAACCGCGCCTCCACCGACAGTCACCGTGGAGGTCCCTTGTGTGGCCCCAAAGCCCTTGCCCCAGATTGTGACCCATACGCCATTGTTGTTCTGGCCGCCCGTACTCGGGCCGCTTTCCAGGTCAGAGAAAAAGATGCGCGGGGGCGCAGTTTGGCCGCTCATGAACGCAGCAGACAACAGCAAGGACAGCACTGAAACGACTTTTACAAATCTAAGCATTGCAACTCCAACTTAAGATCTTTTGTGACGGGCAAAAATTGCCGCTGCCCGCTTAGGGCACTGGAATGGTCACGGCGACCTGTGCGGAAGCCGCGCTCTCTACACCGCTGGTATCCATGGAGGTGACCACGTAAAAGTACTGCTTGCCCGAAACGGGGGTGGAATCGGTAAAAAGCAGTGTCGACGCCGCAACGGTCGGAGAAATTTTGTTATAAGGACCTCCGCTCACCGTGCTCCGGTAAACGTTGTATCCCTGTAACGTCGCGGATGTGCTTGCATCCCACGCGATATCGACGGAATGAGCGAGCGGAGTAAGACCAGTACCCGCAAGAGGAACAGAGAGCACGGTTGTCCCGTTACTCATCAGAACCAAGCTGCCATTCACAACTCCCGCCGCGGCGGGATTGAACACGACCGGAACATTCACGCTTTGCGCCGGATTCAGATTGATCGGCGTGGTGATGCCTACGGAGAACCCGGATCCGGCTATCGTGTCCTGCGTGATTGCGACAACGACAGTTCCTATGTTGGTAATTTTCACCGTTTGCGTTGCCGGGGTGTTCAGCACCTGCGAGCCAAAGCCAAGGCTGCTGGGGGTGGCGGAAAGAGTGGCCGAAGAAGGCACCGGTGTGGGAGTGGGCGAAGGAGCGGGCGAACCGCCGGCAGACTGTGTGCCGCCTCCCGCGCAACCGATCGCGCTCACCATTGAGATAAGTAACACCAGAAAAGTCCCAGCATGCCCCACATGATTCATTTTGTTGCGCACGGTAACTCCTAAATCTGAAGAAAATCTTCAGGCGCTCTGCCGGCGCTTCTGAAGCTCCTCCATCACTTCATCACTTCGATGTTTATGTCTCAAGGAATAAGTGTCCGCGGTCGAATCGTTCGACCATGCACCACGCCATCTGCAGTCCACTGCCTTTCAGTGGGCGCGCGTGCGCGAACTTCTCTTATCTCTTGCTAACGCTTAACCAGAAAAACCAAAGATCCCGGAAGGAAAAAACTACGAGGGTACTGCTCTGCTGTTGCAAAAACGATTTGCAAGAATGTGGCCACAAATTCAGATGTGCAGAAAAGCTGAAATTTCGCGGGTGTTTAAGAGAGACGCGAAAAGCGGGTAGGAATCAAAAGTGTAAATTGTTCCAGAGGCGACGGGTACAAGATGTAATTTCGAGATCGGTAGTTTAGCTGACACAAACAGTTGCGTAGTGTGCAAACAATTACACACTACGCTAAAAACCTAGGCAGCGCGGGTCATTTCCAAACGAAATACACTTTGCCCAAAATAAGAGAGTGTTTTGGGAATCGACGTGAGTCTTGCGTACCGCAGAAGCTTGCCGCTTGCCCAGGTAATGTCAGGATTGCCAAAGCCGCAGCCGCTCAAGAGCTTCGACCAGAACTCCGGTTGCTGATGTTTGAACCATTCGATGTTGGGCGTTAAAGGGCTTCGCATGCCCAGGTCGCCAAAAATATTGTGCCGCGCGGCGTCCATAATGATGAGCCTGCCACCCGGCTTCATCATGGCGGCAATGTTGCGGAAGATGTTCTGGTACTCGCGGACCGCCGCGGGCGAGTCAAGCAGGGCAATGCAGCTCTTTTCATCCAGATGATTGATGGAGGCCACCGATAGCACGACGTCGAAGTGGTTCTCTGGACCATGAAATCCCTGAACCGTAAGCGGAAGAATCGTTGCCTGTGGCAAATCAAGTTTCTCCGCCATCAGCCTAAAGGCTTTGTGGCATTCACTGGAGTCGTAACAGCCTTCAGCCATCGGTTCTAAGCCTACAGTTTCAGCGCCATGAAGCGCTGCCCACAGGCACAGCATGCCTTTGCCGCAGCCAATCTCAAGCATCGTCTTGCCGCGGAAATCTATGTCGCGAAAAAGTTGCGTTGCGGCACGCGCGAAATCAAATCCGTGGTTCCAAATCCCCATTTCCTGGCCTAATTTTCTGAGGCGCTCGGCAGGTGAAACGGTAGTTGGTTCGGTTGGAACGCTTTGATAGATGGTTGACATGTTTTACTCCGGTTGAAAGTTTTGCCGCGACGGTTCAATCGCGCGAACTGTTGCATGACCGCGCAAAGCAGCCACTACGCCTGATGGGAGATTGCGCTTTAGCCACGCTTTGATTCCTCGTTTTTGCTTTTGTACTTGAAGATAAAGACGACCCAGCTTCGAAGACCCGGCAATGAACAAGTTGAGATAGTTTTCCTGGTGCGCCCCGAACTTCGATTTATACGGATCGGCTCCTCCCAGAAAGTCATAGCGCCGGGCGCCGGTGCGTACCATCTCTTGCAGCAGGTGTGACTTCAAGGCGTACCCGATCTTTTCTGCCGCGTATTTGGGATGAAAGCCTTCCTGCAGAAGTGAAACTGTATCGTTATAGCGAAAACAGAATTGGGCCCCCACGGTTTCACCATTCAATTCCAGTTGCCAGAATTCCAGCCAGCCGCGCTGCAAAAACGCCGTTGCCATTCGATAGTAGAAGTCTCGGCGCGCATTGCCGGCGAACGCGCCGGCCTCACCGCGGCCGGTCCAGCGCATCTGATGCAAATCAAACAGGGTTTGCAAGTGCGTTTTGAGATCAGCCACATCTTCGCAACGCGAGAATTTAACCGTGAATCGTGATTGAAGTCGCCTGGGATAACGCGTCAGCAATGGCCGGAACGACGAGTCCAGAGAACTCACGTACTCCGGCCACGTCGAAGGCAAATCAATAATAAAATTGGGTGTCAGCGTGGAATCAATCCTCATGGCCGATTCCTGCGCTTCCCGGGGAAGGCACTCCGCCACCGGCGAATGTTGCGGCAGCGTTTCCAGCGCGCATACATGCCATTCTTTCTGTCCGGCGAGCCACGCGGCAAACGCTTTTGCGCAGTGGCTCGCAAACCCCGGAGTGGTAATGAAATCCAGACCGTCAGAGTCTCCTGATCCCGCGCCGACCATCCGGAGAGTCATTACGGACATGCCGAAAAAGCTTGTCTTGTCCAAATACAAAGGAGCAATTCCTACGACTGCATCGGCAGAGTCCGCAAAGACCAGAGCAAAAAGATCTTTATCCAGACCATAAACCTGCCACCACGAGGCCAGCCATTCTGGCGTTTGAAAAATTGAGGACGCAGAATTTGCGCGCAGCAGGCTATTCCAATGCCCACGAAACTGTTCCAATTCGTCCCAGGTACGGCATACACGCACGGACAAAGAGGTCTTTGGTGCCGTAGCCGATATTGCAGCGAGTTCGACTGGAATGGCAGACATAGCTCGTCAGCCCGTAAATGTGCAAGTCAACGGCCACCCATTGGGAGAATCTTTGCGCGCAAAGTCCTTTAATTGAGAGACTTCCCGAAATGGCACTTTAGCAATGAGGCGGTTTGACAAAAGAATATGAAATGGTTTTCACATTTGTGATAAAGAAACCGCAGCTTTAATGCAAAATTTCTGTAAACAGATTCACTTTCCCCTTGCAAATGGTTTACATGCCATCTATAGTACATTGTACTTAGGTACAGTAAGTTTGTTGGCCAAGTGGACGATTGCTATTGGCTTCAGTGAGCCCCCTAGGGATAGCTTTCCTGACATTTCTGGAAAAGCAGCCCTTCGCACCGAAGATGAATGGCATTTCGACGGAACCGGACACCTGGAAGGGGTTAGAGAAATCTGCAGACCAACTTATTCAAGTTGGCTTGCCCAAGCATTGGGTTTGAATCCAGTGCTGTGCTGTTAAAAGATATCTTCCAGTCGGGCGTTCTTGAACTGCGCGGCATTTGCTGATCGCAAGTTTTCAGAAACGCCATTCGTTTCAACTCCACTATACAAATGTAGGGAATTTATGCGGCGGCACGATCTGAGAATCTTCTCATGTGCAAACTGTCGCATAAGGCGCAATAAATTGATTGCAACTCACTGCATATAGTGACGTGGATCACAACCAAGATTGGGAACCGGATACTAAGATAAGGGACACGGATTTGTGATACCGCTTTTCCCGGCAGAGGCGGTCAAAGATTTTTTTTTCGCCCGATTGCAAAGGTAAACGAGAAGAGGGATGATGGAAAAGCAACGCGTTAATACCGACGCTGAATGCCCGGTATGTCACACCCTGATTCGTTCCTCAATGCATTCATCTCTTTGCACAGGTAACGAGATCGTGGAGGTGACTCCTCCTGAGCGCCGCAAACGACAGCTACGTTGCGGACACGAAGAAGTGGATCCCTCGGCATTTCCTCTGGTGTCTGCAGCCCATGAATTTAAAACTCCGCTGGTGGTTATGCTTGGCTACGCAGACCTTTTGTTGAACGGTCATCTGGGCGCGATCAACCAGCGACAGAAACAGGTGCTGGGAGAAATACAGGAAGGCGCGCAGCGCCTGCAAAAACTGATTCAGGACCTGTTGTTGCTTCAGGAACTCAAAGCAGGCCGGGGCATTGTCCAGAATCTTGAATCCACCAGCGTTGACGAAAGTGTCAGCGAGATTTTCAACTACTGGGCTCCCACGGCCACGCAGAAGCGTATCCGGTACCAATTCAATCCATCGGAAGGCAACGAAAGAGTCCGTGTGGAGCCGCTTAAGCTGCAGCATATTGTTTCCAATCTGATTGAAAATGCTTTGAAGCATACGCCCGCGCAAGGATTGGTGACTGTCAGCGTGACACCCTGTTTCTGGGAGAGGCGGAAAGCCCAGAGCGAATTTTTGTTCAATATGGAACGGAAAGAAAGCCGCAAGGTGGAGAATGCGGTTCGCATCGACGTAAGTGATACCGGACGCGGGATCGCGGCCGAGCATCACGACGAAATCTTTGAAGACTTCATACAGTTGCCGGGAGGCTCCGCTCGCGGCACCGGGTTAGGACTGGCCATAGCCCGGCGCCTGGTGGAAGCCCACGGCGGAGTCATATGGGTCGAAAGTGAAGTCGGCAAAGGAAGCAAGTTTTCATTGTTGTTGTCCCAGGCCAAACAGGAGGCCAATTGAGCGCGCCAAATATACTACTCGTCGACGATGAACCGAGTGTTCTTCGTTACACCAAGACTCTGCTCGAAATTGAAAATTACAATGTGGAGACCGCAGGCAGCGGTGAAGAGGCATTGCAGCGCATGACCCGGGGACCTGCTCCCAATTTGATCATTCTCGACATGGTGATGCCGGGCATGGACGGCCTGCAGACGCTGGAAAACTGCAAGAAACTTCATCCCGAACAAAAAGTTGTGATGATCTCCTGCGTGAATGACACCAACCGCGTGGTACAGGCGATTAAGCTGGGAGCGTCCGATTACGTGACGAAGCCTTTTTTGTCGCAGCAGTTTCAGGGAGCGATTCGCAAGGCCCTGAATCCGGCCGTTTTGAATCGCATGCAGACTGCTGCTCCGGTAAAAGGCTCAGAGCTGGTTGACGATCTGGACGATGATTTGTTTTTTCTGGCCGCAAGTCCAGCCATGAAGCAAATTCGAGCGCAGGCTGCGCTGATCGCCAAGGTGAACGTGCCCGTCCTTCTTCTGGGCGAGAGCGGCGTAGGCAAGGAAATTCTGGCGCGACTGATTCACAAAATGTCTATTCGGGCCCATCGTCCCATGGCAAAAGTTAATTGCGCCGCGTTGCCGGCGGACCTGCTGGAAAGCGAGCTTTTTGGTTATGAAGCGGGAGCTTTTACCGGAGCAAACAAGTCCAAGCCGGGTAAGTTTGAGATGGCGCACAAAGGCACGATCCTTCTGGATGAAATCGGAGAAATGAGCGCGCCGTTGCAAGCCAAGCTGCTGCACGTTCTCCAGGACGGCACGTTCTCGCGTCTGGGCGGCCGCGCCAATGTTACGGTTGACGCGCGCGTTCTGGCCGCTACGAATATTGACGTGAAGAAAGCCATTGCCGAGCGCAGGCTGCGCGAAGATCTTTACTATCGCCTGAACGCTTTTACCGTTACTGTTCCGCCGTTGCGCGAGCGGCGTGAAGAAATTCCGATCCTGCTGCGCTATTACATGAATAACTTTGCCCGCCAGTTTGGGAAGAATGCTTTGCCAATCTCCGACAAACTGGTGCAGGAATGCATGCGCTACGCCTGGCCCGGTAATCTGCGCGAGTTGGGCAATTTTGTAAAGCGCTATCTGGTGCTGGAAGACGAAAACCAGGTGGTGGATGAGTTGCACATCAAGAGCAAGGATGGAAGCATGGAAGATGGCGCTTCATCATCCGGACACGGCGGGTTGAAAGCTTTGGTCCGCAGCTTGAAAGACGATGCGGAAGCCAGGGAAATCCAACGCGCGCTGGACGATTCTAACTGGAACCGCAAAGTGGCCGCGGCGGATTTGAATATCAGCTATAAGGCGTTGTTATATAAGATTAAGCAGCATGGCTTATCGCCGGCGGGAAGCCGCGAATTCGGCCTGCGCGCAAAAGCCAACTAAGAAAGAATTTCTGGTCAACACAGCTTATGGCTGCGGCTGACGCGAGGTCCATACATCGATGGCGAAGTATCTTGTTACCGGTATTGCGGGATTTATTGGCTCTTCAATCGGGCATGAGTTGGTCCGCCGTGGAGAAACGGTTAGAGGTCTGGATGATTTTTCCACGGGCAAGTGGCAGAACATCGCTGATATTGAGAATGACATCGATTTTCGTCAAGTAAGCCTGCTGGATAAGGCAGGAATGGCTTCAGCCTGTGACGGAATTGACTATGTCATCCACCAGGCAGCGCTGCCTTCAGTGCCAAAGTCAGTGGTTGAACCTGAGTTGACGCACGCGGTGAACGTAAACGGCACGCTGAATCTTCTGCTTGCCGCGCGAGATGCCGGTGTAAAGCGTGTAGTGTATGCGGCTTCTTCTTCGGCTTACGGTGAAAGCGAAGTTTTGCCCAAAAGGGAAGACATGCTTCCCCGGCCTATCTCGCCTTACGCAGTACAGAAACTCACCGGCGAATATTATCTGCAGACATTCTCAAAAGTTTATGGACTGGAAACCGTGAGCCTGCGCTACTTCAATATTTTTGGTCCGCGGCAGGATGCTAACTCACAATATTCCGGCGTGCTGGCCAAGTTCATTACCCAGATGCAACTGGGTGAGTCGCCCACGATCTTTGGCGATGGCGAGCAGAGTCGCGATTTTACTTTTGTGGCCAATGCTGTCCAGGCCAATTTGAAGGCTTGCGTCGCGCCGGCAGAACAAGTATCAGGCCGCGTTTTCAACATCGCCACAGGCACACGATTTTCACTCAATCAAATATTCGAAATGCTGGGCAGAATTACTGGCTTCAATGGTCCTGCCAAATATGCGGAGCCGCGCACCGGCGATGTGAAACATTCACTGGCCGACATCACGCTGGCGCAAAAGCACCTGGGTTATTCCGCGGATGTAGGCTTTGAAGAAGGGCTCCGGCGCACGGTGGCGTGGTATGAGGAACAACGCGCGATCAAGCCCCGCTCCGGCGTTCTCGCCGGGCACCGCTAACTTAAAAGCTGACGATCGTTGGTATTCGCTATTCGCCGGTGGAACCGCTGTGTGATGCGATTTTTCGTGTCGCCCATTCCGGCGCATCACTCTCATCTCCTCCTACATAGCGCAGAAAGTGCGGCCTGCCTCGTCTCTGCCAATAATGTGATTGGTACGATGAAACTTTCACTCCAGAGCGCAAAGCGCTCAAGAACGTTGTCTCCTCCGGGTCGACAACAATCCCCACATGACCGCGCCACACAATCATGTCGCCGGGCCTGGGATGAGTCACTCGCTTGAACCCTTCCATCCCGTCGTAAAGAGTCCGGGACGGCGCATATCCGTAATACATTCCAGCTTGCTTATATAGGTACTGCACAAAGTGAGAGCAATCCAGCTCGGTTTCACGAATCTGCTGGCCTATCAGCAAAAGTAGATTCTTTGCGTCAGGCGGTTTCTGCGGAAGGTCGGGGCCGTCCAGATTGCTGGAAAACTTAGTTAATGCGGGCCTGATTCCTTCTTGCGCCGTCGCCACTTTGGCCGTCTCGCAGAGCATGAGCGAGAGAAACAGAAACAAGGCCGCTGGTGTTAGCAATCGACGCATAGGCGTGCCGGATCAGCGGCACACTTATTTCGATGCGAGCTTTATGCAATCCAGAGCTGGATTTCTTGCATGCCTGCATTTTTCGTGCCGATGCAATCAATCGGGCCCAGGATGGCTACGATTCTTTCAGCTTTGAGATTCCACGATACGCTTCATCAAATTCCGCTTTCAAAAATTCGTTCGGGCAAGCGATCCCGGAAACCACCTGTCGTGCCCATTCAAAGTACTGCAGCTTTCTTTCCCGGCTCCAGCCCACGGGCGGGCTTGAGATGATGGCACGGAGGTTTGAAATCTTATCGGCCAATTTAAGGGTTTGCGCGCGTGGAGATTTATCCGGAGTATGCTCCACCTGCAGCTTTTTCCTAATTTCTTTCGGCAGCGATTTATCGTCCGTTACCTCCGCCACCAAAGCGGCAACGTCTTTGCCAAACTGCTGTTCCAATTCCTGCAACGTGACGCCCGTGTCTTCCACTGTGTCATGCAGAAAAGCCGCCATCATCAACTCCACATCCAGTTCAGGACTAGTGGCGGCAATCAACTCAGCAACTTCCAGCAGATGATTGAAGTAAGGCTCACCATTTTCGCCTTTCCGTTTTTGCTGGGCATGTTTTTCCGCGGCAAAACGGGCCGCCGCTAAAATGCTTTGAACAGGGCCGGCACATCCCTGGTCCTCTTTAGCCACGGCCTTGTGTTGCTCGGCAGCGCTGCGGTCGGACCTTGCAACAACTTGAGCCAGCCAGCCGATTACATCATCAGTCACCTCATCGCGGTTCGTCTCATTAAATAGTTCATGGCGCGCGTTTGGATAGAACTTGTGCGTCAAATTCATAAGCCCCGCGGCACGATATTCCGCCATCCACGGCTTCAACTGCCGAGCGTTGCCGCTCACCGGATCGCGCTCGCCGGCAATCAGATACACAGGCAATGCCTTTGGCACACGATTTCGGTGGGCCTTGCCGGAGACTGCGGCCCATCCGTCCAGCAGGTCAATCCAGAGTTGCACGGTCGCGGAAAATCCGCACAGCGGATCGGCAACATATTTATCCACCTCGTCCGGATCTCGCGACAGCCAATCGAACGCCGTTCTTGCCGGCGCAAATTGCTTGTTAAAGGCATCAAAGGTGAGCGACTGCACCAGCTTGCTCTTGCCCCGCGGTCCCAGCCGCACGCGCTCCGCCCAGGTAACAGCGCCGCCGATCTTGGCCAGGAATGCAGGCTTTCCATTGGCGCCTGAAAGCACAACTCCCGCCAGCGCGTCGCCATGGTCTCCCATAAACTGCTCCGCCAGGGTTGATCCCATGGAATGCCCCAGCAGAACAATCGGCAGTCCAGGATGTTTCACGGCAACATGCCGATTGAGCTGCCACATATCGTTCACACATTTTCGCCAGCCGTCGCGCTCCGCAAAAAAGCCCAGATCGTCCGCTGATTTCACCGTTCGCCCGTGTCCGCGATGATCATTGGCATATACCGCGTAGCTTGCGGAGGTAAGAGCGTCCGCCAGTCGCGCATAACGTCCCGCATGCTCCGCCAGGCCATGCGCTATCTGGACCACCGCCTTCGGCTGCTCCGCCGGAAGCCAGCAGTAGACAAACAGATCAATGCCGTCTGGAGTGGTCAGCGTGAAATTAGGAGTCTGGCTCATCGTAGGCCTTTCTATCATGAATGCTGCGCCATGATAAAGGTTCGGCGGCCCACTTGCTGGCGGATTCTCCGCAGCCCCCGTTCAGCCGTCGCTCTCCCTGCGCAGCAGTTGTACTGCAATCTTGTGCCATGCTCAAGCGCGGCCTGGTTGGATTCGCCGGAATAGTGGCGATGGAGCAGTTACCGGCATTACACCCTGAGGAAGACGGCCCAGTGAAGATAGAAGGTTAACAATACCCACGCATTATAAAAGGGCGCCCCTTTCCAAGTAGTCTTGGTGTGCTTAAGCGCCAACGACGAAAGGAAGGAACACCCTCATGAGCAAGCTTTAAATATATTGGGCTGGATGTGCACCAGGCAAGCATCTCCGTGGCGGTTCTAGATGAGAGCGGCAAGCTGGTGATGCAATCGGTCGTGGCAACGCGAGCCGCCGCGATCCTGGAGTTGCTGGAAGGGTTGCGGGGCACGTTGCACATAACCTTCGAAGAAGGAACCTACTCAGCATGGCTCCACGATTTGCTGGTGCAGCGAGTCAGCCAAGTGGTGGTGTGCAATCCGCGGAAGAATGCGCTGCTGAAAGCTGGCAACAAAAGCGATCGGATCGATGCCTTGAAGCTGGCCGAACTGTTGCGCGGAGGAATGTTGTCACCGGTCTATCACGGGGAGAACAGCACCAGGACACTGCAAGAGCTGGGACGCAGCTACAGGACGGTTACCGGCGACGCCGTGCGAGTGATGAGCCGGCTGAAGGCGATCTATCGCAGTCAGGCGATTGCTTACGGCGGCAAGAAGCTCTATACACAACGCCATCGCCAGGAGTGGCTCAAGCAACTGAAGCAGCCCGGGCTGCTGCGTCGCGCCGAGAGGCTGTATGAGGAGTTGGATCTTCTGCAGCAGCTACGCCGGCAGACCAGGCAAGAGCTGATGGTGGAGAGCCAGAAGCATCCCGTCTGCGAGAGGCTGCGCACCATCCCTTACCTGGGTCCGGTCCGCGCGGCCGTGCTGGCGGCGCGAGTGCAGACGCCGCATCGTTTTCGCAGCAAGCGACAGTTCTGGGCCTATTGTGGGCTGGGACTGGAGACGCGCAGCAGCGCCGATTACCAGCAGATCGAAGGGCGACTGAAACGCTCACGCAAGAAGGTGCTGATCCGCGGATTAAATGTGGACCACAATCATGATCTGAAAAACGTCTTCAAAGGCGCGGCCATGAGCGCCAGTATTTTCCCCGGCCCCTTGCAGGAGTTTTACCAGGAGCGACTCAACAGCGGTATCAAACCAGAGATGGCGCGGCTGACGCTGGCGCGCAAGATCGCCGCCATCGCTCTAACGATTTGGAAGAAAGGAGAGAGCTTCGACCCAAGCAAACTGAAAGCACAAGCAGCTTGAGCGCCGAACCAGTGCAGCCATTGCGGGTCACAGATGCCTGCGGTCGCCACGCCGGTGAAGCGCTCGGGTTCGAGGGTGAGTATCCACGAAAGGGTTAGGCTCAAGCCAAGTCTCACTACCCACCCTATGCCCCCTCGGACAACCCAAGAAAGCTGTAAGGCCTGGCCTTGAGCCAGAAGTCTCAGATAGAACCATGGTTGGCAAACCGACCACGCATTCTGCTTGTTGGCGTTTCAGAACGGTAAGGCAGCTCGACGCAAAGCATTTGAACCCGAACAACACATCATCGGCCGTGCTGAAGATGCGCGCATGCGAACGCTCACTCTGGCGAAAGGGGCTGAATGACGAGAATCTGCTCTCCCCTCCGTCTCAGGGGAAAAATATTCTCTTGACATTCCCTTTTATAGAACCCTTTGCGTCCGCAGTCTGATGTGTCATTCCACACTGGTCTCAACGACGCAAAGGATGGAGCAGCCACAATACGGTGAAGGAAAGAAACAACTAACCCGACGACCAACGGATCCAGGCTGCACCTCTCTCTTGGCTCTCAGTTTCTTGTCAGATGAAAAGAGTATCTCCAGAGTGAATCAATGGGCGATCAGGTGAAGATGGTTCGGCATCATAATAAACTCACGCGGCGGGTAAGCCGAGGATCTTCTTAGTTATTGCAGGTGTGTACCTGTATCTTCCAAAACCGCTGCATGAATGTGAAGATTTTTACATAACATTAATATTGTTTCTATCGTGCTCAAGAGTACAGGCACTGTTGCGCAAAAATTTTATTTCGAACCGTCCCTGGCATCGGTTAAACTAAATGTTCCAGAGTTGATCTTATTCTTGGCACTGTTATATCATGAACGAGAATTTTTGATGTTTCCAGCAACGCGAACCCGAAAATCCATCGCTGAACACATTTTTGTGATCGCCATTGTGATTTGCCTGTTCACGTTCGCCATATATCTCAAGGCTGGATCCGACTATCCCGGGAATAACTCTCCTTCTCAGACCAGGATTTGGGCTGATCCCAATCAAAGGCCTGAAACCCACACTAAGATCGCTCCTTTAACTCTGGTTCTTTTGCCGTCTCTGGTGCTGCTTGTTCGCCGGAGGGAAGAGCCCCGGTCCTTCAGCAAACTTCCTGATCCTCCCTGCGAAGAGTTGTTCTTCCGATCCGAGCATTGGTTCCGCCCTCCCCCGGCAACAGCCTAAACCCGCCCATTGCGGCGTGTTTCCAGGGTTTCCGAGGGGTCTTTCTGGGGTGGTGCGATGGCTTTCAAAAGCAATGTTGCGCTCTGCTATCGGTTGAGGCCTAATAGTGTGTTTTCAAGGGTAAGTGTTTGTTTTCGGGCCATTCGTTGCCCAATCGAAAGTGAGAAAAACCAATGTGGATCGGCACAAAACATGCGATCTTTGTAGCTGCGGGAGTCTTGCTCTGCCTGGTCGTCGGCAGCTTTGTTACTTACCGCGTGCGCGCCAAAGGGCCGTCAGATAGAGTTTCCGCTGAAAGTGCGATGCCCGCGGCGGTGGCCGTGGCAAAGCGAAGCACCGTTTCCAACAGCTTTTCTGTTGCCGGCGAATTCGTGCCTTATCAGGAAGTTGAGCTTCACGCGAAAGTTGCCGGTTATATCCGGAAAATCAACGTCGATATTGGCGACCATGTAAAAACCGGGGAAGTCCTGGCCGTGCTGGAAGTGCCTGAGTTGAATGCCCAGGTTACGGGCGCCGAGGCCGGAGTCCAGCACAGCAAACAGGAAATTCTTCGCTTGAAGAGTGAAGTGGCCCGGGCCAATGCCGACCATGATTCGGTGCACACGGCGGCGGAACGCTTACAGCAGGTCTTTAAAACCCAGCCTGGCCTGATTGCCCAACAGGAACTTGACGATGTTCTTGCCAAAGACCGCGCTTCTGAGGCACAGGTTGAAGCCGCAAAATCAGCTCTGGCGGCGGCCCAGGAAGGGCTTGCCGGATCGCAGGCTACACGCGAGCAGGTGGGAGCAATGCAGGAATACTCTCGCATCGTCGCGCCGTTCAACGGAGTTGTGACCTGGCGCTATGCCGATACAGGTTCGCTGATCCAGGCGGGAACCTCCAATAGCAACTCGCTTCCCGTGGTGAAAGTTGCGCAGGTGAACGTGTTGCGCCTGAGGCTGCCCGTGCCTGAATCGGTGGCCAGCCACGTTGGAATTGGCACCAAAGCCGATATCCATGTGCAAGCCACCGGAGAGCACCTTACCGGGAAAGTTGCTCGCCTCACCGATTCCTTTGATCGCTCCACGCGCACCATGCAGGTGGAAGTGGATGTCCCAAACCAGAACAACAAACTTTCTCCCGGCATGTATGCTGACGTCTCTCTCCTGCTGGATAACCGCCAGGGCGCTCTTACCGTGCCCGTGCAGGCATTAAATCGCGAGAACGATAAAACCACTGTGTATCTGGTGAACCAGCAGAACCGCATTGAAGTGCGTGAGATCCACACCGGGCTGGAGGAGCCTAATCGCGTTGAAGTGCTGGCCGGCTTGAATCCTGGCGACCGTGTGATTGTCGGCAACTTTGCGGCTTACCGGAACGGGCAGCTTGTCAATCCAAAAGTCAGCATTTTTGAGGCAGGGGGCGCGCAGTAATGCCCAGTTTTGCCATCAAATATCCCTTCTTCATCATCATGTTGTGCCTCATCATCGGAGTGGTGGGTGTAACTACGGTCGCCCGCATGCCGGTCGATTTATTTCCTAACATCAATATTCCTGTCGTTGTCGTCGCAACGTTTTACTCCGGCATGCCGCCGGAGCAGATTGAGGCCGATATTACTGGCCGTTTCGAGCGTTTCTTTACCCTGGGCAGCGGCATAGACCATATGGAATCGCGTTCCTTGCCGGGAGTAAGCCTGATCAAAGTTTATTTCCAGCCGGGAACCAATGCCGATTCCGCCGTCAGCACCATTTCAAACCTCGCCATGGCGAACCTGCGCAGATTGCCTCCGGGCACTCTGCCTCCAGTGGTTTTAAAATTCGACGCATCAAGCTTGCCGGTTTGCCTGATCACCTTGAAGGGTGAAGGAATGAGCGAGACGCAGCTGCGCGATCTGGGCCAATATAACGTCCGCAACCAGGTGGCAAACGTACCCGGCGCTTCCGTGCCTCAGCCTTTCGGCGGCAAATACCGCCAGATTCAAGTCTATGTTGATCCAGTAAAACTTCAGGCCCACCAGCTCAGTCTCATGGATGTTGTTCGCACCGTGAACAACTCCAACATGATTCTGCCTGCCGGCGACGTGCGCATCGGTCCCAAAGACTTCAACATTTACACCAACAGCCAGTTGCCCACCACGGATGAGATCAACAGATTGCCCTTAAAGACGGTCGGCAATGCTTCCGTGATGGTGGGCGATGTTGGTCATGCCATGGACGCGCAACAGATCCAGACTAGCGTTGTTCGCGTGGACGGTCAGAAATCGGTTTATCTTCCCGTTTTGAAACAGGGTGGAGACAGCAACACAATTGCGATCGTGGACGGAATCAAAGACATTGTGTCCGATCTGACTGACGTCCCGAAAAATCTTATCGCCAAAGTTGTTTTTGACCAGTCAATTTACGTGAAAACCGCCATCAAAAACCTCGGCGTTGAGGGTGGTATCGGGCTGGTGCTGACGGCGATAATGATTCTAGTCTTCCTGGGTAGCATGCGGGCTACTGTGGCTGTTCTGCTCTCAATTCCGCTTTCAGCTCTTGCCACTTTTCTGATCCTGAACATGGGTGGCGGAACCATTAACACCATGGTTCTTGGCGGACTTGCGCTCGCATTGTCGCGATTGATTGATAATTCCGTAGTAGTGCTGGAAAACATTTTCCGTCATTTGGAGATGGGCGAGCCGGTACAGGAAGCGGCTGAAAAAGGCGGCAATGAGGTTGCGTTGCCCGTGCTGGCTGCCACCTTTACCACCGCGATTGTCTTCTTCCCAGTGGTTTTCCTTTACGGTGTGAGCCGGTTTCTCTTTATCGCTCTTGCGGCGGCAGTCGTTTTGTCCTTGTTTGCCTCTTATGTAGTCGCTTTGACCGTGGTGCCGTTATTCTGCGCGAAATTTATTCATCGTCTGGAAGCGGATGAAGAAAGCGGACATGATGTCCGCCGGTCTGTTTTTGGACACTTTGTTCACTGGTTCAATCGCAGGTATAACGATCTGCTGGCTCGTTACGACGGGGCTGTTGGAATAACATTGCTACGGCCCGCGGCCACCGTTCTCGGCGTGATCGGGATCTTTGTCTTCAGTCTCGCGCTTTATCCGATGTTGGGTATTTCTTTTTTCCCACGGACTGATCCGGGGCAATTTGTCATTAACCTGAAGGCCCCAACCGGCACACGAATCGAACTCACAGACGAGTATGTGAAGCGGGTTGAGAGTGAAATTCGTGAAGTTGTGGATCCCTCTGACATGGGAATGATTGTTTCAAATATCGGCGTAACCCCCGGGTTTTCCTCCATGTACACCAGCAACTCGGGGCAGCATACGGCCACAGTACAAGTCAGCTTGAAGGAAGGACACAAGATCGGCAGTTACGAATACATGAGGCGCGTGCGTGCCAGGCTTGGTGAGGACCTTCCGGAACTTGCCACGTATTTCCAGTCAGGTGGACTGGTGGATGCCGTCATCAATCTAGGTTTGCCCGCTCCCATTGACATTCAGGTGGGCGGCAACAATCTGCATGAGGCTTATGCAACCGCCGCTGAACTGGCCCGTCAGATTCGCGGGGTCAAAGGAGTTAGCGATGTACTCATTCCCCAGGACCTGGATTATCCAGCTTTGCGTCTGGACGTTAATCGCGAAATGGCTTCACGGCTGGGGCTTTCCTCAAGAGAAGTGGTTGACAATGTGATCACGGCGCTCACGTCCAACCAGATGATTGCTCCCAGTTACTGGGTGGACCCGAAAACGGGCAATGATTACATGCTCACGGTCCAATATCCTGACGCCCAGATTCGTTCCATGGCTGATCTGAAACAGATTCCAATGCGATCCGCCAATGGGATCAGCACCACACAACTGGGAGATGTTTCAGACATAAAGGCGATTCAATCGCCCACGGAAGTCGACCATTATCAACTCCGGCGTGTCATTGACGTTTACGTCTCGCCTGCCGCAGAAGACCTGGGAGGGCTCGCCGCACGCGTTGACAAGATTATCGCGGCGACAAAAAGGCCAGAAAATGTTCGCATAGCGGTGCGTGGATCGGTGGAAGGGATGCGCCAGTCATTCAAGAGCTTCGGAATCGGTTTGATACTTTCCGTCGTGCTGGTCTACCTGATTTTGATGGCCCAATTTGCGTCATTCGTTGATCCCTTGATTATTCTTCTTGCCATTCCGCCGGGAATTACCGGCGTGATTCTTATCCTGCTTTTGACGCATACCACGCTCAACGTAATGTCCCTGATGGGCGTCATCATGATGACAGGCATCGTGGTTTCCAACAGTATTTTGATTGTCGACGTTACGCGCGTTCTCAGAAAAGAAGGCAAGCCTATCCGTGAAGCTGTAGCCACGGCTTGCCGCCTGCGTCTTCGTCCCATTCTGATGACATCGCTGGCCACCATTCTGGGGCTTATTCCCATGGCTCTGGCTCTTGAAGCCGGCAGTGAGCAATATGCTCCGTTGGCCCGGGCCATTATCGGCGGTCTCACGGTATCGGTGGTGGTTACGGTATTCCTGGTTCCAGCCGCGTACCTGCTCGTTCACCGGCGTGAAGAAGCAGTGCAGAAATAAGACGCAAGAAAAAATGTTTATTTTCGAGGAAAAGTCTGCAATGAAACTGATCAGTTCAATGCTTCTTGTGTTCTTAGGCGTTCTGATTTTTGGCTCGCTCGCGATTTCCCAGGAAGTAAATGCCCCTTTGCCGGCGAAACAGCAGCAGGATTGCGCGAAAAATGCCAGCTGCCCTTTTAATGCGCCGCCATCCTCCTTGAGCACGGCTGAAATCGATTTGGCTCAGGTACTGGCGATGAACACCGGCAGTGAGCAAGGGGGAACTTCGGCGGTTCCGGTTCAGAACGGCGCGCAGGCGAACCAGGCTTCAGGGGGAGCGGTTCCAAAACTGAGTCTGCATGATGCCGAGCAACTGGCGATCAAAAACCATCCCCGGATAACCATCGCGCAATTAAGCGCCCTGGCATCAAAAGAAGTGGCTCGCCAAGTGCGATCGGCTTATTTTCCCACGATCAGTTTCAACAGCACCGGCGTGACCACCTACCATGACGGCAACAGGATTACCGCCGGGGCCCTCAATAATCCCAGCGTTTTTGATCGCGCCGGGGCCGGCCTGGTGGCCAGCCAGTTGATTACTGATTTTGGACGTACAAGCAATCTGAACTCGGCCGCTAACCTCCATGCCCAGGCACAACAGCAAAACGCTTTGGCCACCCGCGAGCAAATCGTTTTTGCCGTTGATCAGGCATTTTATGACGCGCTCTCAACTGACGTTCTGGTGAAGGTTGCCGACCAGACCGTCCAATCCAGACAGGTGCTTGTGAATCAGGTGGACGCCCTGGAAAAAGCGAAACTGCGGTCGGCGCTTGATTTAAGCTTCGCGAGTGTCTCCCTGGCCCAGGCGCAACTGCTGCTGGTGAACGCGAAAAGCAATCGCGACGCAGCTTATGCAACCCTCACTGAAGCGCTCGGCTTGCCGAACCAGCAGCCGTTTGAATTAGTGGATGTTGCCGCTCCTCAACCGCTCTCCGGTACGATTGATGAAGTTATTCAGCAGGCATTGGCAAATCGTCCGGACGTAAAAGCTCTTCAACTGGAGCAAGGCTCGGCGGAACATCTGATGACCGCGGAAGAAAGGCTACAGTTACCTGACATCTCCGCGCTGGGAACTACCGGCGTGACGCCGGTTGCCAGTGAGCGCCTTGGGACCAATGCTTATGGCGCTATTGGAGTCAATATTCATATACCGGTATTTAATGGGTTCCTGTTTAGTGCTCGCGCCGCGGAAGCAAAGGACCAGGCCCGAGCCGCCGCTGAACGCGTGCGTGACCTGAGAGACAGCGTGGTCCGCGAAGTGCGCGTAGCGTACCTGAACGTAAACAGCGCATTTGAACGCGAAAATGTGGCCGCCAAGCTTCTTGGCCAGGCCACCCTGTCACTAAACCTGGCTCAGGCGCGTTACAATCTCGGGTTAAGTTCCATTGTGGAACTGAGTCAGGCCCAGTTGCAGCAAACAGAGGCTGAAATCAGTACTGTCACCGCTAAGTACCAATATGAGATGGCTGTTTCCGCTCTGGCATTTCAGGTGGGGCAGTAGGGATACAAATCTCAAACAAGTGAACTTTGACCCACTGGCACCTGCCTGTCAGTCGGAATCTTCGTTGTCGACAGCTCGTGGGTAGCATACTAAGCCTCCTTGATTATCCCGTGATGGTCCGGCCTTAAATATAAGCGCCCGGTAGTGACGTCTAGATTCCATAATGAAATATCGTTGGACGAGACAACTAAGTGATCTCCATTATTGACACACCTTAATCAGTCTCATAATGTTCAGCCATGAAAGACTAGAAAGGGCTGGGTCATTCCAGCAGGGTCCCCAATCTTGAAATCTTTTTAAAGCCTACCTCGCAACCTGGCATT